>CAZHYD010000001.1:0-38423 GCA_964536645.1 uncultured Ruminococcus sp.
TCTGCACTGCGGATAGCTGCTGCGATTTCATCCCTTGATTCTTCGGCAGCTGCACGGCCGTTGTCGGGGTTACCGCCTGCGCCCATACCTGCAGTGGTCTTGTCACCAATTTGAATTTTTTCGGTTGCTTTAGATTTAATGAGGGCTGCTTTATCGGTGTTGATAGCAACAAACTCAACACCTCTAACGCCGGCATCTACCATGCGGTTGATAGCGTTACCGCCACCGCCGCCTACACCGACAACTTTGATCTGAACTACGTTTGCTTGATCTTCAACTTGAAATGGCATTTTAAATTCCTCCGTATTTATATCAATTTGCTATTTGTGTCTATACAATAAGATATTATCACATAATATTTTATTTTTCAATAGTTTTTATTACAAAATTGTAATTTTTTTAATTAATCTTGAGCATTCTCCTTAAAAGTGCCCTGCATATTGTATTCTTCCCACATTGAAAGGTCAATTTTTCCGCTTTTTTCCTTAGAAATACTATTTATCATACCGCCTAAATGCTTAATTTTTTGAGTAAGATTATTCGATGTTCCAAGCTCTACTAAAAAGCGGTTTTCAACAAACAGCGTAAGATTTAAGCTATCGCTGACATCAATGCTTTGCGCCGTAATTGAAGTGCTGGCAAGGGCCGAATTTATCTCCTCGATAAGCAGTTTTATGTCAACCTCTGCTATAGATATTTCACTACCCACTTTACAGTCGGCAATAAGGCCCGAAACCACGGTAAGATTATCCGGTTCACTTTCGGTTTCTTCCATTACCCAACCGCTTTGACTGACGGTGTAATATTTGCCGTCAACCAAATAGCAAAGGTATTTGTCGGCATCGCAAGCAGTAACAACAATTGTCCCCGGCAATTTTCGTTTAACGGTAATGCTATCTATGTACGGCAAGCGAGATTTCAGCGTATCTTCCATACTTTTTGCCGAAACGGTAAACAGATTACTCTGCTTATAGGCTTCAAGCTCGGCTAAAATTTCGACATCGCTGTAGACAAGACTGCCCGAAGCTTCAATATTTTCCACAGGGAAAAATACCGTAAGCGAAAGAACGGCCGCCGTCATTAAGAGCACGACTGTAAATACGGCAAAAAATATCTTCATTCGCCTTTTCCGTATCTGCTTTTGCCTGTATATTCTCTTTTTAATGAAAGCGTCTTCGGTTTGCACCTTTTTCAAAATATCATTCCTTTATTTAAGAACTATATCGGCACCAAGCCGTTTTAAATGTTCGGTTATATTGTCGTACCCGCGCTCTATGTGGGAAATCTCCCCTACTACAGTCGTCCCGCTTGCTGCAAGGCCTGCAATAACAAGCGCCGCCCCGCCGCGAAGGTCGGTACATTTGCATTTAGCGCCCGAAAGCGAGTCTACACCTTCAACAAGGGCAACCTTACCCTCGGTTTTAATTTTGGCACCAAGTCTTCTAAGTTCGTCTACGTATCTAAAACGGTTTTCAAATATATTTTCTACAAAAACGGTAGTGCCCTTAGCTTTGCAAAGCATAGCAATAACCATCGGTCCCGCGTCGGTCGGAAAAGCGGGATAAACAAGGCTTCTTACGGTAGGCACTCTGTGCAGTCTTTCGGGAGATTCCAGCTTCAGTGCCTTGCCCGAAACGTCGATTTTGCATCCGCTTTCGCAAAAAACCGATAATATCGCCTTCATATGCGAGGGCATAACTCCGTTTATAACTACCTCTCCCCCTGTGACCGCAGCGGCAGACATATAGGTAGCCACAGCAATTCTATCAGGGATAATCGTGTGCTCGGTAGAGCCAAGATGCTCTACCCCGTGTATATAAACAACGTCCGAGCCGCAACCGTATATTCTGGCCCCTGCGCTGTTTAAAAAATCGGCAAGGTCGCTGATTTCAGGCTCTCTGGCCGCGTTATGTATTACAGTAACGCCCTTTGCCTTTGCGGCAGCAAGAATAATGTTTTCGGTAGTGCCAACACTCGGGAAAGAAAGGGTGATTTCTGCACCGTGAAGACCGTTGGGTGTATCACAGTATAAAAAGCCGTGTTCCTCTCTTATGTTAACCCCCATTTTTCGCAAGGCATCAAGGTGCAGGTCAATGGGTCTTGGACCCAATTCACAACCGCCCGGACTGCTTATAACAGCCTTTCCTACCCTGCCGATTATTGCGCCCAAAAACACTACCGACGAGCGCATTTCCCGCATAAGCTCTTCGGGAATTTCACAGCCCGTCACAATCCGTGAATCGACCGTTACGGTGTTTTTTTCTTTATAAGGTTTTATTCCGAGTTTAAGTAAAATTTTAAGTGAAGTTTCAACGTCCGAAAGTGTAGGGCAATTATGTATTACAGACTCACCCTCACAAAGAATGGTTGCCGCCAATACCGGCAAAACGCTGTTTTTTGCTCCCTGTGCAGAAATTTCGCCCGCAAGGCGTTTTCCGCCGTGAATTACAATTTCGGACATTTGTGCACCTTCCCATAGCAAGCTTTTTACAGTTCATACTATGCGAAAATGCTTTTTTGGTCACACAGCGGTATAAAGTTGCATTAAAACCCGATAAATTCTTTCATTTGAGTCAAGAATTGAACTTTTTACTGCTGCCTCGCTCATCGTGTTAAGCTTTTCTTTGTTTTCAATAAGGTCTTTCACAGCCGCAATAAGTGCTTCGCTGCTTAAGTCCTTTTCCTCAATAATTTCGGCCGCGCCGCACTTTTTAAGCGACATTGCATTGTGGAATTGGTGATTTTCCGCAACGTAGGGCGACGGAATAAGTATAGCCGGCTTGCCGCAAGCCTGAAGCTCGCTTAAGGTTATGGCACCTGCCCTGCATATTACAAGGTCTGCCGCCGCCATACAAAGATCCATATCGTTAATATATTCTCTCAAATCGACCATATTCGAAAGCTCGATACCCGAAAGGGCATCTTTCATAGTGTTATAGCCGATTTTTCCCGTAGCGTGAATATGATAAAACTTATTCGTGCCGTTGTGCCACTTGATAAATTCGGTTACCGCTTCGTTTATTCTGCGGGCACCTAACGAACCGCCAAAGGATAAAATAAGCGGTTTGTCATCCTTAATGCCAAGCTTTTCCCTTGCCTCTTTGTAGGACATTGAAAGCAACTCCGAACGAACGGGATTTCCCGTTATAATCGGCTTTTTCTTAAGATTTAAATACTGCTCGGCTTCGGGCATGGCAAGCATAACCGCATTGGCACCTGGCGCCAAAAGTTTGGTCGTAACACCCGGGAAAGCATTTTGCTCATGAATAGCGGTCTTTATGCCTAGTTTTTGAGCCTGCTTGAGTACGGGTCCGCTTACGTAACCGCCGGTACCTACAACAATATCGGGGTTTATTTGCTTTATGAGTTTTTTAGAATCACTTGAAGAAACAATAGCTTTTTTAACTGCCTTTACGTTTTTAACAAGATTTTCAAAGCTTATTTTGCGCTGAAAACCTGCAACGTCGATGGTATAAAAATCGTATCCCTTTTCGGGAACCAGCCTTGCTTCAAGCTTATCGGCGGTGCCTATGTAGCTGATCTCGGCGTCGGGGTGACGCTCCTTTATATAGCCCGCTATGGCAAGCGCCGGATTTATATGCCCTGCCGTGCCGCCCCCTGCAAAAAGAATACGCATAAACTTCTCTCCTTAACCTTTTTCAATGTTTGACTGCCGCGATATTGAAAGTATAATACCCATTTCGCAAAGCAAAATCATAAGTGAAGAACCGCCGTAACTAAAGAACGGCAGGCTTATTCCCGTATTGGGAATGGTGTTTGTTACAACAAGTATATTAAGCATAGCCTGAAGGCCCACTTGGAAAGTAAGGCCAACCGCCATTAATGAACCAAATTTATCGGGCGCGTGCATAGCAATTTTAAAGCCACGCCAAATAAGCAAACAAAAGAGTAATACTATTATAACGGCGCCTACAAGACCCAATTCCTCGCAAACGATCGAGAAAATAAAGTCGTTGTGAGGTTCGGGCACCCAAAGATATTTTTGTCTTGACTGGCCGATTCCTCTGCCCAAGAGCCCACCCGAGCCTATTGCCAAAAGGGACTGAATTGTCTGGTAGCCCGCACCCGTAGCATCTGACCACGGGTCAAGCCAATATTGCAAACGGTCGCTAACGTAACTGATAGCACCCGAAAGCATAAATACCGCTATTGCTGCAACACCCAAAATACCGCCCGCAACCAGATATTTTTTTGCAATACCGCCAACAATTAACAAAACTGCGCCTATACATACTAAAAGCAGTGTTGCGGAAAGGTGTGGCTCAAGAATTATAAGAACAGCCATACCTCCGAGCAATGCCACAAGAAATGCTATAAACCCAAGTTTATCCATAAGCTTGTGGTTAGCGGCTATAAGTGAAGAAAAGAGTAAAATTATTGCAAATTTCGCAATTTCGGAAGGTTGAAAGTTAATAGGCCCTATTACAAACCAGCGTTTAACGTCCATTCCGCTTACCATAGGCGGAACTATCAAAAGAAAAATCAGCAGTCCCGCGGTAATAACGTAAACGATCCAGGCAAATTTGCGCAACCAATGATAGTCCGCAAGGGAAATAATAAGCATTAACGCCACGCCGATTATCGCAAACATAAGCTGCTTTGAAATAAACTTGTAACTATTGCCGTAATACTGAAGAGAATAAGCATAACTTGCAGAAAAAAGCATTACAAGACCTACTGTAAGCAATATAAGTACAAAGCAAAGAAAAGGCAAATCCATTTTGCCGATATTTCTGTCACGTCTTGTCTTTTTTGTTGCCATTTATGCCACCTCCTCCAAAAATTATAAGTATCAGAAATTAAATATAACAGGCAAAAGTGCTATTGCACAACCTACAAAAGTTACCAAAGAGAATACAAAAACTATCTTTTGTTCGGACCATCCGCACATTTCGAAATGGTGATGCAGCGGTGCCATTTTAAATATACGCTTTTTGGTCTTTTTATAGTATGCCACCTGAATAATATCAGATACGGCGTCCATTAAATACGTAATACCTGCAAGGATAAGCAGGATAGGTCTTCCTATTGAAAAGGAAATCGCAACCACCATACCGCCAAGGAACATTGAACCGGTGTCACCCATAAATACCTTTGCAGGCTTTGCATTCCAGCATATAAAACCTGCCGTAGCACCTGCCAATGCAGCGCAAATAACGTTTGCAGACATTACATTAAGTATAGAACTTGCTATCATAAAAGCACAGGCAACCACTAAGGTCACGCTTGAAGCAAGACCGTCAATACCGTCGGTCAAATTAACGGCGTTTACAAAGCCGTATATAAACATAACCGCAATAGGCCAAAAAACAAGTCCTAAACCGCTTGTTATGCTTACCTCACCTAAAAAAGGAATGTTAGTTGTTTTCATTCCGCCAAGGTAAAGTGCAAAAAGATAAAGAGCCGAAATAAAAAGCTGTAAAAAGGTTTTCTGACGAGCTGTAAGGCCGAGATTTCTCTTCTTTACAACCTTTATATAGTCGTCAACAAAACCTATCGCGCACATACAAAGCGCCATTACAATGCCCGCTAAAAAGCGGCTCATTCTTCCAATGTCGTGAAGCTCGGAAAAAAGCCTTGCTTTTGTAAAAATAGCATACCCCAGAGCCACGCTTACACCAAGCAAAAGACCTGCGACCATCATCACGCCGCCCATAGTTGGTGTTCCTTGCTTTTCTTTGTGCCAGTTAGGGCCGATGTCAAGAATAGTCTGCCCAAATTTAAGCTTTCTTAAATAAGGAATTACTACAAAACCAAGCGTAGCCGTTACGCCAAAAGAAATTATTGCGGCCATAATAATTGTAAAATCCATAATTTTACTTCTCCTCAGCTAAAGCTTCTGCTATTACTTCGCGTTCGTCAAGATGAATCGTTTTGTCGGCAAGGATTTGATAGGTTTCGTGACCCTTGCCCGCAAGAACTATTATATCATCTTCCTTTGCTATATTGATAGCGTATTTTATAGCTTCTATACGGTTTTCAATAACCTTATAAGGTGTGGGAGAGCCATCCATACCTACAAGTATGTCTTCAATTATTTTCGAAGGCTCCTCACTGCGCGGATTATCGCTTGTAACTATAACAAAATCGGCATATCTCGTTGCAATATTGCCCATTTGCGGCCGTTTTGTTTTGTCGCGGTCGCCACCGCAACCGAAAAGCACTATAAGACGGTTTTTATCGCATTCCTTAAAGCTTTTAAGAATGTTTTTAAGGCCGTCGGGTGTGTGGGCATAGTCGATAATTATTGTAAAGCCTCTGTCGCAGGGTACTACCTCTGCCCTGCCCTTAACTCCTTCCAGCTCGGCAACGGCTTCTGCTGCTTCGGCAATTGGAATTCCCGTTTCAACCGCGCAAACCAATGCCGCTAAAGAATTATAAACCGTAAAGGTGCCGGCTGTGTTAACCTTAATATGTTTAATATCAACATCGCTTACAAACTCATATTCCACACTTGCGGGCTTATATTTGATAGCCTTTGCGCTGTAGGTTGAATCGTTACCCGTGGAATAGGTCACAACCTTGCAGTCAAGGTCTTTGATAATTTCTTTTGAATACTCATCGTCGCTGTTAAGGACGGCGGTTTTACACATTTTAAAGAGCTTTTTCTTGGCTTCAAGATAATTTTCCATTGTTAAATGGTAATCAAGATGGTCTTGCGTAAGGTTGGTAAATACAGCCACCTCAAAATCAAGGTCATACACACGGCACTGGTCAAGCGCGTGGGATGAAACCTCCATAACAACGTGGGTACAGCCGTTATCCTTCATACGCGCAAAAAGCGCATTAAGGTCATAAGCGCCCGGAGTTGTGTTTTCGGTTTTGTAAACCTCTTCACCAATCATATTCTGAATTGTGCCGATAAGACCTACCTTAAAGCCCTGCTTTTCAAGAATTTTCTTGAGCATATATGAAGTAGAGGTTTTGCCGTTAGTGCCCGTAACACCGAAAAGTTTAAGGCTTTTTGCAGGCTCACCGAACCATTTCGCAGACATTTTGGCATACACAGCGTGAGTATTTTCAACCAAAATTTGATTTTCAAGTCCCGTATCTTCCTCTGCGATTATAACCGCGGCGCCCGCGTCACTTGCCATTTTAGCAAAGCTATGGCCGTCACTTTTAGCGCCCTTGATACATACAAAGGCAAAGCCCGACTTTACCGCTCTTGAATCACAGGTAATCCCCGTAATATCAAGGTTTGCAAACCTTTCATCGCATTTTAACAATTCGTTAAGCTTCATTACTTTCCTCCGAAAATTATCTGTCTACGCTGGTTTCATCTCTAAAATAAACCGTAACTATGCTTCCCGCATCAACCGTTTCACCGGCTTCTATGCTTTGCTTGTATGCCTTTAATCCGGCAGAACTTATATTGCCTGAAAATTCAACGTTTATACCGGCAGTTGCGGCCGCTTTGTTAACCTCTGCCGCGGTAAGACCCACAAAATTAGGTACACTTACAACCTCATCCTCGCTATCCTCGGTATAAAGTATCACAATACCGCCAGAAAGCACTTGATTTCCCGCTTCGGGAAGCTGGCGCAGTACCGTTTCACCGTTGCCTACTACCCTATACTGTAAATCAGAATTATTAATTTTATTCTTAGCTTCACTTAGTGTCATATCAACAGTTTCCGGAACTGTTACCGTAACTTTGTTAAGCTCTTCATCGGAATAACTTGCAACGTAGCCAAGATAAGGCAAAACGTCTGACATTATTCTTGAGTTTACGGGCGCTGCAATAATACCGCCGTAATACTGACTTCCCGTAGGTTCGTCAAGCAAAACAAGCACTGCTATTTCGGGATCGTCAATAGGCGCCACCGTCACACAGGAAGAAATGTAAAGGTAATCGTTACCGCTTGTCAAAATTTGTGAAAGCTTTTGCGAAGTACCCGTCTTTGCGCCTATGTCGTAACCTGCAACAAGGGCATTTTTTGCGCCGTTTTCCGAAACGTATTCCATAAACTTGCGCATTGTATCAGAGGTTTCTTCCGAAATCACCTGACGTTTGTAATCGGTATTCGTTACCTTTACAACGCTGCCGTTTTCGTCAATTATTTTTGAAACCAGGTGCGGTTGAACAAGATAACCGCCGTTAACAACTGCCGCAACACCCGTTATAAGTTGAATCGGGGTCACGTTAAAGGTCTGACCGAAGGATTCCGAAGCCAAGTTTATAAGTGTCATATTTTCTTCGGCGTGGTAGGTTGAATTACCTTCGCCCGGAAGGTCAATACCTGTCTTTTGGGTAAAGCCAAAGGCCTTAAAATATTTTGAAAAGAGTTTTACTCCCACCAGCTGACCTATAGTTATAAATGCAGGGTTGCAGGAGTTGGAAAGAGCTTCCATAATTGTTTGCGAGCCGTGACCGTGAAGCTTGTGGCAGTCGTAACCTTGTGAAGCAACGGTTGTATGACCCGAGCAATAAAACGTCATAGAAGAGCCTACAAGGTCCTCCTCTAAAGCCATAGAAGCCGTAAATACCTTAAATACCGAGCCGGGCTCGTAACTGTCCGAAACGGCCTTGTTACGCCACTGCTTGTTAAGAAGCTCACTTCTGAGCTTGGATTTTGCCTCATAATTGGTTTCGGCATCAACAAGCGACTGGTCACTTTCAGAAAGGACGAAAGGCTCATTCGGGTTAAAGTCGCCCTTTACCGCCATAGCAAGCACAGCGCCCGTGTTAACGTTCATAACAATAGCAACACCACGGTTTGCAACGGCATTTTCTTCAATGGCCGCTTCAAGATACTTTTCTGCGGTATATTGCACGTAATTATCAATTGTTAAAACCAGCGAATTTCCCTTTTGCGCGTCCTCAACCTTTTCGTATGTCAAAGGAAGGTCGGTACCTACCGCATTTTTAGCGGCAATAACGCGGCCTGCAATACCCGTCAAGGTGGTATCGTAATAACTCTCAATACCTGCGAGGCCCTGATCATCAGTACCCACAAAGCCTAAAACTACCGAAGCCAAACTGTCGCTTGGGTAATATCTTTTGGTTGTTTCCTCAAGCCCCACGTGACTTGCAAGACCTAAATTCTCATATTCTTCTGATGCCAAAAAGCTTCTCACGGCATCAGCATCTTCCTTTTCGATCTTCTTTTTAACAATAACGTAGTAACTGTTGGCGCTTGTATTTTCATAAACTGTGTCGCGGTCAACGTCGAGTATTTCGGCAAGGTTATCCGCTAAAACAGTTTTAACCTTTTCGCGCTTTTCATCGTTATCAATTGCCTTAATACTGTTAGGTGTTATGTAAACCGTCCACGCGGTAGTGCTTGTGGCAAGTACCTGCATATTTGCATCATAAATATCGCCTCTGGGCGCAGTTACAAGGCTATCATAAAGTTGCTGTTCAGAAGCCATACTTTGATATTTTTCACCGTTAACAATCATTATGTTAACAAACTGATAAAGGGTTACGGAAAAAAAGAAGGCTATAACTACGACCATAACCACTACTGTTCTGACAATCATTTGTTTGCCGGGTTTTACAGCCATTTTTATGCCTCCTTTTAAGTCTCTTATTATGCCCAAATACGAGAGCTGATAAAAATCAACTCTCGTATAGCTTCTTAATAATTATATTTTTACCTTTTTGCGCTTATTACTCACTTACAAAGGTACCATCCTTAGTAATAGCGCAATTCGTGTTATTCACGCGTATATACGTGACGTTTTCTTTTTCGGGTTTCTGCATTCCAAGACCAACCGCTTCAAGTTCAAGATTAGCATAAGAAATTCTTCTGTTCATTTCAACCTCAAGAGCGGTCATTTCGCTGTCAAGCTCGGCTATTGCAGATTTAACGTTGTTAATTTCAGCGTTAACCTCGTTTATTTCAAGACGAAGAGCAATATTTCCGCAAAAACCCGCAAGCACAAATACGGCACACATTAAAATATATACGGGTGCCGAAAGAGCGCGGGTTGCAGCCTTTTTGCGCTTAACTGTCTTTACGGCAGGCTTAGGCATAGCAATAACGTTATCACGTTCTCTATTTTCAGCCGTTTTGGGCATAAACATATCAAAATCATATGCAAGACTGTCATTATAATACTTGATATTGTTCATTTTCCTGCTCCTTACAAGTCTTAGTTCTTAATTATCACCCTGAGCTTTGCGCTGCGGCTTCTGGGGTTTTGTTCCAACTCAAGAGCCGTGGGTTCAATAGGTTTTTTAGTCAGTAGCCTGCCTTTTGGCGTTTTTCCGCAGACACAAATCGGGAAATCGGGCGGACAGGTGCATCCCGTACAATATTCTTTATAGCGCTGCTTTACCATTCTATCCTCTAATGAATGGAAGGTTATTATCGCGAGAACGCCATCCTTATTCAGTAGCTCGAAGCATTTATCGAGTGCATCTGCCAGTGCGTCAAGCTCGCCGTTTACGGCAATTCTTATTGCCTGAAAGCAACGTCTTGCGGGGTGGCCGTCGCGTCTAGCGGCGGCTGGTACTGCCGAAGCAATAATTTCGGCCAACTGCATTGTTGTTTCAATAGGCTCTTTTTGTCTTTCGGCTACTATTCTTTCGGCAATTCTTACCGAAAACTTTTCCTCACCGAAGCGGTAAAAAACATCCGAAAGTTCTTTTGCCGAAAAGGTATTTACAATATCTTTTGCGGAAATTCCGCTTTTGCTCATTCTCATATCGAGCGGTGCATCCTTGTGATAAGAAAAACCGCGCTCGGCCGTATCCAGCTGGTAAGAAGAAACTCCCAAATCAAGAAGTATTCCGTCAACCTTGGTGATACCGCGTTTTTCAAGTTCTTCACTCATTCGAGCAAAGTTACTGTGAACAACCTCGGCGTTAAGACCTTCCAACCTTTCGGTTGCGATTTTAACGGCATCGGGGTCACGGTCAAAAGCATAAAGCTTGCCACCCTTTAGTTTTAGCGCTATTTCCTTTGAATGCCCTGCCCCACCGGCAGTGCCGTCAACATAAATACCGTCAGGTTTTATGTTTAGTGAATCTATACATTCGTCAAGTAAAACGGATCTATGATTAAAAATCATACTCATCGGCTAAATTCTCCATAACAGATGAAACAAATTCCAATGTATTGGACTGATTTTCCTTCTGCCATGCTGCAGAATCCCATATTTCAAGATTCGTATCCATACCTATAATGTGAACCTCTTCACCGAGGGAGGCGTATTCGCGAAGCACGGGCGGAACAAGTATTCTTCCCTGCGAGTCAAAATCTACGTTAAAGGCGCCGTCATATAGAAAACGCTTAACTGCGCTTGCCTTTGTGCTGGGGAGTGTGCCGATTTTCTTTACAAACTGGGCCCACTGCTCTGCCGAATAAACGCAAAGACAGTTTTTATTTCCGAAAACGTAACGGCAAATTATGAAGTTTTCGCCAAGTTCTTCTCTAAAAGCGGAAGGAATGAAAACCCTGCCCTTTTTATCAATTTTATGATCGTAACCACCAAAAAGCATAGATTTTCACCTCCAAATTCACCACTTTAATATACTTTTATGGTATTTTAGTACACTTTGCACCACATTTATGATTATAATGGCGGTTTACATAAAAATCAAGTGTTTTTTACAAAAAATAAAAAAAATTTAAAAAAACATTCAAAAATATGGCAAAAACGCAAAAAAAGAGACCTTCAAACGAAGGTCTCCTTTGTTTTTTTGAATTTTTCTACTTTACTTCAACTTTAGGACATATATCATTAAGCGGGCAAATATTGCAGTTTGCCTTTCTTGCAGTACAAATATCCCTGCCGAAAAGAACTGTTCTATGGCAAAAATCGTTTGATTCATCGGGTGGCAAAAGCTTAATCATCTGTATCTCAACTGCGTAAGGATTTTTTGTATTTACAAACCCCAATCTGTTACAAATTCTTATAAAATGAGTATCTGTAACAACTGCCGGCTCTTTATAAATATCCCCTAAAACAAGATTTGCAGTTTTTCTGCCTACACCCGAAAGGCTTAACAGGTCCTCCATATTGTCAGGCACCCTGCCGTCAAAATCCGAAACGATTTTAGTGGCAATACTTACAATATCCTTTGCCTTGGTTTTGTAAAGTCCGCAGGTTTTAATAAGCTCCTCTACCCTGCCAATATCAGCCGACGACATTTCCTTTGCTGTGGGAAACTCTTTAAAAAGAGCGGGTGTTACCATATTAACTCTTTTATCGGTACATTGAGCCGAAAGCCTTGTTGCAACAAGCAACTGAAAAGCGTCCGCATAATCAAGTGAGCATATTGCATCGGGATAAAGTGCTTTTAGTCTTTTTACCGCTTCTGTAGCGCGTTCTTTTTTACGCATTTACATCACCAAGCTTTAAATCGTTAGGCTTAATAAGTTTTAATTTACGCATAGCCTCCGCTATAGCAAGTGTAACAACCGCAGGAAGCACAAAGTGCATAAGCAGTATTTCAAGCAATGCAACTATCGGTGAAACGCCCGCAGCAACCATACTGTCATAAGCCATAAACTGACCTACAAGACCTGCCGAACCCATGCCCGAGCCTACGGGGTTGCTGACCATCTTAAATACCATTGACGAAAGGGGCGCTAAAACTGCGCTCGAAATTATTGAAGGAAGCCATATAATCGGCTTCTTAACAATATTAGGCACCTGAAGCATAGAAGTACCAAGACCTTGCGCTATAAGACCGCTAAACTTATTCTCACGGTAGCTGATTACGGCAAAGCCTACCATATTACAGCAACAACCAATAGTTGCCGCACCTGCCGCAAGACCCGTAATGCCCATTGAAATACCTATAGCAGCCGAAGAAATAGGTAAGGTTAAAATCATACCCATAAGTACGGAAACCACAATAGCGCCAAAGAAGGGATGATTCTCAACGTTAACGTTTACAAGGTTGCCTAAAAATACCATAGCATAGGAAATGTAAGGCCCTATAAAATAGCCTGCGGCAGCACCCGTAATAATGCAAGAAATGGGTGTTACGATAATATCCACCTTTGTTTTGCCCGATACCAATGCGCCGATTTCAATTGCAACGTAAGCTGCTATAAAGGCGCCAAGCGGCTCACCGGGGGCACCTATCGCAAAAGCTTCCTTGGCAACGGTCGGGAAGGCGCCTATCATACCGCATACTGCGGCAGAAACTGTAGTAAGGGGTGAAGACTTTAATTTGCAGGCTACACCTACACCTATTCCCGCACCCGTAAGGGTTTTGGCAACGCTGCCGATAGCATTAAGATATTGACCTATGAGGTTATCGCCTACAAGGTTTGCTATCTGACAAATGATAGTACCTATTATAAGGGTAGAAAAAAGACCGTAAGCCATACCGGACAAGCCGTCGATAAATAAGCGGTTAAAATACTTCTTCATTGCTTAAACTTCCTTTCAAAAAATTTTAAATATTGCTTAAATTATAATACCTTTGTTTAAAAAAAACAATAGCGTATATGCCGATATTTATACGAAATACTAATACAAATTTAATAAAATTTTATATTCTCTTGGAGGTTTCTAATGAAAACGGTAGGCTTTTTTGACACTAAATCCTATGATAAGGACAGTTTTTTAAAATTCTCAAACGGAAGTATTAATTTTAGGTTTTTTGAAAACAAGCTTAATCCCGATACGGTTAGTATGGCCGCAGGTTGCGACGCCGTATGCGCCTTTGTAAACGACAATATAAACAAATACGTTATCGAAACGTTAGATAGACTGGGGGTAAAATTTATTGCCCTGCGCTGTGCGGGATACAACAACGTTGACCTAAAAACCGCTAAAGGTAAAATAAAAATTGCCCGCGTGCCCGCATACTCGCCCTATGCCGTTGCCGAACACGCAATGGGTATGGTGCTTACCCTCAACCGCAAACTGCACCGAGCTTATATCAGAACGCGTGACCATAACTTTTCACTTGAAGGGCTTACCGGATTTGACCTTAAAGACAAGGCGGTAGGTATAATCGGTACCGGTAAAATCGGTCAATGCTTTGCAGATATTTGTCGCGGTTTTGGGATGGAAATTTTAGGTTATGACCCTTATGAAAACAAAGATTTTTGTGGAAAGTATACATCCTTGGACGAACTTTTCAAAAAGAGTGATATTATATCGCTTCACTGCCCCTTAACAAAAGAAAACCGCCATCTTATAAATAAAGAAAACATTGAAAAAATGAAAAACGGAGTATTTATCATAAATACCTCGCGCGGTGACCTTATAGATACGCAGGCACTTATTGCAGGTCTTAAAGAAGGCAAAGTCGGCGCAGCAGGTCTTGACGTTTATGAAGAAGAAACCTCACTCTTTTTTGAGGATTATTCCGAAGAAATCATACACGACGACGTGCTTTCAACAATAATTTCAATGCCCAACGTGCTTGTGACATCGCACCAAGCCTTTTTGACCCGCGAAGCGCTTGACGCTATTGCAAAAACCACACTCCAGAATTTAGAGGATTATTTTGCCGAAAAAACACTAAAAAATCAAATAACAGTTTGATTTTTTATATAACGCGTGTTAAAATGATTATATAAATCATTTGAATCGGAGTTCATAAAATGACAAGGATTTACGTTGTGCGTCATTGTGAAGCTATAGGAAACGTAATGCGCGTTTTTCAAGGCACTACCGACCTTGATATAAGTGACCTAGGCGCAAAACAGTTAAATTTTCTAAACAAAAGATTTGAAAATATTCAGCTTGACAAGATATATTCAAGTCCGCTTATAAGGGCTTACAAAACCGCTGGGGCCATTCGCGGTAATAAGGATATCCCCATTGTAAAAAGCAAAGGTCTTTGCGAGCTTGACGGCGGCGTAATTGAAGGTCGACCCATGGCCGAAACCTTTACTAATAACCCCGACCTTGCAGATGCTTGGGATAATCATCCTGAGGATTTCGCCCCAAAAAACGGCGAAAAAATGACCGACGCGTACGAGCGCATCTGGAACGAAATTAAAAAAATCGCCCAAGAAAATTGCGGTAAAAGCGTTGCTCTCACTTCCCACGGCGGTGTTATACGCTGTCTTTCCTGCAGACTTTTATACGGCAGCATTGAAAAATTAAAGGATACTCCTTGGTGTGAAAACACAGGCGTTTGCCTCATTGAGTTTGATAATTATTTAAACCCCACCGCCGCCTATCTCAGTGACATTTCTCATTTACCCGAAGAATACGTCAACAAAAAGACCAGAATTGCATCTATTATGAGGGGGTCTGCAAAATGATAATAATGTCCGTCGACCTCGGCAAAGCAAGAACGGGCATTGCCGTTTCGGATGAGAGCGAAAGCTTTGCTTTTCCGAAAAAGGTAATAACCGAATACAGCACCGAAAAGCTTATACTGAAAATATGTGACTGTGCTAAAGAACTCGGCGCAAAACGTATTGTTGTTGGGCTTCCCAAAAATATGGACGGCTCACTGGGCACCCGCGCCCAAGAATGTACCGAAATTGCAAAACGTATTGAAGAAACAAGCGGTATTGAGGTTGTACTTTGGGACGAACGTTGCACCACCCTTTCTGCCCACGTCGCCCTGAACTATACAAACACCACCGGCAAAAAGCGAAAAGAAGTGGTTGACGCGGTTGCTGCGGTTATAATTTTGGAAGATTATTTAGGCTTTAAGAAAAATAAGAGGTGACTTAAAATGTATAAATACGAAACCCATCTTCACACACAAAATTGCAGCGCTTGCGCCTATTCAACACCAAAGCAGATGATAAACGCTTTGAAAGAAAAGGGTTATGCAGGCACCATCATAACAAACCATTTTTACCACGGTAATACCGCAATTGACCGCAATTTAAACTGGCGTGAATTTGTTGAACATTATGAAAATGATTATTTTGAAGCCAAAGAATACGGTGACAGTGTCGGAATTAAGGTGTTTTTCGGTATTGAAGAAGGTATTGGCGGAGGTAAAGAGGTTATCATTTGCGGCGTAACGCCCGAAGCCCTTAAAAGCTGCGATGACTTCGTTAACTATACTACCGAGCAGATATCCGAATTTGCTCACAAAAACGGCGGTATAATAATTGCGGCTCACCCCTTCCGTAACAGACCATATATTTCTAATCCCGATAAGGAGCCTGACCATACCCTTTTTGATGCAATTGAAGGCTTTAATCTCGGAAATCGTGATGATGAAAACGTAAAAGGTCTTGCCTTTGCCAAAAAGCACGGCCTTCCCGCAACATCAGGCGGTGACGTTCACGTTGCAGAACATATAGGACACTCGGGCATAGCTTTCGATTATCCTATTGAAACCGATGAACAGTTGGTAGAGGGCATTAAATCCGGCAACTTCAAACTTATAGGCGTTGATTTATAAACGTAAATAAAAAAAGAAAAACGGTTCAGACTTTTTGGTCTGAACCGTTTTTTATATTACTTTTTCATTGAAATTGCTTTTTTAGCCTTTTCAACAATGTTTACTGCGCGAAGACCGAATTGGTCTAAAAGCTTTGCCGCAGGGCCCGAATAACCAAAGGTGTCGTTAACACCGAGCTTTACAACGGGTGTGGGGCATTCTTCCGAAAGAAGCGCGCTCACCGCACTGCCAAGACCGCCGATTACCGAATGTTCTTCAGCGGTAACAATAGCACCTGTTTCTTTAGCTGCCTTAAGAACAATATCATTATCAAGCGGTTTAATGGTATGCATATTTATAATTCTTGCACTTATTCCCTCTTCCTTTAAGAGTTCATAAGCTTCAAGCGCTTCCTTAACCAAAAGACCGGTAGCAATAATTGTAACGTCGGTACCGCTCTTAAGTTCAACTCCCTTGCCAACCTCAAATTTGTAATCGTCATCAAAAACAACCGGCACGGCAAGACGTCCGAATCTCATATAAACGGGACCGTCAATTTCCATAGCAGCCTTTACTGCGGCCTTTGCTTCAACAGCGTCCGCAGGGTTGATAATGGTCATACCGGGTATTGAGCGCATAAGCGCGATATCTTCACAGCACTGATGGGAAGCACCGTCCTCACCAACAGAGATACCTGCGTGTGTAGCGCCGATAATAACTTTAAGATGGGGGTAACCGATGGAATTTCTTACCTGCTCAAAAGCGCGGCCTGCAGCAAACATCGCAAAGGAACTGCATATCACACGCTTGCCTGTGGCGGCAATACCCGCAGCAATACTCATCATATTCTGTTCTGCAATACCGCAGTCGTAAAATCTTTCAGGATAAGCCTTTTTGAAAACGCCTGTCTGCGTAGCTGCCGCAAGGTCAGCATCTAAAACGATAAAATCGTCACGTTCTGCACCGAGTTCAAGCAAAGCCTGACCGAAACCTACTCTGGTTGCAACATTCTTAACTTCTGCCATTTTGCTTTTCCTCCCTTACTGAAGCTCTGCAAGCTGTTCTTTAAGTTCAGCCATTGCCTGCTCGTACTGTTCATCGTTGGGGGCAACACCGTGCCAACCAACCGCGTTTTCCATAAACGAAACGCCCTTGCCCTTAACAGTTTTTGCTATAATTGCAACGGGCTTGTCAACTGTTGCGGCTTCGTTTAAAGCGGCTTCAATCTGGTCAAAATCGTTACCGTCAATAACAATGGTATGCCAGTTAAACGCTTCAAACTTCTTATCAATAGGACATGCAGAGTTAACTTCCTCAATAGTGCCGTCTATCTGAAGATTATTGTAGTCCACAAAAACGGTAAGATTTGAAAGGTTCTTGTTTGCGGCAAACATAGCGGCTTCCCAAACCTGACCTTCTTCTATTTCACCGTCACCCAAAATCGAGTAAACGTTAAAGCCTGTGCCATAATGCTTTGAAGAAAGAGCCATACCAACCGCTGCGGAAACGCCTTGACCCAAAGAGCCGGTAGACATATCAACACCGGGGATTTTCTTCATATCAGGATGTCCTTGTAAAATACTGCCGGGCTGACGCAAGGTTTTAAGAAGTTCCACGTCAAAAAAACCTTTTAGTGCTAAAACGGCGTAAAGTGCGGGTGCCGCGTGACCTTTTGAAAGAACAAAGCGATCTCTGTTCTCCATACGCGGATTGTTAACATCTATATTCATATGCTTAAAATATAGATAGGTGAGTATTTCCACCGAAGAAAGCGAGCCACCCGGATGACCGGCTTTAGCGGCGTGCACCCCTTCAATAATACCCATTCTTGCTTTGCAGGCTGTGATTTGCAATTCTTTTTTAACTGCAGTATCCATCATTTCCATCCTTTCATATTAAAAGTACGCGCAAGTTTTTTAGCCCTACTGCCATACTAAAAATTACATTTTTTTAAAAACTTTTCGAAATATTCGGGATTTGGCGCTTCAAATTCAAGATATTCATTTGTTCTCGGATGAACGAAGCCTATCTTCTTTGCGTGCAGGCATTGACCCGAAAGCTCGGTTATAACCTTTTTGGGACCGTAAACATCATCCCCTGCTACAGGGTGACCAAGGTAGGCCATATGCACCCTTATTTGATGCGTTCTTCCTGTTTCGAGCTTCAGCTTTACGTAGGTAAAGCCGTTTGAGCGCCCCAACACCTCATAATGTGTTACCGCTTCTCTGCCGCCGCTTTTCGTAACCGCCATTTGCTTACGCTTTACGGGGTGACGGCCTATGGGCGCGTCAACAACACCACTGTCATTTTTAAGGTTGCCGTAAACTATGGCAACGTATTCGCGTGTAAATGAATGTTCCTTAATCTGCCCAGCCAAACCGGTATGCGCAAAATCGTTTTTTGCCACCATTAAAAGACCGCTTGTGTTTTTATCAATACGGTGAACAATGCCGGGTCGCATAACCCCGTTTATTCCCGAAAGAGAGTCGCCGCAATGGTACATAAGTGCGTTAACAAGGGTGCCGTCAAGATTTCCTGCGGCGGGGTGAACCACCATTCCCTTAGGCTTATTAACTACCAAAAGGTCGCCGTCCTCATAAACTATGTCAAGTTCAATATTCTGCGCAACGACGTCATACTCTTCAGCATCGGGCAATATTATATCAACCCTGTCCCCCCGCTTCAAAAGGGTCTTTTTAGACACCTTCGCACCGTTTACCGTGACACATTCGGCTTCAATAAGCTGTACCGCTCTTGAACGCGAAATCTCAGCGGCAAGGCTTACAAAAACATCAAGTCTTTCGGTGCTTTCTTTTTCAAAAATTACCTCAAATTTATCCATTTTTCTTTAATTTGTATTCCTTTACGGTATCTAAAACTAAATAAAGGATAATAAGGCCCATGCCTACTACTATCGCACAGTCTGCCACGTTGAAAACGGGAAAAGTTTTCCAAAATGCAAACTGCATAAAATCAACAACGTTACCGCCGCGGAAAATACGGTCGATAAGGTTGCCTATACCGCCCGAAAGAGCAAGGCTTAAAGCCCAAAAAAACAACTTGTTTTTACCAAAGGCTTTAATAAGCACGAAAATGCCGAAAATCATAATCGCCGCGGTGAAAACAACCAAAAGCCAGGTTCTGCCCTCAAGCATGCCCCATGCGGCACCGCGGTTATGTATGTAAACAATATCTATAAGTCCCGGCAAAAATTTTGCCGTTTCATATAGCTCTAAATTTGCGGTAATAAAGTATTTGGAAATTTGGTCGCCTATAACCACCAACACTGCAACCGCAAGACTTAAAATATACGAAATCAAAGTTATTCCTCTTCTTCAAGTTCTTCAATTACAAATCCGGAATCTTCCACTGCGATATCTTCCGATTCTTCGGTCACGTCATCTTCCGAAGAAATGAATTTTGAAACGTCGGGAGCCTTGTCCAAATTATTTAAAACATCCGCTGCAACGCACTTAGGATCTGCGGGTACAGTATCCGGTATGGTGCTCAAAAGTTCAAGATGTTGCTTATATTTTGCGGTAATGGCAGTTTTAAATGCGGCAATTTCAGCCTTAAGCTTATCAAAAAGCATTTGTTGGCGGGCAACCGAATCTTCAGCCGCAGCAGTAATACTGTCAGCCTTGTGCTTTGCCTTTGCCACCATTTCTTCAAGCTCTTTTTCAAGGGTTATGCGGCTTTCCTGCGCCTTCATTTCGAAAACGGCGGCAAGTTCCTTTTCGCGCATAGTAATATCTTCAATGCTGGTCTCGGCGTTGCGGATGATTTCCTCGCTCTTTGCCTTAGCGTCATTTACAATATTGTCAGCCAAGGTCTGCGCGCTGATAAGCACGTTCTGAATACTGCTCTGCGAAGCCTTATACTCTTCTATCTCGTTGTTTAAAGCTTCAATTTTCGCTTGATATTCCTTTATTGTGCGTTCAACATTAACGTAGTCTGCCTCAATTTTGTCGAGAAAAACGTCAACCTCATCCTGCTTATAACCGCTCATTACTCTTGAAAATTTAACGTTTCTGATTTCGGCTGCAGTAAGCATAATAATACCACCTTAAACATATTTTTTGTATTTTAAAACTATCCTGTTTTTCTTTGTAATATCACTAATAGACTCAATAAAAAATTTTCCTTTGCCGCGAATTGTAACAACATCACCCGCCGCTACCGATTTTGTGGGCTTTGAAACCTCTTGCGAATTAAGACTCACAAGCCCTGCTGCAATTTTTTCTAGGCTCAGGTTTCGCGAGGTGCTTGCAAGTGCGGCTACAACAGCGTCAATTCTGGAGGATGCCACCGTTTGCGAAAAGCTTTCAAGCTTCGCACCCTTTGGAAGTGAATTTGTAAAGCCGATTTGTGCTTTAACGCCCGTTCTGCCGATTTTTTCAATCTGCGATACAACATAGTCGGCAACATCAAGGGATACAAAGCACACCGCTCTGCCCTCTTCTATAAGTATGTCGCCAACCTTTTCACGTTTAAGACCAAGTCCCATAAGCGCGCCCAAAACGTCCCTATGGGTCAGCGTTTCGCTTTTGCGAAAAGTAAAATTTACCTGAGTAACGGGGAAATCGTCCTCATTAAGATAATCGCAAAAACAGGCAAGATAACGCCGCGCGGCATCTTTATACCCGCCGTAAAAGCTATACTTCACCTTTTTGTTTTTTAAAACACTTTCGGCAAAGCTTACCTCCTCTTCGGAAAGAAAGCCCAAAAACTTTGCGCTAAAGGTTTTTTCGCAAAGTGCTACGGTGTCAAGTATTCGCGCCCTTAAAAGTTCAGAGTCCATTTAAAAATACATATTTTCTTCGTATTCTTCGGGCATAACCTCGCCCATCATATCAACGCCGTTAGGCACAATAAGGAAGGTGCCTCTTGAAACCTTGCGCATATTGCCGTGATTAGCGTATGTGGCGCCGCTCAAAAAGTCAACAATTCTGCGAGCCAAATCTCTGTCAGCAGATTCAAGGTTTAAAACAACCGTCTTTTTTTCGTTTAGATGGTCGGCAATAGTTGTAACGTCGTCATACCTGTCAGGCTTAACAAGAACCACCTGCATTTGTGAATTAAGAGTTACCGACTTTGTTTTGCCGCCTACTATTCTGGGAGACTGGTCAACCTTTTTGGGCTGCTGATAGTCGTGGCGCTCAGCCTTTTTTGAAGACTCGGCTTTTTCAGCTGTAACTACATTTTCATCCTCAAACTCGTCCTCATCAGGTATAAAAATAATGTTTTTAATACTATCAAAAAGTTTCATTTTCTAACTCCTTTAAAATTTTAATTGTAGTTTCGTTTGCCGAAGAGCGCCGTTCCTAAACGGACAAGTGTAGCACCCTCCTCGATAGCAACGTCAAAATCGTCCGACATTCCCATAGAAAGAATATCTATATTACTATTATCTATTTTTTTATGGCTTATGTCAATAAACAGTTTATACATTTTCTGAAAATATTTGCGATTTTCCTCGGCAGAGTTACAAATAGGCGGAATTGCCATAAGTCCTCTTATCTTAATATTCTCAAATTTAGAAATTTCTGTCAAAGCGGCCATCACTTCGTCTTCATTAAAGCCCCATTTAGATTCCTCGTCTCCAATGTTAACTTCAAGCAGTATATCCATAACCTTATCGTGTTTTTTTGCCTGCTTAGAAATTTCCTTGGCAAGTTTTACCGAATCTACCGATTCTATCATCTCAACGCGGTCTATAATGTATTTAACCTTGTTTGTTTGAAGATGGCCTATAAAGTGCCTGTGTGCACCTACAATATCGTCATCCTTTAAAAGAAGCTCCTGCACCTTGTTTTCGCCGATATATGAAATACCCTTGCTTATAGCGTAATTAACTGTGTTTGCATCCACCGTTTTAATGGCGGCAAGCAGTATAATATCCTCTTTTTTGTGAGGACTTTTCTCTACTGCGGCGTCAAAGCGTTTGAGCACGGCTTCAAAATTTGCGTCAAACTCGTTATGTGATAATTTTTCCGTCATAAAGATTCCGTCCTTTCACTATAACGCAATCATACAACTCAAGCGAAGAATCTACGTCTTTTTTGCAAATTATATAATCGTCTGCGGTGTAAACAATTTCTATCGGAACGAACTTTGCTTGCATACCCAGCAGCACGTATACACCTCTTACAGAATCAACAACGCGAAGGGCCTTTTTAGAAACCTTAAGACCGCTGTATTCTGCGCTGATTATTTCAACGCTTAAATTTCTTGCCGAAGAAAGTTCGCTGTTCATTTCGTCGCAAGAAAAAACTATAACCGCGTCGGAACCCGACTGAGAAATATTTATCTTTGCCACCTTAACGTTAAGCTCAGGCGCAGATTTAAGGTTTGTTTTAAGCTTAAGGGTGTCCCCTTCTTTATAGTTTTTGGACTGTGTTATTGAAACCGTTGCGGCGATATACCACTCATAATCGGAAACGATTTTTCCTATAACGTTTTCACCGTAGCTTTCCCTTGTGGCAGTTTCTAAAAACTCAGGAGTTATATTGCCTAAATTATCTGCGGTGTAAATCTGCTCGTATCCGTCGGTTTTGGAAACAAAATAACCCGATTTTTCAGCTGTAACACTGGTTTTCACCTGCGGCAGATTTGCATTAAGCAGGGAAAGTTCTGTATTAAGGCCGTCAAGTATGTCGGTGAAATCCACCGAATCACCCATAGCGGCCTGCCTGCGATTTATGAGTGATAAAAGCTCGTCTGAAGCGGTGCTTACATTTGTAAAGCTCCCTGTCGAAGCCGAGAATAAAAGGTCGGCAACAGCGTCATCTATCTTGCTGTTAATAACTGTAAGATTTGCTGCCTCAAAGTCGTTATAGCTTAAAATTTCCTCAATATCCTCTATCTTGGCTTTTATGCTTTCTATTTGCGAAACGGTAATAGATGCCGACTCTGTTCCGTAGACGTTTGCAATTACACCGTTTTTGGAAACGCGCTTGCCGTCCTCGGTCAAGAAGTGCATTACGCCCTCCCCGTTATAGTAAACCAAGGTTTCGCTTCTGAAAATACTTGCTGAAGCCTTTACCCCGTCGGAAACGGTGTAGTAAGCAGCGGTTTCGGTTGTGATGGGATTGTAAACACCCGATATTACCTGATTGCCGATAAATACTGTGGCTAAAAGTATCAGTGCTATGCTTAAGGCTTTGCCTTTCACACCTTTTCCTCCCTAAAAAATTCGTTAATCAATTCTCGACAACGACAAGCTGTGTCCGACTCTTCGTCGGCATAAATCCAATTCACGCGCTCGTCTTTTCTCCACCAGGTAAGCTGACGTTTTGCATACCTTCTTGTCTGCTGTTTTAAAAGCTCTGCCGCCTCGTCAAGCGTCCTTTCACCCTTAAAACAGCCGTAAAGTTCTTTGTGGCCTATTGCCTGAAAAGCGCCGGTACCGTCTGCCGCAGAAAAGGTAGTCTTTGCCTCTTGTAAAAGGCCGTTTTCAAGCATAATGTCTACTCTTTTATTTATCCTGTCGTAAAGCTTTTGTCGGTCGCGGTAGGTTATACCTATAACCAACGGGTCTATAAAAGATTCCTCATTGTGAGAAAGGTCGTTTTGCTCGGTTATGGTCTTTCCCGTAAGCTTATAAACTTCAAAAGCTCTTATTATGCGGTGGCGGTTATTAGGGTGAAGCTTGGCCGCGGCATCGGGATCGATTTCCGCCAACTCTTCAAGCATTCTCTCTCCCCCGATTTCTTCAAACCGATTGTCAAGCTCACGGCGGAGGTCATAATCGGTAGCCTCTTCCAAAAAGATAGTATTATTAAGAAGTGCGGACACATAAAGTCCTGTTCCGCCTACTACTATAGGCAATTTTGAACGGCTGTCAATTTCCTTTATACGTTCCCTTGCTTTCAAAACGTAATCCGCAACCGAAAAGCTTTCGTTTAAATCTAAAAACTCAAGCAAATGGTGAGGTACGCCCTGCATTTCGGCCTCGTTCGGCGCAGCAGACGCTATGTGAATGCCTTTGTATATCTGCATAGAATCGGCCGATATTATTTCGCCCGAGTATTTCTTTGCGATTTCTATTCCCAGCCCCGTTTTACCCGAAGCCGTAGGCCCCACAACAAAAATTGTTTTTATTTTTTTCATTGTATTCTTCCAAATTGTTTTTCAAGTTCCCGCTTCTTTATTTCAAAAGCAACGGGTCTACCGTGAGGGCAATACATTATATCCTTGTCGTAAAGGACCCTTTCTGCCAAATCCTGCATTTCAAGTGCGGTAGTTTTATAGCCTGCTTTAATAGCCGCCTTGCAAGCAACGGTGTGGAAAAGGTCATCCTCCCTTTCGGTAGAAATATTGCCGTTTTTAATAAGCGAGTGGGCAATTTCGGACATAAGCGACGAAATATCTTCACCCACAAGGTAGCTCGGCAAACCGCGCACCATAACCGAACTGTTGCCGAAATCTTCAACCTCAAACCCTGCGTTTTGCAAAAGGTCTGTGTTGTTTATTACGGCGTCGTATTCTTCGGCGGTCAAAATTGCGGTAGAGGGTGTTAAAAGCTGCTGAACTTCAATTTTCCTCTCGGCCTTCAACTTGTTAAAAAGTATTCTTTCGTGGGCAGCGTGCTTATCTATCATAAAAATACTGTCGCCCATCTGCGCGATAATATATGTCGAAAAGGCTTCGCCGATTATCTTAATTATTTCCCTTGCCTGCACTTCTGTTTCTTGTGCTTTCTCGGCAGGTTTTACGGGAATTACCTCTTCGGTCTTTACAATATCAACGTTTTTCTCTGTCTTTTTTTCATAAGGAACAACCGCGTTTTCAAAATCAACCTTGCCGTAAAAAATTTCGGCAGCAAAAGGCTCTTTGCGGCTTTTAAAAGTGCTTTGTGCAACCTTTTCCTTATTAAAGGTCACAGGCGGCTTCGTATATATTTCTTCGGCAACGGTCTTTTCGGTGTTTATCACCTGCTGACGAAACTGCGCTGTACTCATTTGCTCAAATTTGTTAAAAACAGACTTATTAAGTTTAATTTCGGGTCTTGTATCACCTTGGTTTAAAGCGTTTTTAACAGCCGCATAAACTGCCGAAAAAATCTTTCTTTCGTCGGCAAAGCGCACCTCGGTTTTAGCGGGATGAACGTTTACGTCTACAGTGTCAAAAGGCATTGTTATATAAAGTACAAAGCCGGGGAATTTGCCCACCATAGCGCTGTTTTTATAAGCCTGCTCGACAGCGGCAACAACAGTGCCCGACCTTACAAGTCGGCCGTTTATAAAGGTAAACTGATTATTCCTTGTAGGACGGCAAAAAACAGGCTTGCAGGTAAGGCCCGAAACGCCGATATTTTCATCCGTAAAATCGACGTCAATAAGTCCGCCCGAAAATTCGCGACCAAGCACACTGTAAACGGCGGATTTAATATTTCCGTCACCCGCGGTGGAAAGTGTTACCTTGCCGTCGCGTATAAATTTAAAGGAAACTTCGGGGTGAGAAAGGGCGATTCTGTCCACAACGGCGGCGCAGGAATTAGCTTCCGAAACGTCTTTTTTAAGGAACTTCATTCTTGCGGGGGTGTTGTAAAAAATATCCCTTATTATGATGGTCGTACCCCTAGGGCAACCGCTTTCTTCGTAAAGGACTTCTCCACCGCCCTCAATAACATAATGTGTGCCGAAATCGGCATCAGGCGTTGCTGTAAGCATTTCCACACACGCTACTGAGGAAATTGCGGCAAGCGCTTCTCCTCTGAAACCTAACGTAGCAATATTATTAAGGTCAAATTCCTGCTTGATTTTACTTGTGGCGTGGCGCAAAAATGCCGTCGGAACGTCCCCGTGGGAAATACCGCAGCCGTTATCGGTAATGCGGATATATGTAATACCGCCGCGCTGAATTTCAACCGTTATAACGGTAGCTCCCGCGTCTATTGAATTTTCTACAAGCTCCTTTATTACCGAAGCGGGTCTTTCAACCACTTCGCCCGCGGCTATAAGCTCAGCTACGTTTTTGGGTAAAAGATTAATTTTAGGCATTATTGCACCTTCTTTCGTTGTTTTTTGTATGTTTTAAATAGATTTTGCCTTGTTGCAAATATCAAAAAGAATTTGCATTGCTTCAATGGGGGTAAGTGTGTTTACGTCTATCGTTTGAAGCTCTTTTAAAATTTCTTGAGATGCTATCATTTCTAAGGGTAGCTGCATATTATTGTCGGCAACGGTTTTATAAGTGACAATTCCGTCTGTTTCAACCGATTTAAGAATTTCCTTTGCCCTTGTGATTATGGTTGAGGGAATTCCGCTAAGCGATGCCACTTCAATACCGTAACTGTCGTCCGCACTGCCTCTTACTATGCGGCGCAAGAAGGTAATATCGTTACCGCGTTTTTTAACCGCAACGTTGTAATTTTTAATTGAAGCGAACTCGTTTTCCATTTCGGTCAGTTCGTGATAATGGGTTGCAAAAAGGGTCTTCGCGCCAAGTTTTTTCTTATCGGCAACGTATTCAAGCACAGCACGTGCAATAGACATACCGTCATAAGTAGAGGTGCCGCGGCCTATTTCATCTAAAATAAGCAAACTCTGATTTGTGGCATTTTTAATAATGTCAGCCACTTCGCTCATTTCAACCATAAAGGTTGACTGGCCCGAAGCCAAATCGTCCGAAGCACCAACGCGGGTAAACACCGCATCCACAACACCTATTTCGGCAGATGTTGCGGGCACAAAGCAGCCTATCTGCGCCATAAGGGTTATAATTGCTACTTGACGCATATAGGTGGACTTGCCCGCCATATTAGGACCTGTTATAATGGCACATCTGTCATCCCGCATATTAAGGTATGTATCGTTTGCCACAAAGGGAGTTTTGATTACCTGTTCAACAACGGGATGGCGACCCTCTTTAATGGATATAACGCCGCTGTTGTTGACAAGCGGACGGCAGTAATGATTTTCTGCCGAAACTGTTGAAAGTGAGCATAAAACGTCAAGCTTAGCAATGGCAGAAGCTGTTTTTTGAAAACGGATTATCTCTGCCGCCGTTCTTTTGCGAACGTCATCAAAAAGCTCGTACTCAAGCTGAAAAGCCCTGTCCTTTGCACTAAGCAGTCGGTTTTCAAGGTCTTTAAGCTCCTCGGTTATAAAGCGTTCCGCTCCCGTAAGGGTCTGTTTTCTTATATAATCTTCGGGCACTTTATCAAGAAAAGAATTTGTAACCTCAATATAATATCCGAAAACCTTATTGTATTTAACCTTAAGGTTTTTAATGCCTGTACGCTCTTTTTCGCGACTTTCAATTTCGGTTAAAATGTTTGTACCGTCGGTCATATCGCCGCGAAGCAAATCAAGCTCGGCGTTGTAACCTTTTCTTATAATGCCGCCCTCTTTTACGGTTGCGGGAGGGTTATCATCAATAGCGTTTCTTATAAGTGAAGAAATATCTTCAAGGGTGTCAATTTCGTTGTATATCTCTTTAAGCTGCTTGCACTGCACAGAAGAAAGCAAAGCTTTAATATCTGGCAAAGCCTCTAAAGTGGAGGCAATTGAGTTAAGGTCGCGCGCCGAAGCCGAACCGTAAACTATTTTGGACATTATTCGCTCAATATCGCGTACGCCGCATAAGCTTTGCCCAATTTCAGAGCGCAAAATCATATTGGAATAAAGCTCTTCAATAGCGTTTTGGCGCAGTGTTATGGGGGTTACGTTCATAAGCGGCTTGGTTATCCAACTGCGAAGCAAACGCTTACCCATAGCGGTTTTAGTTTTATCAAGCACCCACAAAAGCGAGCCTTTTTTGGACTTTGTACGCATTGTTTCCATAATTTCAAGGTTGCGCACGGCCGTAATGTCAAGGTGCATATACTGCTTGTCCGAATAAATTTCAACCTCTTTTATCGAAGTGTTTGAAGAAATGCCCGTTTCGTAAATGTAGTTAAGGAGAGCTCCCACACTTGCCGCAATAGCAGTTTTGCTTTCAATTCCTATATTTTCGGTACTGATAACGTTAAAGTGCGAAAGCAGACGTCCCTCTGTAGATGCAGGGTCAAAATCGGCATCAGGCTTTGAAGTAACAGTACCTGAAAAGTTGTTTTCAAAGAATTCTCTTAGCTTTGTCCACTTTTTAAGAGCTTTTTCACCTATTAAAATCTCTTTGGGTCTAAAGCGCGAAAGTTCCTCAATTATCTTATCCTCGCCGCTGTCTTCCGAAAGGGCGGTGGCGTAGCATTCACCTGTTGAAACGTCGGCAAAGCATATTCCGCAGCCGTTATCGTAAGAAGCTACGGCACAAAGGTAGTTGTTCTTTCCTTCCTCCAGCATAGAATCTTCGAGTACTGTGCCGGGGGTGATAATTCTGATAATGTCTCTTTTTACAATGCCTTTGGCGGTAGCGGGGTTTTCAACCTGCTCACAAATAGCAACCTTGTGACCTTTTTCCACAAGTCTTGCTATATACGCGTCGCAGGCGTGGTAAGGCACGCCGCACATGGGCGCTCTTTCTTTAAGACCGCAGTCCTTACCCGTAAGAACAATATCAAGCTCTTCGGAGGCGGTTTTAGCGTCTTCAAAAAACATCTCGTAAAAATCGCCCACGCGGAAGAACAAAATACTGTCCTCGTTGTTGCTTTTTATTTCCAAATACTGTTGCATCATAGGAGATAATCCTGCCACAAAAACCTCCTCCTTTCCTTTAAAAAATCAAATTAGTGACAACCGCCGCAGCTTGAGCAGGAGCCTGTGCAGGCAACCTCTGTAGAACAGGTATCAGGGTCTTCGCCGTCAAGCGATTTTGAAATAACGGTGTTAATTTCGTTTACAAGAGTGTCGAGCTCTGCCTTGGCGGTGTTGTACTCAACCATAACAGCACTGGACATAATCTCCCCGTAAACCGAGCGCAGCTTTTCGTTAAGCTCCTTTACCTTGTCGTCGTTTCTCTCGTCAGCGGTAAGCTCGCGGTCAAGCTCCATACGAACGATGTTAAACTCGCCTATTTTAGCCTGAAGCTCGGTGTCGTTGTCATTATTTAACTTGGCTTTAGCGTAACGGATAAATCTTTCATCCTGCTGAATAGCCTTGCCAAGTTCTCTTGCTTTAAGTATTGCGTCCATTTTAAATTACTCCTTTTAGTTTTAAATTATCGTTCCCTCAAGAACGCCGTTATATGAATTTACTTTAACCTCTACAAAACTTCCGATAAGGCTTTTGTCGCCCTTAAACTCGACAACGGCCGTGCCTGAGGTGTGTCCCGTAAGCCAACCCTCACGCGAGGACTGCCCGTCACAAATAACGCGGTAAGTTTTGCCGATATAGTTTTTTATATTTTCATCAGCAATTTTTTCCTGAAGCCGCAGCAGCTCGTCAAACCAGCGGCCTTTTTCCTCGCGGGTGATAAAATCATCCATCATAGCCGCGGGGGTATTGTTTCGCGGCGAATAAATAAAGGTGAAAAGTGAAGAAAACTTAACCTCTTCAACAAGGCTCAAGGTTTCCTTAAAATCTTCGTAAGTTTCCCCTGGGAAGCCTACGATTATGTCACTGGTCAGTGAAAGGTCGGGTATTCTTGCCTTGGCTTCTTTTATAAGATTAAGATACGCCTCGCGGTCGTAGTAGCGGTTCATAAGCTTTAAAATCCTGCTGCTTCCGCTCTGGAAAGGCAGGTGCAAATGACGGCTTATCTTTTCGCAGTCCCTTATCGTGTCAAGTAGCTCTATCGTGCAGTCTTTCGGGTGGGAGGTCATAAACCTTATTCTGAAATCACCCTCAAGGTCGTTTATCATACGAAGAAGCTTTGCAAAGGTAATTCCGTGGTCGCAGCCCTTTCCGTAAGAATTAACGTTTTGACCCAAAAGGGTTATTTCTTTGTAGCCTGCCGCTATCATCTGCTTTGCTTCTTCAATAATTTTTTCGGGCTCGCGCGAGCGCTCACGGCCGCGCACGTAAGGCACAATGCAATAGGTGCAAAAATTGTTGCAGCCATACATTATCGGCAACCAACCCTTAAAATCGCCGTCGCGGTTTACGGGAATATCCTCAATTATCGGGTCATTGTCGAGTGTTAACTCAAAAATACGTCTGCTACCGCTTATGCGCTTGTAAACGAATTCGGGAAGCCTGTGAAATACCTGCGTTCCGAAAACAAGGTCAATATAAGGGTAACTTTTTTTAATCTTGTCGGCAACGGTCTGCTGCTGCGCCATACAACCGCAAACTGCGGCAATAAGCTTGGGTTTGTTCTTCTTAAGCGCCTTTACTTTCCCTATGTTTCCGTAAACCCTGTCCTCCGCGTGACCTCTTACAGCGCAGGTGTTGAATATAATAAAATCGGCCTCTTCCTCGTTTTCGGTGAAAGAGTATCCCATAGCCGAAAGCATACCTTTAAGCTTTTCGGAATCACTTACGTTTTGCTGGCAGCCAAAGGTTACTACCATAGCCTTAGGCGCATAACCGTAATAGTCAATTATTTTATTTTTAACGCGGTCGGCATAAACCGACTGCTCGTTCAAATACGGTTCAAAAGAGCCTTTGTTTTGCAAAGCCTACTCCCCTTTTTAAATAATCAATTTATTTTATCATAATAAATCATTTTTTTCAAGCAACTAAATAGCTGTTTTAAAAATTTTTTATAAATATTAAGACGCTTAAAAAAGACTTGACAAAAAAGACTTAATAATATATCATTTATTTTACGCCGATGTGGTGGAATAGGCAGACACAAGGGACTTAAAATCCCTCGGTAGCAATATCGTACCGGTTCAAGTCCGGTCATCGGCACCAAAGCATTCAAACCCGAACCTTTTACCAATCGGTGAAACGTTCGGGTTTGTTGTTTTCTTGAAAGATGTTAAATAGCTTTTGTTTGTGGTAGTATAGAGTGATTTCCTCTGTACTGCCACTTCTTCGTTTCAATTAATTTCAGACATAAAGGAGATTTGAAGTGAAGACAACAAAAACAAGAATTATTTTCTTAGCCACAGCACTTACATATAATTTAATATTGGGATTTTACTTGAGAGACTTTCTTGTTCCCTCTCCCATCCTACAGGTATTTTATCTACTATCAGCTTTACCGCCTTTGTTTTTAACGGTTACAATAATAATTTCTTTACTGTTGTCTGTCGGAAAGTATTTGTTCACCTTGGCAGTATCTGTAATTATACAATCCATCGTTTGAATAGGAACCAAATTATAAGGTGTAGACAGTGAGAATTTTGTTTCATCGCATAGGAAAACCGTTTTTTTAGATTGGCTTATAGCTACCTTGCGAATTTGTGTTTCGGGTAAAGACGGGTCGGTAAGCATACCCTTTTCAGTTACTCCGTGGCAAGAAAAAAACAAAATATCAATATTAAATCTTTGAATAAAATCTTCAGCAAAGCTTCCGAAGTGAGCCAACGAGCTTTCGAATATCTCACCGCCTGTACAATATGTCTTTATACCTTTTTTAACCAATAACGTAGCGAGAGGTATTCCGTTTGTAATAACGGTGATTCCCTTTTTTTCGCTCAGAAAATCTGCCATCTGCAAAGTTGTAGTGGAGGAATCGATGAAAATAATATCATTATCATTTACCAGATCGGCTGCACGGCGGCAAAGGGCCCGTTTTTCGTTTGCGTTAACGGTTTTTCTAAAATTTAACGGTGTAACAATATGCTCGGCGTGAATCTTCTTAGCTCCACCGTGACTCCTGATAATTTGATTTCTTCGAGCAAGCTCCGCAAGGTCACGACGGACGGTTGGCAGGCTTACATAAAGCATTTTACTGAGCTTTGCTGCAGAGATATATTGCTCCTCCTCCAAAATATCAAGAATTTTATCATACCGTTCTTCTTTTAACATAAAACAGCCTCCCTTTGAGCGTTTTTGATTAATTATCGACTTTTTAGCCACTCATTGACAATCATTTTTGACCGTTTTATTATAATGCGTATGAGTATAGATTGTCAATAAGGGGACGGAATATATGTATGATATTGCAATAATAGGTGCAGGAGTCGTAGGCGGTATGACCGCTCGTGCACTTTCAAAATACAATCTTAAAGTTTGTATTCTTGAAAAAGAAAACGATGTTGCCATGGGTGCCACAAAGGCAAACTCGGCAATTGTTCATGCGGGTTTTGACGCAAAAGAAGGAAGCCTTAAAGCAAAATTAAATGTTCAGGGCTCTAAAATGATGAAATCCGTTTGTGAAGAGCTTGGCGTTAAGTATAAAAATAACGGTTCCTTAGTCATAGGCTTTAATGATGAGGATAGAGCAACCATCAACGCCCTTTTAGAAAGAGGATTTTCCAACGGTGTTGATGGATTAAAGATTATAGAAAAAGAAGAGCTAAAGCGCCTAGAACCAAACATATCCGATAAAGCTGTTTGTGCATTACTTGCGCCCACAGGAGCCATTGTATGCCCTTACGATTTAACTATTGCAGCGATTGGAAACGCCATGGATAACGGTGTAGAATTAAAATGCAATTTTGATGTTTGCGGTATAGAAAAACAAAAAAACGGATACAAAATTTCATCTCAAAATGATTGTGTGGAAGCCCGTTTCGTAATCAACTGTGCAGGTCTTTATTCCGATGAAATTGCAAAGATGATTGGAGATAATTCCTTTGAAGTACATTCAAGAAGGGGTGAATATATCCTACTTGATAAGGAATGTGGAAATTTTGTATCACATACTATTTTCAGAACTCCCTCAAAAATGGGAAAAGGAATCTTAATAACACCTACCGTTGACGGAAATTTACTTATGGGACCAACTTCCGTTGATATGCAAAACAAAGAAAACAAAAACACCACGGAAGAGGGTTTTGCAGAAATTATAAGTAAGGCTCAGGAAAACATCAGCACGGTTCCCATTGGAAAAACCATCACCTCGTTCTGCGGTCTGAGAGCGGTAGGAAGCACGGGAGATTTTATAATAAACGCATCTGAAAAGGGCTTCATAAATGTGGCAGGAATAGAGTCGCCCGGACTTTCCGCCTCTCCTGCAATAGCGGAATATGTTGTGAATATCATGAAACAACAGGGATTAAATTTAGCAGAAAACCCAAATTATAATCCCATCAGAAAATCTATGCACGCTTTTTATGAGGCTTCGATAGAAGAGAAAAATAAAATGATTAAAAACAATCCTGCTTACGGCAGAATTGTTTGCAGATGCGAAAGTATTACCGAGGGTGAAATTGTGGATGCAATTTGCCGCAACCCGAAGGCCACAGATTTGGACGGTATAAAACGCAGGACACGTGCCCAGATGGGACGTTGTCAGGGAGGCTTTTGCAGCCCGTATATAACCGAGCTTTTGGCAAGAGAGCTTAACGTTCCTTACGAGAAAATAACAAAATTCGGTGGTAAATCTATAATAAACATCGGAATAACCAAAGGAGAGCAGGAATAATGAGGGATTTAGTCATCATTGGCGGAGGACCTGCCGGAATGAGTGCTGCTATTGCGGCTTATGAGAGCGGAATCAGGGATATTCTTATACTTGAACGCGACAAACATCTCGGAGGCATTTTGCAACAATGTATACATAACGGATTTGGGCTTCATAAATTCGGCGAAGAATTAACCGGACCTGAATATGCATGGAAATATGAAAAAAAGGTAAGAGAATTAGGTATTGAATTTAAACTCAATACTATGGTACTCGATTTATCCGGCGATAAAATTATTACAGCAACCAATTCCGAGGATGGCATTTTCAAAATCGAGGCTAAGGCCGTTATTCTTGCTATGGGCTGCCGTGAGCGCTCAAAGGGCGCGTTAAACATTGCGGGAAGCCGTCCTGCAGGAATATACAGTGCGGGAACTGCGCAAAAATTTGTTAATATGAAGGGATATCTGCCAGGCAAAAATATTGTTATTTTGGGCAGTGGCGATATCGGGCTTATTATGGCAAGAAGAATGACCTTAGAGGGCGCAAAGGTTCACGCAGTATGTGAATTGATGCCTTATTCGGGCGGTCTTGCACGAAACATTGAACAATGTCTTAATGATTTTAATATTCCCTTAAAGCTTAGTCATACCGTTGTGGAAATTCACGGCAAAGACAGACTCGAGGGGGTAACCATTGCACAGGTTGATGAAAGAAGAAAACCAATTGTCGAAACACGGGAATATATTCCTTGCGATACGCTTCTTTTATCGGTGGGACTTATCCCCGAAAACGAGCTTTCAATAGGGGCTAAGGTAAATATCAGCAGCACAACTAACGGGGCTGTTGTTGACCAAGACAGACAAACCTCAATAGAGGGAATTTTCGCTTGCGGAAACGTTTTGCATGTCCACGATTTAGTGGATTTTGTTTCTGAAGAATCGGAAATTGCCGGCAAAGCGGCCGCTGAATATATCAAAGGATGCCAAAATGAGAATCTTACGGTTACGATCAAAACGGACGGCAAAATAAGATACACCGTTCCCCAAATAATAACAAAGAAAAAGGACGTAACGGTATATTTCAGAGTAAGTGACGTTTACAAAAATGTGAAAATTAACGTAACCTCAGGTGATACGGTTGTTCTTTCCCGAAAAAGACCTAAGGTTGCCCCGGGTGAGATGGAGTCTATAGAATTAAAGAGTGAGCAGATAAAAAATGTAAAAGAATTATGTTTTTCTTTGGAGGTGCTGTAAGATGGAAAGAAAACTTACCTGTATCATATGTCCGTTAGGATGTGAGCTTGCAGTTCAAATTGAGGATAAAAAAGTTTTTGCGGTAACGGGAAACACCTGCCCCAGAGGGAAAATATATGCCGAAAACGAATGTATAAATCCACAAAGAACCGTTACTTCAACCTTGAGATGTGATGATGGAGGTCTGGTTTCGGTTAAAACCAGCACAACTATTCCAAAAGAGAAAATAGCGGAATGTATGGAGCTTATCAATAATGCTACGGCAAGGCTCCCTATAGCCGTTGGCGATGTTATTATTGAAGATGCGTTTGGCAGCAAAGTGGTAGCCACGCAGAATAGAAGTTTATAAGTTATAACACATACGATTATCTTCCCTTTTCACCCTATTGCGAATAGCGCCCCGACCAAACCCCGAAACTACGGTTTCGGGGTTTAATTTTTGCTTCTTGACTCTCGCGCGTGCGCGTTAAAATAAAAAACATATTGAAACTTTAGTAAAATTATGGTATACTAACAGCAAGTATGTGTTCAGAATTTCAAAAAGGAGAGGACCTTATGGAAATACAATTACAAGAACTCATTGACCAGATTAAAAAAGACGGTGTCGAGGTGGCTGAAAGCGAAGCCAAATCGATAGTTGACTCTGCCAAAGCAGAGGCCGAAAAGATTATTGCCGATGCAAAAGCAGAAGCACAAAAACTTTTGGTCAACGCTAAATCCGAAAACGAGCGAATGGTGAGCTCAAGTGAGGATGCTATAAAGCAAGCAGGCAGAAACCTGCTCATATCTTTCAGAGAAAGCGTTTCAAGGGAACTTAAAGCCGTTGTAAACGAAAACGTTTCAGGGGTTTATTCGTCCGATGCTTTTGCAAAGCTTATTGTAAACGTTGTTGAATGTTGGGCAGCCAAGCCCGATGCCGAAGAAATATCGGTTATTTTAAACACATCTGATTTAAAGGCGCTCGAAGAAACCGCACTTGCGGCTCTTAATAGTAAATTGACAGGCGGTGTTACGCTTAAAGCGAACGATAATTTTGACGGCGGTTTCCGTATCGCCGTAAATAACGGTACCGCATATTACGATTACTCTGCCGAGTCGGTGGTAGATATGCTTTCAAACTACCTCAGCCCCAAAGTTACCGAGCTTTTGAAAGAGGCGTAAGTATTATGGCTGCATATTATCTTATATCGCAGTTACCGTCACTCGACGGTAATGGCGAAAATATGCCTGTTCCTATAACGGAAGAACGCTTTTTAGAGCTCTGCAACCGTTTTTTAGGCAAAACGGCGCAAAACGAATTAAAAAAACTTACACTTATGCCGCCAAAAGCTTATGAAAAATCAACCTCACCTTTGGTTGAAAAGTGGAATGACGGTGAAAGAAACTTGCGACTGGCCCTTGCTAAAGTTCGAGCAGACAAAATGAAAAAAGCATTTGATTTTGAAAAAGAACCTATGCCCGCTGAACTTATGAAAGCGGCAAGCACTGCAGTAGAGTTTGAAAGCCCGCTCGAAGCGGAAAAATTCCTGAACAGTTACCGTTTGGAATTTTTGGAAACACTAAGACCTATGGACAACTTCTCGGAAGATTTTGTCTTTTACTACGGGCTTAAATTAAAACTGATTTTGCGGGCAAGACAGTTTGATACTAACGCAGGCGATATCGCATATAAAAATATTTACAACTCCATTTTGAATGGAGACAGGTTGGAGGCTATATGATGACCGAAAATACAGGTAAGGTTGTAAGCATTAACGGAAACTTGGTATCTGTCGAATTTCAAGGCCACGTTTCTATGAATGAAATATGTTACGTTAAGGTAGACGGCACCGCCCTCAAGAGTGAGGTTATCCGTATTCGCGGAAATATCGCGCAAATTCAGGTTTATGAAATGACCGGAGGTATCAAGTGCGGTGACGAGGTTGAATTTACCGGCGATATGCTCTCGGCAGACTTAGGACCCGGTTTGCTTGGCCAAATTTATGACGGACTTCAAAATCCGCTACCCATTTTAGCCGAACAGGCTGGTTGGTTTTTAGAGCGCGGCGTTTATGCTGACGGACTCGACGTCGAGAAAAAGTGGGAATTTACCCCCACCGCCAAGGTTGGTGATACTTTGCGCGCGGGCGAGTATATCGGAACCGTTCCCGAAGGCCCCTTTACACACAAAATCTTTGTTCCCTTTTATCTGCTTGGTAATTACACTTTGAAATCTATTGTAGAAAAGGGTGAATATACCGTAAACGAAACCGTTGCAGTTATAGCAGACGAACGCGGCCGCGAAATAAAGGTTGCTATGTCGTTTAAATGGCCGGTTAAGCGCGCCGTAAAATGCTACAGCGAAAGATTAGCCCCCGTTGAAACGATGGAAACGAAGGTGCGTCTTATCGACTCCTTCTTCCCCGTTGCAAAGGGTGGCACCTACTGCACACCCGGACCTTTCGGCGCAGGCAAAACCGTGTTACAGCATACCACCTCGAAATACGCCGACGTTGACATTGTTATAATTGCCGCTTGCGGCGAGCGCGCGGGTGAGGTTGTTGAAACCTTGACCGAGTTCCCCGAACTTACCGACCCCAAAACCGGACGTTCACTTATGGAACGCACCATCATTATATGTAACACCTCTTCAATGCCCGTAGCATCCCGTGAAGCTTCGGTTTACACCTCGGTAACACTTGCTGAGTATTATCGTCAGATGGGTCTTAACGTTCTGCTTTTGGCAGATTCAACTTCACGTTGGGCGCAGGCGCTTCGCGAAATGTCGGGCAGACTTGAAGAAATCCCCGGCGAAGAAGCCTTCCCCGCTTACCTTGAATCGTATATTGCCGCCTTCTACGAAAGAGCGGGCTATGTTCGCTTGCCCGACGGCAGCACAGGCTCTGTTACAATCGGCGGTACCGTTTCCCCAGCGGGCGGTAACTTTGAAGAACCCGTAACACAGGCAACCTTAAAAGTTGTTGGCGCTTTCCACGGTCTTTCACGCGAACGCTCCGACGCGAGAAAATATCCCGCTATTGACCCGCTTATTTCTTGGTCTAAATACAAGGGCGTTATAGACCCGAAAAAGTCACAGTATTGCAAAGACATTCTTCACCACGGTGATGAAATCGGCTCTATGATGAAGGTTGTAGGCGAAGAAGGCACTACCCTTTCGGACTATATGATTTACCTTAAGGAAGAAATGCTTGACGCGGTTTATTTGCAGCAAAACTCCTTTGACCTAATTGAAGCAAACTGCACAACCGCACGTCAGCGCTACGTTACCGACAAGCTTATATATGTTTTAGGCAGTGAATATGCCATTGACACCAAGGACGAAGCCCGTAACTTTATTAACCGCCTGCGCCAGAAGTTTATTGACTGGAATTACACTGAATTTGAAAGCGAAGCCTTTAAAAAGGTTGAGGGCGAAATTGATGTTCTCTACACAAATGCAAGCGGCAGCTTAACCAAAGAAGCAGAACTTTTATTAAAGGACGGTGAGTAAGAATGAATAAAGTATTTAACCGAATTGAATCTATCACCGG
>CAZHYD010000002.1:0-32716 GCA_964536645.1 uncultured Ruminococcus sp.
AATTAACCGTTTAAGCCCTGCTTCGCATAACGGGAGTAACCATTTTGGTAGGCATTCCGAAAACCTGCGCCGCAGTGGCGGTATGAATGTCAACGCCCGAACTAAAAGCGTTTATCATATTTTCATCATTAGCCATAGAAGCCAAAACCCGCAGTTCAATTTGTGAATAGTCGGCATCGCAAAGGACCCTGCCCTCGCCCGCGATAAAATACTCGCGAAGGCGGCGGCCCTCCTCAGTGCGAACGGGAATATTTTGTAAATTGGGCTCAAGCGAGCTTATGCGACCCGTTCTGGCCTCGGTCTGATTAAACGTTGAGTGTATTCTGCCGTCCCCTGCAATACAGCCTTGCAAACCGTCAGCATAAGTGGACTTGAGCTTTGCAAGCTGTCTGTACTCGAGCAGCTTTGAAACCGCAGGGTGCAAATCTTTTAGTTCTTCTAAAACTTCGGCACCCGTACTGTAGCCGCTTTTTGTCTTTTTCTTTGCAGGAAGTCCCAATTTTTCAAAAAGGGCCACACCCAACTGCTTTGGCGAATTAAGGTTAAATTCATAACCCACAAGGTTATAAATTTCACTTTCTAAAGCAAAAATTCTTGTCCCCAACTCTTGCGAAAGGGCACAAAGTCCCTCTTTGTCAACCAAAAATCCGCAAGCCTCCATTGAAGCCAAAACTTTTGCAAGGGGAAGTTCTATTTGTTCAAAAAGCTTTAACTGACCGCTTTTTTTAAGCTCGGCTTCAAGATTTTCGCAAGCGGTTTTAAAAAGACAGGCATTTTTAATAAATTCATCCTCTATATCGGGGGCTTTTCCGCCGTATTCTAAAATCAGCCTGTCAGCCGCGTAGGAAGAAGCAGAGGGATTACAAATATAAGCCGCAAGCATAGCGTCGAAAATAATATTTGCAGTATTACTTTCTTTTTTGTAAAGATTTTTACTGTCATAAACCTTTTTGGCAATTTTTTCGTTTTTGTAAAGGTCGGTCGCTTTTTCGGGTGAAAGACGGCAAACAAAGTTATCCCATACCGCCGCAGAATTTTCACCGTCACAAAAAACGGTTACTTCTTTTGCCTTTTCGCCAATTTCAGAAACCTCTTTAAAATCGATGTCCTGCTCATCAAAGCACATACCCATCTGCGAAGCCGCAGGGGTAACGTTCATTTTTTCCATCAACTTAAAAAACTCAAGCCTTGTCATAAGCTCAGCAAGCTCGCTTTCATTTCGCGGCTTTGTTTTATAGGCTGAAATATCATCGCTTATCGGGGCAGTGCGGCAAATTGTTCCGATTTCTCGGCTCAAATATGCGCTGTCCTTACCCTCCGAAAGCTTTTTGCGAACGCCGTCTTTAATATCAAGCGTTTCGAGGTTTTCGTAAATATAATCAATATTGTGATAACGTGAAATAAGGTCGGTTGCAGTTTTTTCACCAACACCCGCAACACCGGGAATATTGTCCGAGCTATCCCCCATAAGCGCCTTAAGCTCTATCATTTCCGCGGGGGTAAGGCCGTATTTTTCAAAAAGGGCGGCTTTGTCCATATTTACAACTTCGGTTTTACCCATTCGGGTCGCGGCAAGCAGCACCCTTGTCTTATCGGAAATAAGCTGCAATGAATCACGGTCACCGGTCGAGATAACACACTCGTCCCCGCTGTTTTCGCAAATTTCTGCCAAGGTGCCGAGAATGTCGTCAGCCTCGTATCCCTCACACTCAAGGCAGGTATAGCCTGCAAGGCAAAGCCACTGCTTCATAACGGGAAGCTGACTTGCCAATTCATCGGGCATACCCTTGCGGCCCGCCTTGTATTCGGCATAAACTTTATGGCGGAAGGTAGGCTTGCGAAGATCAAAGGCTATAACCACCCCGTCAGGACTTTCCAACTCACAAAGTCGGTTTAAAATATTGATAAAACCGTAGATAGCGTTAGTGTACTGCCCATCCTTTGTGGTGAGCAATTTTATGCCGTAAAAAGCACGGTTTATTATACTGTTGCCGTCTATTGCCAGAAGTTTCAAGCCTTCACCGCCTCTATTATAATATAATCCATATTATTATAACACATTTATATTCCAATGTCATTATATTTTTAAAAAAATTGACAGAAGAAAAATTATAAAGTATAATCATTGTTATGAAAATAGGAACTTTAGAAATCGGCGGTTTTGCCGCATTAGCCCCCATGGCCGGCGTTGCTGACAGAGCTATGAGGGAAATATGTATCGAAAAAGGCGCAGGCTTTTGCGTTGGCGAGCTTACAAGCTCAAAGGGCGTTGCTTTGGGGGATAAAAAATCGGCCGCCCTTCTTAATTGCTCCGATAAAGAGCGACCTATTGCCTCCCAGCTTTTCGGGTGCGAGCCTGAAACCATGGCGGCTGCCGCTGTAAGAGCGCTTGATTTTAAGCCCGATTTTATTGATATAAATATGGGCTGTCCCGCGCCGAAGGTGGCAGGAAACGGCGGCGGAAGCGCACTTATGAAGGACGTGGTTCTTGCCGAAAGGATAGTTCGCGCGGTAGCGGATGCAGTAAATATCCCCGTAAGCGTTAAAATGCGTACGGGCTGGGACGCAGAAAGTATCAACGCCGTTGAACTTGCTAAAAGATGCGAAGCGGCGGGTGCCAAAATGATTACCGTTCACGGAAGGACAAGGCAACAAATGTACGCGCCGGGAATAGATTATGAAACGATAAAAGCGGTCGTAAACGCGGTAAAAATACCCGTTGTTGCAAACGGGGACGTGCGTGACGGCAAATCCGCCTGTGAAATGTACGAAACAACGGGCGCCGCATACGTTATGGTAGGCCGCGCGGCACAGGGCAACCCCTTTATTTTTGAGGAAATTAACTCCTATTTGAGTGGCAAAAACTATACCCCGCCCTCCCTTGAAGAGCGGTTTAAAACTCTGCTTCATCAGGTCGAGCTTATGCACGTTTACAAGGACCCGCACAACGCGATTTTAGAAGCAAGAAAACACACCGCGTGGTATATGCAGGGTCTTCACGGCGCGGCGGCACTGCGCAGACTTTGCGGCGAAATATCTGCAGTAAAAGATATAGAGCTTATTTGCGAAAAAGCACTTGAACAGAACAGAAGTTTGTGATAGAATTTACTGGTTGAAAGGATTTGAGATTATGTCAGGACATTCTAAATGGAATAATATTAAAAAGAAAAAAGAAAAGACCGATGCCGCCAAGGCAAAGGTTTTCACCAAAATCGGCCGCGAAATCGCCGTAATCGTTAAAGCGGGCGGCGCAAACCCCAACGAAAACAGCAAACTTAAAGACGCTATTGCAAAGGCAAAGGCCGCAAACGTGCCTAACGAAAATATTGAAAGAATAATCAAAAAAGCCGCCGGCGATACCGACGGTAATAACTACGAAGAACTGATTTATGAGGGTTACGGCCCCTGCGGTATTGCAGTTGTTGTTGAAACCCTTTCGGATAACCGCAACCGCACCGCCGGCGAAATGCGCCACTATTTTGACAAGTGCGGCGGCAACCTTGGGCAGTCGGGCTCGGTTATGTTTATGTTTGGCCGCAAGGGTCTTATTCAAATTGAAGCCGAGGGACTTGATGAAGACACCGTTATGGAAGCCGCACTCGAAGCAGGGGCTGACGACTTTAATTTTGACGGTGACATTTTCGAAATTACCACCGAACCCAACGATTTAGGCACCGTTCGCGATGCACTTGAAAATGCGGGCTACAGCTTCCTCTCGGCAGAGGTTGCTTACATTCCCCAGACAATGTCGACCATTGACGACGACGAAGCCGTGAAAAAGATGGAAAAGCTTATCGATATGCTTGAGGATAACGACGACGTTCAGGCAGTTTGGCATAACTGGGATATGCCCGACGATGAAGAAGAATAATTTTTCGGTATTTAATAAACAAAAAAGCAGAGCTCAATGCTCTGCTTTTTCTTTATACTGCTGAAAATTTAATTAATTTTCTTTGTGCGGATTTCTTCTACTGCCATATCGACGAAATCGGAAACTGCCATAGCGCCGAGGTCGCCGTCCTCGCCTCTTCTGCGAACGGAAACGGTATTGTTTTCGGCCTCGCTGTCACCGATTATGAGCATATACGGCACTCTTTGCAGTCTTGCCTGACGAATCTTATAACCGATTTTTTCGTTGCAGTCGTCAAGCTCAACGCTAACGCCCGCCGCCTCAAGCTGACGCTTTACGTCGTAAGCGAAATCTAAGTGACGGTCAGCAATAGGAAGAAGCTTAACCTGTGTAGGTGCAAGCCACATCGGGAATGCGCCCGCATACTTTTCAATAAGCAATGCCAAGGTTCTTTCATAGCAACCGATAGAGGTGCGGTGAATGATATAGGGATTCTTCTTGACACCGTCGCGGTCTACGTATTCCATACCGAATTTTTCAGCTAAAAGCTGGTCGATTTGGATGGTGATAAGGGTGTCTTCCTTGCCGAAAACGTTTTTAATCTGAATATCAAGCTTGGGGCCGTAGAATGCGGCTTCGCCGACGCCCACCTCATAGGGTATTTCAAGACGGTCAAGAATTTTTGCCATTATTCCCTGTGCTTCGTCCCACTGTTCAGCAGTGCCGATATATTTCTCGGTATCGCTAGGGTCCCACTGCGAGAAGCGGTAAGAAACGTCTTCATAAAGACCTACTGTTTTAAGCATAAAAATTGCAAGCTCTAAACAGCCCTTAAATTCTTCCTCTAACTGTTCGGGTGTGCACATAAGGTGACCTTCCGAAATAGTGAACTGGCGCACGCGGATAAGGCCGTGCATTTCACCCGATTCTTCATTTCTGAAAAGGGTTGAGGTTTCGTTGTAACGAAGGGGCAAATCGCGGTAAGAACGCGCGCGGTTAAGGTATGCTTGGTACTGGAAGGGGCAGGTCATCGGGCGCAGTGCAAAGCACTCCTTCTTCTCATCATCGGGGTCGCCGAGGATAAACATACCGTCGCGGTAGTGGTCCCAGTGGCCCGAAATTTTGTAAAGGTCGCTCTTTGCCATATAAGGCGTCTTTGTAAGCAGCCAGCCGCGTTTTGCTTCCTCGTCCTCAACAAAGCGCTGAAGTGTTTGAATTATTTTAGCGCCCTTGGGCAAAAGGATGGGAAGACCCTGACCAATATAATCAACGGTGGTAAAAATTTCAAGTTCGCGGCCAAGCTTGTTGTGGTCGCGTTTTTTAGCCTCTTCAAGCATTGTAAGGTGGGCTTCAAGCTCACTTGTCTTCGGGAAAGCGGTGCCGTAAACGCGGCAAAGCATCTTCTTTGAAGAATCGCCGCGCCAGTAAGCGCCCGTTGCAGAGGTAAGCTTAAACGCCTTAACAAGCCCCGTGCTCATAAGGTGGGCACCTGCGCAAAGATCAGTAAAATCACCCTGTGAATAGAAGCTTATATCGTCACCCTCGGGTATGCTTTCTACAAGCTCTACCTTATAAGGCTCGCCTTTTTCTTCAAAATATTTAATAGCTTGTGCCCTTGTCATCGTAAATCTTTCAAGGGGCAGATTTTCCTTAACAATTTGCTTCATTTCGGCTTCGATTTTTTCAAGGTCTGATGCGGTAAAGCTCTTTTCAAGATCGAAATCGTAATAAAAACCGTCGTCAACAGCAGGGCCGATAGCCAGCTTTGCTTCGGGGAAAAGGCGCTTTACGGCCTGCGCCAAAATGTGCGAAGCGGTGTGACGGAATGCCCACTTGCCGTACTTATCCTCGAAGGTTAAAATTTCAAGAGCGCAATCGCTTTCAAGCACAGTACGAAGGTCGGCTTCGACGCCGTTAATCCTTACGGCGCAGGCGGCCTTTGCAAGACCCATGCTTATTTCCTTTGCAACCTCGTATGCGGTAATGCCGCTCGGGAATTCCTTTACAACGTCGCCCTTTAGTGTAATTTTAATCATAAATTTACCTCCAAAAAATAAACTCCGCCCTGAAAGACACTGTCTTTCGGGACGAAGTACAAAACTCTCCGCGGTTCCACCCGTTTTTCCGAATAATCGGACACTTTTTATGCCTGTAACGAAGGCTTACGTCTGTGTTGTTACCCACAGCGCTCAAAGGCGGTTTTCGCTTTTTTACTTTCAGCGGGCTTACAGCCTATGACCCGCACTCTCTTTGAAAGGGCTAAAAAGCTACTTTCCTTATCAACGCTTTATATAAATAATACAACCAAAATTCTTACTTGTCAAGAATTTAATTTTTCCTTTAATTAAGATAAAAAGAGGGCGATTTGCCCTCTTTTTTAAAGTTTTTAATAGTTTTCTTTTCTAACTTCGAAGAAGCTCTTGGGATGGTTGCAAAGCGGGCAAACTTCGGGAGCCTTTTTGCCGATTACAAGGTGTCCGCAGTTGCGGCATTCCCACATAATTTCCTCGCTCTTTTCGAAAACAGCCTGCATTTCAACGTTGTTAAGAAGCTTAAGGTATCTCTCCTCGTGGCTCTTTTCAACGGCGGCCGCTTTTCTGAACTTTTCAGCAAGCTCGGTAAAGCCTTCCTCGTCAGCTTCCTTTGCGAACTGAGCGTACATTTCGGTCCATTCGTAATTTTCACCTGCAGCTGCAGACTTTAAGTTTTCTACAGTGTTGCCAAGGCCGCCCAATGCCTTAAACCACAGTTTTGCGTGTTCTTTTTCGTTGTTTGCAGTGTCAAGGAAGATGGCTGCAAGCTGCTCGTAGCCTTCCTTCTTTGCAACAGATGCAAAATAAGTGTACTTGTTTCTGGCCTCACTTTCGCCTGAGAAAGCTGCCATCAAATTTTTTTCGGTTTTTGTTCCTTTTAAATTCAATTTAATCACCCTTTTCTATTATTTCAAGAAGCCGCTTACGATTTGTTCCTCGGCCTCTTGCTGTGTAAGACCTAACGTCATAAGTTTTGCTATTTGCTCGCCCGCGATTTTACCTATTGCCGCCTCGTGTATAAGGGAGGCTTCAACGTGATTAGCCGTAATTTCGGGTACGGCAGAAACGTGCGCGTTATCAACAATAATAGCATCGCATTCGGTGTGACCGTTACAAACATTATTGCCGTTGATTTTAGAAATAAACAGCTGATAGGAATTCCCCTTGGCAACCGAACGGGAAACCACGTGCGCGCCCGAATTTTCACCGTCTAAATCAACCGTAAAATCGGTTTCGGCGCGTTGGTCACCGCTTGTCATAAGCTTTTCGCGAATAACAAGTTTGCCGCCGTCGGAAATTCGCGCTTTTGTGACACGCTTTGTATCGTCAACACCCTCTATCTGAGTAGTGTCCATCTCCATATAGCCGCCCTCGGCAATATTGATGATTGTGGTGGGATTCATAGTGCTTTTGCCCGCACCGTCGGCACTGCCGTAATGCTTTTCAACGTATTTCACCTTGGCGTTTTTGCCAACGAAAAAGGTGTGAATACCGTCGTGCGCGGAATTTTCGTCGCCGCAGTTGTGAATACCGCAACCCGCAACGATTTCAACGTCAGCCCCCTCGCCTACTATAAAGTCGTTATACACAAGCTCGCTGTAGCCAGTCTGACTTATAATAACAGGAATGTGAACCTTTTCGTTTTTAGTGTTAGGCTTTATAATAATATCTATGCCCGACTTATCCTCTTTAGTTCGAATATCTATATTTTCGGTTACCTTGCGCTCGGCAGAAACGCCGTTTGCGCGGATATTAAAGGCTCCTTCGGGGGTACCCTCCATATCGGCAATTATTTTCAAAAGCTCGAGTTCTGTATTATTCAACCTTTAAACACCTGCCTTTTCTGCGAGCACGCGGCAGGTAGAATCAGCCTTGCCCAAAAGTTCAGGCAAAATTTCTTCCCTTGTGCCCGTTTTGTGAATTTCGCCGTCCTTTACGACAATAATTCTATCCGCAATATTTAAAATTCTTTCCTGATGGGAAATGATAATTATAGATCCGCCAAGCGTTTCCCGCATTTTTTCAAACACCTTTATAAGACTGTTAAAGCTCCAAAGGTCTATGCCTGCCTCCGGCTCATCAAAGAGGGAAATTTCGGTGCCTCTTGCCAGCACGGTGGCAATTTCAATTCGTTTAAGCTCGCCGCCCGAAAGATGAGCGTTTACCTCGCGGTTGATATAATCACGCGCACAAAGACCCACTTGGGACAAATACTCGCAAGCGGTGGTAATATCAACCTTTTTACCCGCCGCAAGACAAATAAGGTCGTGCACGGTAATGCCCTTAAAGCGAACGGGCTGTTGAAAGGCAAAGCTTATACCCTTTTTTGCGCGTTCGGTAATGTTAAGGTCGGTTATGTTCTCACCATTAAGCCAAATTTCACCCGAAGAGGCGATGTTAATGCCTGCAATTATTTTTGCAAGGGTGGACTTTCCGCCGCCGTTAGGGCCTGTGATTACAGTAAATCCGTCATCAACGGTTAAGTTTATATTTTTAAGTATTTCTTTGTTGCCGTCTTCACCTTCGGCCACAAAGGAAATATTTTTGAGTTCTAACATTTTTTACTCCCTATTAAATAAACTTTAGGCTGACGAAAGTCAGCATACCTGTTCTTTTCTATACTATAATATCCGTTTTTTACCTAAAAATCAACATTTTGTTGTTAAAATAAATTATATTGTAGAAAATGGCACAAAATAGTGGTATACTGTTATTGCATTTGAATTTTAGGAGAACTTTATGTCGGATTTTTTAAACAATAAGGACTATGAAGAATATTTTAAAAGCTTAGAAAAATCTCTTGCGGGAAAAGAAGGAAACACTTATAAGCCCGAACCGATACCTTCCGTTAAGCCTAAAAAATCACGCCGCACCCACAAGGCCTTAAGACTTAAAAAATCGGCTTTGGCGGCTGTGGCGGTTATAATTATTGCGGCTATATTACTTATTGTGTGCGGTAACAAGGCGCCTGAGATTCCTGACGAGCCTATTGACACCGACCAAACCACCGACGATACTCCTGTAGAAGCTACTAAAACCGTTTTCAACTTGACTGACAGCACCGTAAGCATTCCCGAAGGCAACGACGCCAAGGCGGCAATTATCATAGACTGCGAAAGCGGCAACATTGTAGCCGAGCGTAATATCAACGAGCGGCTTTACCCCGCTTCAACCACGAAGGTTATGACACTTTTGGTAGCAAGTGAGCTTATAACCGACTTTAACGATACCTTTACCATAACCTACGCGCTTACCGACCCGCTCTACTTGGAAGGAGCTTCTATGGCGGGCTTTTCGAACAACGAAACCGTAACTGTTACCGACCTTATTTACGGCACAATTCTTCCCTCGGGAGCAGACGCCGCAGTAGCCCTTGCGGTAAAGCTTTGCACAAGTGAAGCGGCTTTTGTTGAAAAAATGAACCAAAAAGTTGCCGAGCTTGGCCTTAAAAACACCCATTTTGCCAATGTTACGGGTCTTTACGACAGTGAAAATTACTCAAGCGTTTACGATATGGCAGTTATACTTTCCGCCGCGATGGAAAGTGACTTTTGCCGCGAGGTACTTTCAACCTATCAGTACACTACAACCGAAACGCCCGAACACCCCGAAGGCATTTTGCTTTCCTCAACGCTTTTTGAGCATATGTACGGCACCGAGCCCGAAACCGCAACCATAAAGGGCGGCAAAACGGGATATATCGGCGAATCGGGCTTTTGCCTGGCTTCCTTCGGCACCGCCAACGCTACGGGTAACGAATATATTGTAGTAACCTTCGGCAACTCATCCTCTTGGCCAGCGTATTACGGCCAAATCGACCTTTACAAAGAATTTGCAAAATAAAATATTTATGCTAAAAAAGCTCGGTATTATTCCCGAGCTTTTTTGTTTATATTAGGACAATACGTTGTAGCCGTCATCTTCCCCGCAAGGCACGGCGCAAAGCGATTTATTAACATGCACATTACACACGAACAAATTAGTGTGCCTATTGCCGTGATTACCAATTCAACAGTCCAATGAATGTGAAAAATTCTAAAGAATCTTTCAAACAAATCAATAATCGGCTTGTGAACCAAGAAAATTACAAGCGTATTTTTTCCGACAAAGGTTAAAAAATTGTTTCCTTTTAAATAGCGTTCGAGCATCCTTGCTATACCATATACTAATAAGCAACCCCCTCCCGCAGAAAAAAGGAAAATCACAGGATTACCAAGATGCATATCAGCCATAAGAACATAGCTATCCTTCACTATAGGATTCAGCCTGTATGTCAAAGTAAGGATAATTCCAACAATGCACAAATATATCCACGATTTTTCATGCACAACCTTCGTGGCCTTTTTTTCAAACATATAACCGCCAAGGATAAATGCGGCCGCTAACAGCGCAACATTTACACACCACGGATATCCAACGTTAATTCGGGGCAGAAGCAACGCTACCGAAAGCATTATCGCTGCCATTACTGCGACAAGCCACATCTTTTCGGTCAACTTGAAAACAAGCTGACAAAGAACAACGGCAACAAACATCGTTGGAATAAACCATAAGGATGACAAACTGCCGGCACTTGATATAGTACTATAACTTCCATACCCAATTCGAGCCGCAGACCCCAAAGACCATCCGGAATAAATTAGTCCCCATATAAAATATGGAACTATTAGTACTTGAAATTTCTTTAAGAAATATCCGCAACCCATCGTATCCTTCTTTGTTATAAGCCCTGTCGCAAAGAAAAAGAGCGGCATATGGAAGGCGTAAATCCATTCTTTGATTATATCATTTGCAAAATTAATATGGCCTAAAATTACAAGTATAATACCTATTGCCTTTATATAATCAACGTAGTTTTTTCTTTTTTCAAATCCATTTTGTAATTCAATACTATTTTTCATAAATCATCCATTCTTATATTCCTACCGCACCATTACTTTTCTTCAATCTTCTTTTCGGCTTGCGGTCTGAGTATGGTTGAAGAAACGTCCGGAGTGTGAGGAAGAAATACAACATCCACGCCGACTGTTTTCATTTTTTTGGCAGTTTCTTCCCATCGGGGATTGCCTTTCCAGTCGTCACCGATAAAAATTGCTTCAAAGCCCACCTGTTCAAACATAATCATTTTGTCAAGTGTGTGGGCAATCAAACACTCGTCAACCGCTTTTATGTTTGATACAATCATTTGACGCTCGGTTTCGTTTATCACGGGCATTTTATGCTTATACTCCTGCACCAAGCTATCCGAGTTGACCGCAACTATCAAATAGTCGCATTTCTCCTTTGCTCTGTTAATCAGGTTTAAATGTCCGATATGAAACATATCATACACACCCTGTGTGTATCCTATTTTATACTTTTTCAACATCATTTCCTAACTTTCCTTGTAATTCTAGAGAGCACGTTATACATTGTGGTGCAGAAAAAAGAATCCTTAATAAGAAGCAGTAAGCAGAAATAAACTACTGCTCCGGCAATAATCTGCACAACCGTACACAAAATTCCGGTCATAAAATTATCCAACCAATAAATAGTCGCTGCCATAACTACTGCGCAAATCATATATTTTAACAACTTGTTGAAAATTCTCTTGAAATTTAGGATTTCTCTTGCATAGTAAAAATACAAAATCAAAATAACGGTTTCAGATATCATAGATGCCGCAATAGCTCCGTACGAGTAAAATTTAGGAATTAACAATGCCGTTAATCCGAGATTAAGTATCGCTGCAATCCACTGAGCTTTGTTAGATTTTTTCTGCATTTTAATGCCCAAAGGATTAAACACTGACGCACCCAAAAGTCCGCGGAAAGAATTTACCAAAACCATAACACAGAACAATTTCAACAAGTCAGAAACCTTCTCAAAGCCCGGACCGAAAAACCATCCGGTTAGGTTATCTGAAATGGAAAAAATCCCCGCAGAAATAGGACAAGCCAAAAACAACACAAAACTGATTGCCCTATCAAGCGTGTCGTCAACATCCTTTTTTAATTCCACCGTCTTTGCTAATTCGTACTGACGATAAACATAATTCATCTTTGTTCTAATAACAACGTTATAAGACGACAGCACGGTTGTTGCCAATGTGACAATTTTATTTGCCTGTTCGTAATATCCAGTTTCTACCGAATTTCCCATAAAACCGAGCAGTACTTTATCAATTGTAGAATACAACTGATACGCCAAGGTAGGAATAAAGTAAACAAAAGATGCGCCGAAATGCTCTTTTATGCTCAACTGCTTAAAATGGATTTTTACAATTCTTTTTCTCAGTAGCGGCCACATTGAAATTGAACTTAAAAGATTTGACAACGCCAAAATCGTAACATATTCCGCTAAATTGCCGGTATCCTTTACGAACAACAGAATAAAGACAAAGCCGAGCAACTTGAAAGTGATATTTCTCATAGTCAAAAAAGAGAAATTATCGTTTCCCTGAAAGAACCAAGTAATATCAAATATGGCGCCAATAAAATATGGGATTTGCAGAACAAAATAAATATAGTGCTGCCCATAAATTGATATGGTTATAAAATAAAGCACCAGCGATATGGAAATAGTTATAAGGCGAAGAATAAATATTTCATAAAAAGCCTTGCTCTTCTCTATAATATTATCTTGAGACCGTGCAATAGTTCGCTGTCCGTGTGTTGCCGAGCCCAACGCTCCCGTAAGCGTAAACATTGTGATATAAGAATATGTAAAGCTGTAAATTCCAATATTTTCCACACCCAGAGCAGACGAAATGTAAGGTGTTGTAATGATAGGCAACAAAATATTAAAAACCGATGAAATAAGGTTATATATATAATTTTTTCCAACGCTATGCTGTTGTTCTTTCATCCTGAAAATCCTCTATGAAATTCATAATCTTATGTCTTGCTGTTCCGTCCTCATAGCAACCGTAGAAATCCATTATCGCCTTATCGTTTTTCTTGATCTCATCGTTTGAGAGCAAAATAAATCTTGCAATATCTTCGTCATTCTTTGCTATCATATAGGGCGACTCGTTGATGTTAAACACTAAAGAACGGTCTTTTTTCGTATAATCGTCTTCCTGAGGTATATACAAAATGACCTGCTTTCCGGTTAATATAAAATCTCCCGCGCTTGAAGAATAATCCGTTATAAGCACCTGGCATTCTTCCAATATATCTTCCATATCAGGATATTCGGACACGTCAATATAGAACGGATCGTCAATTTGCTCCATTCCTAAGTTTGCCTTGTGCGCTCTTACAAGAAAATAGACATCTGTTTTATATTTTTCTTTGGCAGTTTTTATTATATTGGTATAGTCAAAAGGTACTTGCGTTTTCAAATTTCGGTTCTTTTCTCTAAGTGTGGGGGCATATAAAACAATCACCGCGTCATCAGGGATACCGTAATGGCGGTGTACTGATTTGCTTATATTATTGGCAATTAGCAAATCGTTTCTCGGGCATCCGAATTTTAAGAGTTGTTTTTCGGACATTTTAAAAAAGTCGATAAACTTTCTTTCCCCGTAAGCCGAACCGCAAACAGCATAATCGCAATAAACCTCGTCATAAAATCGTTTGTCGGGGAAGGCGCCGTATTGAACCTTTTTGAAGCCCCTGTCTCCATGCCACATTTGAATACATATTTGGTGCTTGTTTTTATAGAGGTTTGCCACAAACGACGTATCGGTAAAAATATACCTTGACGAAGCAAAGTATTTAAGTCCCGCTATTTCGGATAGCAAAAAATAATTTCCGTTTTCTTTTATTTCAGCAGGTATCTTATTATCGTCTTCAAAGCCCCATTTTACCTCATACTGCGTATAATTATCTTTAATATAGTGATACATTGCTTTTGTATTACCCGATACTGTATCTCTAAAAGCCAAAAGCGCAATTCGGTTTTTTTTGATTTTTTTAACGCATCCAAGTAAAAACAGCAGCACCTTTGTTTTATAAACAGTCTTGCCGAATATTTTCATAATGTATCACCTCTCACATTTTATAATGGCCGTTATTTAGGTCTTTGGTTTCAGCATATCGTATTATCTGATTTTAACCGCCAAAGCAAGAATTGTATTTTTGAAGTTCTGATTCAGATTCGTCGGGCAAATTTTCTAAATTTTCTATCAAACCTTTAGTAATATCGGGATTTTCATATACCCTTTTTATCGTTTCAGCTATAACTCTAGGATCCATCGGAATGATCATGCCGGTATTGCCATCCTCAATCTGATCCCGCACAGAAACATAATCGGTAGTAATAATCGGCTTATGCAGTATTTTGGCTTCATCCAACACGATTGACTTGCCCTCGAAACGAGATGTCTGTACAACAATATCGGCATTCTTTATATACGGATACGGATTCTCCCTCTCACCGAGAAGATGCACTTCGTTTTCCACACCGACTGACTCTATTTGCTGACAAAGTGTACTTTTCAGTTCACCCACTCCGATTATAAACCAATCGAACGGTATTCCGTTCTTTTTCAAAATGCCGGCTGCATCAACAGCAAAATCGAATCCCTTCTGACGATTCAATCTTCCGATTGATACCAGTTTTAATTTTTCCTCGTCTTTATACTCGTCGGGATAGAAGGCATCCGCCTTTTGACGAATTTTATTTTCAGGATTTAAATTATAAATGCAAGTGAACTTATCTGCCATATCAGGAAAAGCTTTCTTAAGTTCGCATACGCATTGCTGTGAAACTGTAGCAACCAGGTCTGCCCTGTCAAAATATTTATAGTCAAACTCTTTGCCTTGTATCAGCTTAGAATAGTCGTTATGCACCCATAAAATCTTTCGCTTTGCGCAAACCTTATCAATCACGTAATAAGACGGAAGCGAATGCATATATGCAATTGCAACGTCATATTCCTTTTTAAGGGTTTTCAGCACCGGCTGATAAACATACTTCCATTTTTCTTGACTTTGAACATACTGAATTTTGTTTTTATCTTTCTTAAAGCTATAGATTAATCGCGCAACAACAGCCCTTAATGAGAAGTTTTTAAGTAATTCTTTTTTTGAAGATGTCGAAACACAACAAAGCCTTCGGTCCGCTTTAAGAATACGAACCTCCTTCGGTATTTGCGGCATTAATCGCCCGCTCGCATTAAATACAAGAACATCTATATCGTATCGACTGCGATCAAGCATTTCAAGAAGATTGATCAGGCTTCTTTCTGCTCCTCCGCGATTCATTTCCGCCATAACAAAGAGCAGTTGTTTTTTATTTTCCATTAAAGCACATTCTCCCATTGTTTTGCAATCTTTTGAATACTGTAGGTCGTTCTTACCTCGACGGCTCTCTGAGACATTTTAAAGGTTTGCGCTTTATCTTCAACCACTTTGCACATAACCTGCGCCATTGTTTCCGCATTTTTCATAGGCACAAGATAACCGTTTACTCCATTTTGTATCACCATTGCGGCACCGCCCGCAGGACAGTCTGTACAAACCACAGGAAGCCCGATTGCCATTGCCTCAAGCATTGAATTAGAAATTCCTTCATAATCAGAAGAAGACACATACATGGAAGCCGAGTTAATTTTCTCGGGCAAATTGTTTTCATAACCAGGGAATTTCACAAAATCGCCTAGATTCTTTTCTGCCGCATATTTCTTTAAGCTATCTAGTAGATGCCCTTCACCGTAAATCACAAGCTCGTAGCCCGGATGAGTCTGATTGAATAAGGCAAATGCGTCAATCATCATAGGTAAATTTTTTTGCTCGGTCAAGCGGCAGGCTGTCACAATTCGATTATCGCGCACGCCTGTAAACGGCTCGGGCAGAATATCGCAAGAAACTGGATTTGAGATAATGGTCGAGTGGTTTTTAATATCCTCAGAAAAGTAATTCTGCGCGTATTCCGTTTGGAACACCATAAAATCGACCTTTTTATACAACCAATCTCGTATATGCTTTTGTATAGAACGAATCGGCATATTGCTGTAAGGGTCATTTCTCTCCGAGCCTATAACCCTTTTGCCCGTAAATAGCGAACTGAAAATGCCATAATATCGGTCAAATGCTATCACGGTTTCTGCGTCACTTTGTTTCACAAGTCTGCGCAACTTTATAAACCGTTTAAACATTCTGAAAATCTTATTTTTGCTATCAACATTCAGATGAACATGTTTCACGCCATCTGCCAACTGATAATTTTCCTCGCCCGAAAGAATGGTATAAATACCGACCTGATATCCGTCGGCCACCATTTGATTCGCAATGTTGACAACTACACGCTCTGCTCCACCTTTGCCGATTCTGGGAATAATAAAAATTATTTTTTTCCCCATTTTATATTTCACCCTCTAATGAAAATCATTAGTTTTTGTTTCTTCGGCAGCATTTTGCACACCCGTAACAAGAATAGCCAGAAACATAATTTCAAAATAGCTTTCGTACGTTACTTGCATTAAATCACAAACTAAAAACGCAATAAACAGTGCTAAATATAATGCAACATTCTTTGTTCTGTTCTTCTTTAGAAGTGCGCTGCTTCTCAAAACACCGTATCCGTACATTAAATAATACAGTATGCAGCCAACAATTCCTAATCCGCCTGCAATTTCAAGGTAGTTATTATGGGCATACGTTACGTGTTCAAAGTTGACGCCGCTCAAATAGTTTCTTAATGAATTTAAACCATTGCCGCAAAAAGGCTTTTGCTTAAACAACTTAATTGCGTATTCCATAATTTTTTCTCTTTGAATGGTGCTTGCATCTGTGCTCTTGCCTTCCCAAAAAGTTTTCGCAAAATCTTGTAATCTTTGTCCAATTGTGTCTGCCAAAAAAGGCACCGTATCAATCAAATAGAAAAAAAATAATCCAATAATGATTATTCCTACTACGACCTTAAAACGTTTGTTAAGGTTGGGTTGGTAAATAAAGTAATATACTGCCGCAGCAATCGCAAAGAACATAAGGCCCGTTCTTTTTGAAGTTACAAGAGAAAGTGCTAATACCAAAACAGCAATTACTAAATGAATCTTTTTCTTTGAAGTTGAATGAAAATATAGTCCCAGCACTGAACAAAGTGAAGCGCGCACCGCAAATCTCACGGTATCTATGCCGTATTCTTTGCCGACCAAGCCCGCCTCCCAGTCGCTAACGGGAGATACTATCACAATAAAAACAACCACAAAAATCAATGCATAATAGACCGCTTTTAATGCACGTTCAATTTTTTCAGTGGTGCTGTAACACCCCGCCATTATAACACACACCACAAATACCTTTAACAATATGCGCAATAAAGTCCAGCTTCCGCTTAGTGTGTTTGTCCAAAGCAGAGAAGCCGACGCATAAACCAAAAACATTCCGTAAAATAAGAAATACACAGGTTTTCGGAATTTAAAATTATTAAAATACAATGAACTGCCAAGGAAAAGGAGATATGCAGCATTTTGTAATAATGCAGAATATGTTTCAGGAAGGACGTTTATGTTGATGGTAACCAAATATACACACAGCACCCAATCTACAAAATGCATTTGCGACGATTTGGCAATTCCCGCCTTTAGTGATATTTTACTTGTATGCAATATTCTGCCTCCTAGTATCTATGACTGATTTATAGTCGAAATAATCTCATTAACAATCGTTTGCCACGAAAATTTATTTGCTCCTGTATTCTGCGCTGCGATACAAAGTCGCTTTCTCTCTTTTTCGTTTTTTAAGAGAGAAACAATAGTTCGGCTCCATTCGTTTATATCAAATTTTTTCAAGATGATACCGTTTTCGTTATTATTGATTATTGTACTTGAGCCACCGTTATAGGAACTTACTACCGGCAAACCGAAGCTCATGGCTTCCATAAGAACCATACCAAAAATCTCATATTTGGTCGGCAGTAAAAATAAATCTGCAATCTTATATAATTCAGAAAGTTCGCTTTGCGCCAAGGATTCTTTGTAAATCACATGGTCCGACAAATCAAGCTTGCGTATTTTTTCAAAAATCTGTGTTGTATAGTCTTGTGTTCCTTTGCCTACGAGTATCAATTTTATGTCCGGCAATTCTGCCAAAACCTGCTTCAACACATCCAAAGTAAAGAGCACGTTTCTTCTATCTTCCAAAACGCCCACGTAAAGCAGATATTTTGACGTGTGTTTGTTGTCCGCCAATTCCACAACCCATTCGGAAGCCACGTCACCGCTTTGAAATCTTCCCATATCCAAACCTACGCCGACGGTTTTTACCTTTTGAAAGCCTCGTCTTTTCATAGCTTCCAATGCAATATTGCTTTTAGTAAACACCTGTGTGTCAGCAAGCACACTTTTTCGAAGCATTATCGGATCCATTACCTTGCAACGCAGATTAAATTTTTTGCTGTTATCAGAGTCATAAACACCCTGATAGATGTATACTTTCTTTTTCTTTGCAAAGTGTGTGTATACATACCAACTCGCAAAAAAATAATATTCCGAAACCTGAATAATATCGTACTGCTTTAACAGTTTGCTGATTCCCGGAAAAAAACCGTTGTTCAGAATACTGAATCCTTTAACCCAGTATAAATTTATTTTCTTTCCGTTGCCCGCATCAATTTGTTGAGTTTTCGAAGGATTCTTTCCGTTGTAATATACGATATCGCATATATGCCCCTCGGCTATATATGCTTTTGCCATTCCAATTTCCTGTGAATTGTAGTTCTTGATATTCATAATTGAAGGATCCGTGCGAAACAACAATATTTTCATTCTTTTCTCCTGATATTTGAGAATTATTTAACGGCAACAGTCTTATTTTATATGCTATGACTACAATAAAAATCTCGCAGATAGTCAGCCGTTTTGCGAATGTTGAAGTCTGCTGCATTCATTTCGTCCAAGGTGTTGCGCCGTTTCTTTGAAGCGAGCATATCATCGATTTTATCCACCCAAGCATCAATTGGCGCATCAAGTGACAACATTTCCACAAAATCCGTCACACAAAGCTCTTTTGTAACCGTATCCGAAGTGAGCATTGGCAAACCCGCCGACTGAGCTTCTACACCCACAACAGGAAGTCCTTCAAAGAGGGACGGCAGCATAAATAAATCCATTGCTTGATACAGACGGTCCGTATCTGTGCGAACGCCCAAAAAGCGCACCTTATTTGAAAGCCCTAACCGCTCTACCTTTTGCTGAATGCGCGGCTTAAGTGCACCCTCGCCGATTAACAACAGTACCGCATCCGGATGCCGTGCTGCAAAGGACGCAAAAATATCCACTAAAAATTCGTGATTTTTTTGGGGATCAAATCGTCCGATGTGACCCAATACTACTTTGTCTTCCACTCCAAGCTCTTTACGGCAAGCCTCCCGCTCTGACGGATTCCAAACAAAATCTTCACAGCGTATACCATTGTTTATAACCGTATAGTGCATTCTGGGAAACATAAAGTCACCCGCCTTATTTGAGCAAGCAAACAACACATTCGCATATCGTTTCCATAGCTTATTCATAATGCTCTTGATGCGACCCTTGAGAGTCGGCTCAATCATAGCATTATGACTGTGGGCAATGATTGTTTTTACGCCAGCCTTCTTTGCCGCACGACTGTAGAGGAATCCAAAACTCTCCATATGCCCGTGTACAATTGTATACTCGGGATGTTCCTTAAAAAAGCGCCTCAAATCCCTCAAATATTTGAGCAAATTGCCGTCATTGCGCACAGACAATCTGTAAATCTTTCCGCCAAGGGCTTCTATTTCATCGTCATAATCAAACCGATCCGCATAATGTACGAGAAAGTCAAACTGAACCACATTTCGATCAACGTTCCGGTAAATATTCATAATCAGTGTTTCCAACCCCGCGCGGTGCATATTCGGAACCACCTGTAACACTCTGATAGGAGCCATGCCAACCGTTCCCTTCCTCTATTTTCTAATCTCCTTTGACGATGCGGGAATACCCACCAGCAACTGATTGCTTCCGAAACTCTTGTTTACAACTGCATTTGCCCCGATCGTGATGTTGTCGCCTAAAATAATAGGGCCATAAATCTTCGCACCGGGGCCGATATAAATATCATTGCCAATCATCGGAGCGCCGTCCTTCGTCCCGCCGATATTCACACAGACATGAATCCGCGCGTTTCTCCCAATTCGAGCCTTATCATTAATCACAACCGTACCCGGGTGCACGATGCACAGTCCCTCGCCGCAGGTGTTGGGCGGCACCAACCAGCCCAATTTCATGGATATGGATTTCAGCCGCATCTTATACCAAAGGCCTAAAAGTTGATGGTGTATCCCATTGTTGTTTATGTGATACTCAGTTTTCCTGAGATATATGTTAAATTGCCATAGGGGACGCTGAGCAAGGTATTCTCCTATACCCCCCCGAAAAAACGCTTGCTGCGGTCTTCCTTTAGATATCTATTTAAGTCCTCTTTTGTTTTGAGCATATGAAAACTCCTCTCTCAGGACTGAAACGGTCTTGCGCTCTTAAGGAACTTTCTTTTTAAGAAGTTGGCGCCCTTTTTAAACCAGTTTTGTTTTTCAAGCATTGCAAGTTTTACTTCTTGGAATTGTACTTGATCGTGCTCCAGCCATACGTCCAGCAATCGTTCGGCCAAATAGCCCAGAACTCGTCCTTGGTAGACGTCATACTCGTCGAGATCAGTTCTCTTTTCAATTTCAAACAGAACGTTAAACAGCCACGTGCAGTATGAATCTAAATGCTCACGGTCCATAATAAATGTGTTAAACTTATGCTGCCACGTTCTTGCCATAACCTCATTGAACTTGGGCAAATAATCGGGATAGATTTCCGTAATTACCTGACGGCACAAATCCAAATCCTTTTTATTATGGGCGTGAATATATTGATTTTCGTTTGTTTCGATGAAGTAATTTCGTTTTTTTGCAACAATAACAGGGCACTTTTTAAGCAGCGCCTCTACTTCCTCTCGTGAAAGGATATATTGAAACAATTTATCTTTTGTTCGCTTTTTCTTTTTGCTTACAAAGTAACGTCGGTAATGGCAAGAACCCATATAATCACAGTCAAGATTCTTCCAGCCCCAATACACCGAACTTAAGTCAGAATACCATCTGTGTTTATAAGAAATATTATCGCCCGTGTTATCACACTGATAGCCAAGTCGTTCTTCAACTTCATCACAACCTACCTGTATCGGCAAATATAAAGAAGTGTCTTCAGGCATTGCATATGGTTTGTGCGTTGAAACAAGAATTTTTATGTTCATTCTTCTGTCCTCCTAATAACTTTTTGCCATTCGTGCTGAGCGTTTTTTAACAATTTATTTTTCGGTTTGGGCTTTGCGAGCGTACTCTTTAAAACTCATAAGAGTTAAATCTTTCTCGCTGATAATCAGGTTTTCTTTTCCCCCGATCAGCTCCATTGGCCACTCAATCGCAATATCGGGGTCGTTGTACATGATTCCGCTGTCGCCCTCACCATAGAAAACCTCGGCGCATTTATAGCTTACAACCGAATCTTCAATAACAAGATAACCGTGTCCAAAAAAGGGCGGCACCAATAAACAGTTTGTGTTTTCTCCTGTCAGATGAAAGCCTCTCCACTGACCAAAGGTGGACGAATTCGGTCTTAAATCAACAATAACGTCATATACGTGTCCGCTAATGCAACGCACCAACTTGGGCTGCTGTTTTACCAGTTGAAAATGCGTAGCCCTAATCACACCGCGCTTCGAAATAGTGTAGAAAACCTCTTTTAAGTCGTGCTCAATTCCGTTTGCCTTGAAGGTATCAATATTATAATCCTTAATCAATCCGCCTCGCTCATCGGTTGCACAGAACGGCTTAATAAGATAAGCGCCTTCCAAATCAAGCTTTTGAAAATCAAATTTCTGTATCATATTTACCGTTCCTCTTTACTAAATTTTGCGGTTTATATATCCTTCGGTTGCATTTTCCTTGTGTATTATTTTGGCAGGTTCGCCAATAACTATGCTGTGATCGGGAACGTCAAAATTCACGTATGTGTTAGGCGCAATCATAACGTCGTTGCCTATCGTAACTGCACCTACAATCGTTGCGTTTACACCAACCCAAACACAGTCCCCTAAAATTGGGGTGCCTTTTCTATCGCCTCTGTTTTCGGCTCCTATTGTTACACCTTTGTGTAAATTGACATTTTTACCTATCTTAGAGTTTGGATTAACGGTTATACAAAAAGGATGAACCAAAAACAATCCGGGACCTATGTTCTTTGTTTCAATTTCTAATCCGGTTCGATTTGTAATACGTCTTCGAAGATATTTCAAAAGGGGTTTTAATAAGCAACCCTCATCAATTTTTCTGCTATAGAACAAAAAACGCAATTCTTGTTTTTTGAAAAAGTTTTTAAGACACTGTACCCCCCCAGTTGCTCTAAAAACATCGTTTGTAAAATATTTGCGGTTCATGCCCATGTAGTTCCTCCTTTATCATTCTTCTGAACGAATGTAATCTGCAGTCATTTTAATTCCTTTTGAAAAAGGAATTTTGTTTTTGTAACCGGTGTCCCTCTCAACTTTTTTTAGATCAAACTGGTCATAGCTGATATCTACACCCTTAAATGCAATATCGCCCAGACCGATTTCGGCCTGCGGGTCAACAATGTCACGCATTTCCAGCAGGAATTCGCGCAAAGGCTTCGGCTCGCCACTACCAATATAGTAACGGTTGAAAGCTTTTCCCTTCTCGGCAACAGCAATGATAGAATTTATAGCATCGGTAATATAAATAAAATCGTAGGTCTGATAGCCTGCTGTAAAGGAGCAGTGTTCCTTATGAACCAACTTATTTATGGAGGTATAAATCATTCGCGCCGACTTTTCGCCTACGCCATAGATATTGGTAATAATCACAGGTATGAATTCTATGCCGTTTAGCTTGGCAACTGTTTCGCCCATAAGATGTGCCGCCAACTTGCCTGTACCGTAAATGTATCCGCCCGAAGGCTCACTATCGTCAGACTGGAGGTACTCGTAGGTCTCCATTTCGTTGATACTGGAGGCATATACCACTCGATTGCAGCCGATCTCTCTGCATAGCTTGATATAGTCGCAGGTGAGTTTGACGTTATTCAGCTGGACATCATAATCCGCTCTGGCAGGACCCGATGTTCCTGCCCACGCAAGATGGAAGAAACAAGCATATTCGCCATTTGGAATATCGTTTTGCAATTCCGAAACTTCCCTGTTTATTACATTTATACAACTCACACGGTCATCGTTAGCTAAAACGTCATCGAAACAAACGTCCAGCGCTATCACGCGATAACCTTTTTTAAGCAGGGCGTTAACCAGGGTCTTGCCGATAAATCCGTTAGCACCTGTTACAATTACCTTTTCCATTGTCATTACCCATCTTTCAAAAACTCTGCGATTTCCTTATCCATACATTCTCTTACGTCTTGACCGCTAATCCAACACTTACTCCATTCGACAACCTTTTCTATTGCGGTATCTAAATTCCAATGTGGTTTCCAACCGAACGTCGTCTTAAGTTTGGAACAGTCAAGCTTCAAAAAATTAGCTTCGTGAGGACCGCCGTCATAACGGTCGATCCACGATAAGCCTTCTGACCAGTGCTTGACAAACAAGTCAACTAATGCCCCCGTCTGAAAACAATCCTGATCGTCGGGTCCTACGTTGTAATAACCTGCATACTTTTGGTCGTCATACTGCATCGCCGCAATCATAAGATAGGCATACAGCGGTTCAAGTACGTGCTGGTACGGTCTTGTTGAAAACGGATTGCGAACAACGATATCCTCGTTGCTTGTTGCCGCTCTAATACAGTCGGGAATAATACGGTCGTTTGCAAAATCACCACCGCCAATAACATTGCCGGCACGGGCCGTAGAAATTGCTACGCTACCATCACTAAAAAAGCTGTTTTTATAACTATGCGTCACTAACTCTGAACAGGATTTAGAATTGGAATAAGGATCATACCCGTCCAATTCCTCATTCTCACGGTAGCCCCATGCCCATTCTTTATTAAGATAAACCTTATCAGTTGTAACGTTTAAAAACGATTTCACACAATCACTGTTGCGAACACACTCAAGTATGTTAACCGTACCCATAACATTTGTTTCGTATGTATAGGCGGGGTCCTTATAGCTGTCGCGAACAATTGGCTGCGCAGCTAGGTGAAGAACAATTTCCGGTTGTGCTTCATCAAAGGCTTTCTTCAGTTGTCCGTAGTCGCGTATATCGCCAATTACCGAATGAACATCCCTTTCTATTTCAGCAATTTCGAAAAGCGAAGGAGTGGTAGGCGGATTTAATGAATATCCGGTAACCTTAGCGCCCGCGTTTGCAAGCATCTTACAAAGCCAAGAGCCCTTAAAACCGGTATGTCCCGTCACAAACACGTTTTTTCCTTTATAGAAGGATAAATCAAATTGATTCATAACTTAATTCTCCCAAATTTTCCAAGGTGCACTTCCTGCTGTCCATAATTCTTCCAGCTGTTGTTTTTCTCGCATAGTATCCATGCACTGCCAAAAGCCCTTATGGACGTAGCCCATCAACTCATCCCGTTCAACAAGCTTGGTCATGGGTTCCTTTTCAAAGACGGTCTTATCGCCCTCAATTAAATCAAAAAGCCGAGGTTCAAATACCATAAATCCAATATTTATCAAATCGCCGTCCATATCAGATTTTTCGCGAAATGCTGTTATTGACCCGTTAGTGCCAACTTCAACAACACCTTTATTCTGTCCAAAATTGTACATAGATATCGTTCCGATTTTTTTATGCGATTGATGGAATTTTACGAGCTCTGTAATGTTAATGTCACCTACTGCATCACCATACGTAAGCATAAACGGCTCATCACCGATATAGTCTTTTATGCGCTTTACGCGGCCACCGGTTTGTGTATTCAAACCCGTATCAACCACAGTTACCTTCCAGGGCTCAGCGTGTTTATTATGAACAATCATTTCATTGTTACCGTTGGTATAATCAAAGGTGATGTCGGATGTGTGCAGGAAGTAATCTGCAAACCATTCTTTAATCATATGTTGCTTATAACCAGCGCAAATTATAAACTCATTAAACCCGTGCGCCGCATAAGACTTCATTATATGCCACAAAAGCGGCATGCCGCCGATTTCGATCATTGGCTTCGGTTTATATGCGGATTCCTCAGATATTCTTGTTCCAAAGCCACCAGCCAAAATAACAACTTTCATTTTTTACTCACTCTTCTCATTACTAAATAAATGCCAAATTAAAACAAACCTTCCTGGTTGCAGTCTTTGTACCAATCTTTATAGGTGTCTTCAAAAGAATAATGAAGTTCATATCCGCACTCGGCCAATTTAGTTCCGCAAACGTTAGTACTCACCATTACCTTTTTTACGCGGTCGGGATGAATTCCAAGTTTCTTGCCGCCTATAGGGCCAAGAATTCTCGCAGCAGTCATCAGTATCCATGACGGAATCAGCGGAATATGCCTATTTAAGCCTGTTGCCTTTTTTATCGTCTCACATATTTGTTCAATATTATAGGCAGGCTCGTAAGTACAGTTGAAAATATCTGTTCTGGGGAAACTGTTGTCCATCATACGATACTTAAAAAACAGCACTAATTCTTTTACGTAAATGCAGGCTTTAATTGTATCCTTGCGGCCGGTATACATAAAGTAACGTCCCTTCATTCCCTTGTAAAGACGGGTCATGTTACCGTGTTCGCCTTTTCCGTATACAATACCGGGGCGCACAATAGTAAGCTCACGCTTTTCATCTTTGACCTGCCACATCTGATGGATTTTTTCAGCAACCAACTTGCTGATGCCATATGGAGTGTTGGGTGTCGGAAGGGTGCTTTCTTTTTTCAGTTCCTCTGATGCCCCGTATGGAGCAATAGAGCTAGTAAAAAGAATTTTATTTATTCCGTACTTTTCAGCAAAGGCAGTTACGTTTTCTGCACCGTATATATTTGTTTCAAAATACTCGTCATCGGGATGACCGGGAGTACGGTGTACCGCGGCGAGATTAAAAATGATATCATTTTCAGTCGGCTTGAAATCAAATTCAATCGGATTACGTACGTCTAAACGGATATAATTTACACCTTCATTATTTTCTACTATTCCCGGAACAACACCTTCTTCTCCGGGCATTACAATGTCTAAATCATAGATTTTGTCTTCGGGGTTGGCACATTCTTTCAGCAAATGGATAAGATGTGTTCCAATAAAACCGGAACCTCCGAAAATAATGTAATTCATACTAGCCCTCCGCAAATTATCTGATTTGTTGCCTTACTTTAAAGGAGCACAGGGTTCGCCCTGTTTATTTTGCAATTTAGTCTCTGAAAAAAATATCGCGTGTATATACCTTTTTTTTCACGTCGTCCAAACAACTGTCGTATCTATTCGCGATAATCGCATTGCTTTTTTTCTTGAACTCTTCCAAATTGTTTACAACTTCACTTCCGAAGAAGGTGGTTCCGTCTTTCAGTGTTGGTTCATAAATTACAACCGTAGCACCCTTTGCCTTGATACGCTTCATAACACCCTGAATACTGCTTTGACGGAAATTATCCGAATTACTCTTCATAGTAAGCCTGTAAACACCTACAACTACATTTCCTTCTTTTTTAGCATCATATTCACTGTTTGCACGATAACCACCTGCCATTCCAAGCACGCGGTCAGCAATAAAATCTTTTCTTGTGCGGTTGCTTTGAACAATTGCGTCAATAAGATTTTCGGGAACATCGGCGTAATTTGCCAACAATTGCTTTGTATCCTTAGGCAAACAGTATCCGCCATAACCAAAACTAGGATTATTGTAATGATTACCGATACGTGGATCTAAACAAACACCTTTGATAATATCCTCAGTATCAAGACCCTTCATCTCGGCATATGTATCCAGTTCGTTGAAGTAGGAAACTCTGAGTGCTAAATAAGTGTTAGCAAACAGTTTTACAGCCTCGGCCTCGGTAAATCCCATAAACAAAGTCTCTATATCCTCCTTTATGGCTCCTTCTTTAAGCAGTTCTGCAAATGTCTGCGCCGCAGCTACAAGTCGCTCATTCTTCATGTTGGTGCCAACAATTATTCTTGAAGGATAAAGATTGTCGTATAGTGCCTTTGATTCTCTTAAAAACTCGGGACTGAAAATTATATTTTGGCTGCCGGTTTTTCTTCTTATAGATTTTGTGTATCCAACAGGAATGGTAGATTTAATAACCATAATTGCTTCGGGAGCATATTCCATTACCAACTTGATTACAGCCTCTACCGCAGAGGTATCAAAATAATTTTTCTCGCTATCATAATTAGTCGGTGCTGCAATAACTACAAAATCCGCACCGGTATAAGCTTCCTTAGCATCAAGCGTAGCCTTAAGCGAAAGTTCTTTTGTGGCAAGATATTCTTCAATATAATCATCCTGTATGGGTGATTTTTTTTGATTTATAAGGTCAACCTTTTCGGGCACAATATCAACCGCATATACGTCGTGATTTTGTGCTAAAAGAGTTGCAATAGAAAGGCCAACGTAACCGGTACCTGCAACCGCAATTTTAAATTTTTTCATCTTAATCACTCCACTTTATTTATAGAATTCGGCATACCATACAGCGAATTTATGAAGCCCTTCTCTAAGGCTTGTCTTGGGTTTAAAACCGAAATCTCTTTCTAAGGCCGACGTATCGGCATAGGTCACAGGCACGTCCCCAGCCTGCATAGGCACAAGCTCTTTATGAGCTTCAAAATCGTAAGTTTCGGGCAAAACACCCGCCAAAATCAACTCTTGCTGAAGAATATCAACAAAATCAAGCAGATTTTCGGGATTCGAGTTGCCGATATTATAAAGCGCGTAGGGCGGTATTGGCAGGTTGTCCTGACCTATACGTCTATCCGGCGCTTTTTGCATAACGCGGATAACCCCCTCGACAATATCATCGATATAGGTAAAGTCGCGCTTGCAGTTACCGTAATTAAAAATTTGAATTTTCTCGCCCTTCACAAGCTTATTTGTAAATCCGAAATAAGCCATATCAGGTCTGCCGGCAGGTCCGTAAACCGTGAAGAACCGAAGTCCCGTTGATGGGATATTATAAAGTTTTGCATAGGAATGAGCAAAAAGCTCGTTTGATTTTTTGGTTGCGGCATAAAGGCTTACCGGATTGTCTACCTTATCTTCGGTGCTGTAGGGCACCTTTTCGTTGTTGCCGTAAACCGAAGAGCTTGAAGCATAAACCAAATGCTCCACCCCGCCGCGACCGTTATCGTAAGAATGACGGCAGGCCTCCAAAATATTATAAAACCCTATTACGTTAGATTCGATATATGAGTCAGGATTTGTTATAGAATATCTTACTCCCGCCTGCGCGGCAAGGTTTACGACTACCTGCGGCCTATATTCATCAAAAACCGAATTGATAAGCGCCTTGTCTGCAATATTGCCCTTTATAAACTTAAAGCTCGGGCAAATTTCGAGTTCGTGCAGTCTTGCTTCTTTAAGTGAAACATCGTAGTAATCGCTTATGGAGTCAATGCCTATAACAGTAATATCGGAAAATTCTGCTAAAAGACGCTTGGCAAGATTAGCACCTATAAATCCCGCACAGCCTGTAACCAAGACTTTTTTTCCGTTTAAACTAAGGTTACCCATACTACAACTCCTTATTTTTGTTCTCTTTTAAATTGGGCATACCTCTCCCATAATAACCTATTGTGAATTGTACCACTATCGTGTCAAAAAAGCAATAGGAAAGTATTGTTTTTTATCTTTTTGCGAATTTTTACACCTTTTTCGGCATAACAAAAGCAGTACGAAATTTTCGTACTGCTTTTGTTGTTTTTTCTTATCAGAGAACGAGCGAAGGCGCCGAATAAATACGCGCTGCAAGTTCTTGATTAAGCATATAAAGACTCTTCGGGTCAGAGCCGAAAAGTTCCATTTTGGTAATAAGGTCGTTTGCGTTGGTTTCCTCTTCGCCCTGCTCCTTAACAAACCAATCAAGGAACTGCATTGTGCGGAAATCCCTAACTTCATATGCGGCAGCATAAATGTCGTTAATAAGGGATGTTACATACTCTTCGTGAGCGAGTCCCGCTTTAAGAACGTCCATATGGCATTCAAAGGTTTTGTCGGGCTTGTCGATAGCCTCCAACACAACAGTCTGATTCTCGTTTTGCAAATATTTATAGAACAGCATTGCATGGTCGCGCTCTTCCTGAGCCTGAATCATATACCAATTCGCAAAACCGTCAAGTCCGGCATCTTCAAAATAATTAGAAAAATGCAAATAAAGATAAGCTGAATAAAATTCCTTATTGATTTGCTGATTTAACAACTCGCGTACCTTAACATTCATTATTATAATTTCCCTTTCTGATTAAAATTTTACCTTAGTATTATATCATCTATTAAATATTCTTTCAAGATGAAATTTACATAAATAAAAGCTGTATTCAGTTAAATTTCAAGCCCCTGCCACCAATCTTGACAGGGGCTTGAGGTAAGTTTGGTTATTTCGTTTTCCTCAACTTCCTTTTTGTAACTAAGCGAAGCAGTAATAATTCCGACACCGCCTATAAACATAAGGGCTATCCACATCATTAAATCAGAAACGTCGGCCGCGCTTATAGCGCCGGTATTAATATTGGTTACGGTTGCTCTGAATTGTCCATATTTTTCTTTTCTTATACATTTCTTTATGGTATACTGATAGATAAAGAGAAATTATTCCCCTTTTTAGCCTAAAGGAGATGAGAAAATATGAACTTTACCCCTTATATCGCTTTAATACCAGCTTATAAGCCGAGCGAGATTTTGCTTGAGCTTTTAAAAGAACTTTCAAAGTCCGGTTTTTACACCATTGTAGTAAACGACGGCAGCGGCGAGAAGTACGAAGGTATATTTTTCGAATGCGGTGCTCTTGCTACGGTTTTGCATCACGAAAAGAACGCCGGCAAAGGCTCGGCTCTTAAGACGGGTTTTGAGTATATTAACGCTCACTTTTCTAAGAATACGGTTGTTGTAACGGTTGATGCCGACGGTCAGCACCGCACCGACGATGCGCTTGCTATATGCCGCATTGCAGAAGAAAAACCTGACACAATGGTACTAGGCAGTCGCAAATTTAAAGGTAACGTGCCGCTTCGCAGTCAGTTTGGTAACACCGTAACCCGCCTTGTTTACCGCCTTGCAACAGGGCTCTACATACACGACACTCAAACAGGGCTTCGCGCTTTCAGTGCTGCGCTTATACCGAAGCTTTTAGAAATATCGGGAGAAAGGTACGAATACGAAATAAACGTACTTCTGCAGTTTGCAAAGGATAAAGTACCCCTGCTTGAGCACGAAATTGAAACCATATATTTAGATAATAATTCCTCCTCACATTTTAATGCCGTTAAAGATTCAGTTCGAATATATAAGGAAATCATAAAATTTTCGGCATCCTCTTTTGTTGGATTTCTTGTTGACTATGCGGCGTATAGCCTGCTGTTACTGTTAGGTTGCGGTTTGACGGCGGCGAACATAATTGCCCGCGTTATCAGCGCAAGCGTGAATTTTACCCTTAATCGCAAGTTGGTTTTTAAAAGCCGTGAGAGCCTGCTTAAATCCTCACTCAAGTACGCCATGCTCGCAGCGGGAATGCTCGTCGGCAACACTTTGGTTTTAAATCTGCTTGTGACTATTTGCGGCATTGATAGTATGCTTGCAAAAATCATCACAGAAATACTGTTTTTTGTTTTAAGTTGGCTCGTTCAAAGACTGTTTGTCTTTAAAAAGAAAGGAAAATGTTAATGAAAAAAGTTCTATGGAACCTTTGCTACGGTGTTTTGCTGCTGGCATTTACGGTCTATGTAATGCTTGACACCTTTGTTATTACAAGAGTTTATGTCGTACTGCCGAATGACGTGCCTGCAAGCTCATCGGTTTCAAGCACCCAAACAAACGACAGCTCATCCGAAAACGATATTTCTTCCGATGACAGTAGCATTTCGAGTAGCGACGTTACATCAAACAACAGTTTTGCGTCAAGCAGTAATAATACCATCGGAGATGACGTTTCTTCACCGAACGGCACTTCGAATGGCACCTCCTCTGTAGGCAGCACTATTACCTCCAGTGCCAACTCTACTTCGAATAATACCGTTACTTCAAGCGAAGCTTCTTCCGACGTTACATCTACGCCAAGTTACACCACTTCGAGTACGGTTTCCTCTTCAAGCAACAGTTCTTCTGAGGGTAGCACTTCGAGTGTAAGCTCTTCAAATAACAGTTCATCAAGCAACACCCCGTCGGGCGACACCTCCTCTGAATCACAGTCCGACGAGCCTGTAGTAATAATTACAGATAACTATTATTCGGACGGTAATATTACCATCACCTTAACCACATACCGCGAAAATGACACCGATATATATGTTGCAGACGTTAAAATTTCCTCGGCGGAGTATCTTAAAACCGCATTTGCAAAGAATGCATACGGCAGAAACTTGACCGAAAAGACCTCGGTAATTGCCGAAAATAACGGTGCAATACTTGCTATTAACGGTGACTATTACGGAGCCCAGACCAAAGGTTACGTTTTGCGTAACGGCGTACTTTACAGAAGCACGGCCGACAAAAATCAGGAGGACCTTGTAATTTACGGCGACGGCTCGTTTGAAATTATCAACGAAAGTGACGTTTCGGCAAATACCCTCTTAGAGCGAGGCGCCGAGCAGGTCTTCTCCTTTGGTCCCGCCCTTATTACCGACGGTAAAATATCGGTTGGCGTAAATGACGAGGTTGGTCAGTCTATGGCAAGCAACCCACGTACCGCTATCGGAATCATCGACGACCTGCACTACGTCTTCGTAGTTTCGGACGGCAGAACAAAACAAAGCGAGGGCTTGTCCCTTTACGAGCTTGCCCAGTTTATGCAGTCCCTCGGCGCCCAAACCGCCTATAATCTTGACGGCGGCGGCTCGGCTACCATGGTATTCAACGGCAAGGTAATCAATAACCCCACCACCAACGGAACAACCATCAAAGAAAGGAGTGTGAGCGACATTGTTTACATCGGATATTAATAATAAAAACCAGGCATTTAAAACTGCCTTTGTGTATTTGCTCATCTCATTGTTTTGCGCTTTCTTCGGCGCAGTTTATGAAATTTTCAGTCACGGGGTTTATTCCTACTTTATGATTTACGCATTTGGATTTACCCTTGCAGGCGGAACGCTTCCCTTTAGCATTTTAGCGCTGAGCAAGACAAAATGGTATCCTAACAGACTAACCTACTCCTTTTACCACTACGGTATAGCCACACTTACGGTTGGCAGTATTGTTCGCGGTGTTTTGGATATTTACGGCACATCAAACGACCTGTTAAATATTTATTGGTGGGTTGGTTTTGCTTTTATTTTGGTGAGCTTTTGCGCCGCAGTTACAGACACGATTAAAAGTCGCAAAACAACCAAATCCCAATAGTAAAAACAGAAAATTGAAATAAAACCAAAAAATCCGCTCTCGTTCGAGGGCGGATTATTATTTCATATCCTTTTAAATAGACATGGATTTTTTTGCCTAGACCTTTTTGCTAATTCATAAAATCATAAAAGAGAGGAATTTTCGATAAATAAAATTATATTAAAAAAGGCAAGCTCCCGAGGGAACTTGCCTTAAATTTTGATTAAGATTATTCGTTAATCTTGGTAACAACACCGGAACCTACGGTACGGCCGCCTTCACGGATAGCGAAACGGAGACCTTCTTCGATAGCGATAGGAGTGATAAGTTCAACGTCCATATCTACGTTATCACCAGGCATACACATTTCTGTGCCGGCAGGAAGAGTGATAACACCTGTAACGTCAGTAGTTCTGAAATAGAACTGAGGACGATAGT
>CAZHYD010000003.1:0-30559 GCA_964536645.1 uncultured Ruminococcus sp.
ACTCGCCGTAAGGCGAATATAACTGAGGCACACTTCCTTACGGAGTGTGCCTCTTCTGCCGTCTTTTAAATTAAAATTATTCGTCTGCTTCTTCGGGTTCGATTTCCTTAACGAGTATTCGTTCAATGCGGTAACCGTCGGTCTTTAAAACCGAAATCATAAGGTTTTCGAACTTAATTTCAGCGCCTTCTTCTATATCGCCGCCAAGCATAGATACTACCCAGCCGCCGATAGTAGCGGTATCGCCCTCAAATTCTTCATTTTCGTCGATATCAATATCAAACTCATCAAAGAAATCGTAAACGCGCATATCACCGTCAGCACTGTAAACATCCTCTTCAAGTTCAACGAATTCGCGCTCGATCTCGTCGCTCTCGTCAAAGATTTCGCCTACAAGCTGCTCAAAAATATCTTCCATAGTAAGAATTCCGAAGGTGCCGCCGTATTCGTCCAAAACGACTACCATATGCGACTTTGTCTGCTTCATTTTTTCAAGCACCTGCGGCAGCGGCATTGTCTTATGAACAACGGTCGCGGGACGCAAAAGCTCGCGTATGCTCACCTTTTCGTTATCAGCATACTTTTTGAAGAAATTATTAAGGTGAAGTATACCGATAATCTCATCGGGAGTATCCTCATAAACGGGAATTCTTGAAAAGGTAGACTCTAAAAGCTTTTTGATATTTACTTCATACGGGTCACGTATGTCTATCGCTTCCATATCAACGCGCGGGGTTACAACCTCGTAAGCTAAAACCTCGTCAAAGAAGAGGGCGTTTTGCAAAAGGTCGCACTGCTTTTCGTCAAGCACGCCTTCATCCTCAACAATATCGATAATGTTTTCAAAATCGTCTTCCGAAACCGAGTCGCTGTCACTCACACCCGATTTCCAAAGAAGTGACACAAGCTTTACAATACCATCCGAAATAAAGGCTACGGGCTTTAAAATAATACCCACAACGTAAAGCGGAACAGACATTATAACGGAAAATTTTTCAGGCATCTGCTTCGCTAATACCTTGGGCGTTATTTCACCGAAAATCAGTATTATAACGGTCATTACAACCGTAGATACCCAGGCATAATTTTCACTTTTAAAAATGTCAATTACAATGACGGTCGCAATAGATGAAGCGGCAATATTAACAAGGTTATTGCCTATTAGTATAGAGCTTAAATTTGTATTATAATTCTCAGCTATTTTGCAGGCTAAGAAAACTGCCAAATTTGAACTTTTCCTTTCGGCAGAGCGTAGCCTTGCAAGATTTACCGAAGCATAGGCTATTTCGGCCGAAGAAAAGAAAGCTGAACAGAAAACAAGGAAAACCAAAGCTATATATCGGAGGAGCATTATTCTTCGGCACCTCCCTTATCGTTCTCATCGTAAATCTCACCGACAAGCTCTTCAAGAATATCCTCTACAGTGAGAATACCCGCAAGGTGACCCTCTTCATCTCTCACAAAAGCGAGATTTCTTCTATGGTTGCTCATTGCGGTAAGAGCCTCGTCAACGGCATCGGTAGAATCAACGTAATAAGGATAGTCAATAACACTCGCAAGAACAACGTTGTGTCTTGACTTGGCATAAGCCTTAAGATATTTGCGAACCTGCAGTATACCCTTTAAATTGCCGTTGCGGTCTACTACGGGGATTCGCGAGTGAACCGATTCTTTAACAATTTTAAGGATTTGCGGCAGTTTATAAGCGCTTGATATTATTTCAACCTCTGACCAGGGAACCATAATTTGACCAACGCTTGCATTTGAAAAACGCATAGCCGATTTTACGAGTTCGCCGGTTTCCTCGTCGAAATCGTCCTCTTCGGAAATGTGTTCAACAAGATCGGTAAGTTCTTCTTCGGTCATTGTTACCTGCGCGTCGGCATGCTTTTTGAAGGGCTTTGAAGCAAGACTTGAAATCATAGTGAAGAAAGCCGATATAGGCTTTAATACCTTCATAAGAAATACTAAAGGTCCCGAAAAGGCGCAGGCAAAACCCTCATTACAGGAATGCGCAAAGTTTTTAGGAATCATTTCGGCGAAAAGAAACACAATAACCGTTGTTATAACGGTTGAAAGCGCAACGGCATTCACACCCCAAAGCCTCGTCGCAATAAGTGTTGCAACAGTAGCAGAGGTTATGTTTACTATATTGTTGCCGATTAACAAAACTGTGAGCGCTTCGTCAAAATTATCAAGTATATAAAGCACTCTTTTGGCGCTTTTTGAGCCCTTTGCAGCCTGACTCATCATGTGTATTTTGTTAACTGACACCAGTGCGATTTCCGTACCGGAAAAATAAGCGCTTGCGATTATAAGCAGTATAAAAAGTATTATACTCCCCGCAGGGTCCACAAAATCATCTCCCAATTTTTACAAATTTTCAGTAATGAAGATTATACACCATAACACAAATGTTGTCAAATACCTAAATGTGAATTTTTTATTTATTGATTTTGAAATAATATTATTATAAAATGAATATAGAATAAATACAAAGGCGGTGAAGTGATGACACCTGTGATTTTTGACAATCTTTGCGCCAAAGCTATTAAGAAAGGACTTAAAAATCCCGATAATTTTGATATTTTAGTGCTCAGCGAAATAGATTCTACGAACAAATATCTAAAAACCTTAGCCGCAAGCGGCGAAAAAGAAGGTAAGGTTATTATTGCCGACTGCCAGACAGCCGGCCACGGCAGGTATGACAGAAAATTTCACTCGCCCAAAGGCTGTGGAATTTATTTAAGTTACCTGTTTAAGCCCACACTTAAAGTCAAGGATTCGGTTTTAGTGACCGCTGCTGCCGCCGTTGCCGCCGCTAAAGCCTGTGAAAAGCTTTCGGGCGAAAAACTGAGGATTAAATGGGTAAACGACCTGCTTATAGACGGCAAAAAAATATGCGGCATTTTGACCGAGGGTGCGATAAATCCAAAAAGTCAAAGCTTTGACTGGGTGGTGCTTGGAATAGGCATTAACGTCTACCGTCCCGAGAACGATTTTAACGACGAAATAAAGCAAATTGCAGGTGCGCTTTTTAAAGAAAAAAAGGAAAATTTAAGAAATACACTTTGCGCCGAATTTTTAAACCTTTTTGAAGAATACTGTAAAAACCTTGAAAGCAAAAGCTTTTTAGAAGATTATAGAAATCGGCTTGCCTTTTTGGGCGACGGAATTTTTGTCCTTCGCGAAGGTGAAAAAATTCCTGCCAAAGCGCTTGACGTCGACGACGACTGCAACTTACTTGTGGAATACGAGGACTCATCGCGCGAATATCTTTACTCAGGTGAAATAACTATTAGACCAAGAGGTGCTTTAAATGATAGATAATAAAGCTTTTTTCAACCTTAGCTACGGCTTATTTTTAATTTCCTGCAAAAGCGACGGTAAGGACAATGCCTGCATTATCAACACCTGCATACAGGTGACCGACAGTCCCAAAACCGTCTGCTTTGCAATAAATAAAAATAACCTCACCCACGATATGCTGCTTAAAGAAAGCGCTTTTAACATAAATGTTTTGTCTGAAGATGCGCCGTTTAGTTTGTTTGAAAGATTCGGTATGAATTCAGGCAGAAATATGAATAAGTTTGACGGTGTAGATTTTGCGACACGCAGTATTACAGGCGTTTTTTACCTTAACAAATACTCAAACAGCCTGCTTTGCGGATATGTTTCAAAAACGGTTGACTGCGGCACTCATACCCTTTTCTTTGCCGAAATAACCATAGCCGAAACCCTCTCTCAAACACCATCTATGACCTACGATTTTTACTTTAAAAACGTTAAACCCAAACCCCAAACTAAAGCCAAAGGCTTTGTTTGCAAGATATGCGGCTACGTTTTAAATTCCGATACTTTGCCTGACGATTTTATTTGCCCGCTTTGCAAACACCCTGCATCTGATTTTGAAAAAATAGAATAGGAATGAAAAAAGGAAAGGCAAGCCGCCTTTCCTTTTTAATTTTTATTCTTCTATCGCTTGTTCATTTTCAATTTTTTTAAGTTTCTTTTTCTTGTTGCTTAAATAGCTGGTCGATTCGTTAATAATAGTATAAATAACTGCGCTGGTCGGCACGGCGATAAATGCACCCAACACACCGCCGATATTTCCGCCGACCAAAACGGCGCTCATAACTATAACCGCGGGCAAGCCTACTGCCTTACCAACCACACGCGGATAGATAAGGTTCGTTTCTATCTGCTGTAGGATAAGTATATAAACCACAAAGAATAACGCCTGCAACGGACTTGTAACAACTATAAGCAAGAAGCCGATTACAACACCTATCGTAGGACCGATTATCGGCACAATAGCAGTTGCGGCAATTATAACCGAAACTATCAGCGCATTCGGGAAGGAGAATATAAGCATACCAATATAACAAAGCGTGCCAAGAATAAGAGCTTCCAAAAGCTGACCGCCGATAAAGTTTGAGAAGGAATTTGAAACCCTTACAGCCAGATAATATGTGGTAAATGCCACTTTTTCGCTTGCATACGCGTCTATCACGCGTCTTATAAATGCGCCTATTTTTTCCTTTTGCGCCAAAACGTAAACCGAAATTACAATGCTGAAAATAGCGTCAAACACACCCGAAAAAACAGAGGTCGTAATTCCAAGCGCACTACCTAGAACGTTGTTTGAGGAATCGGTTGCCCAATTTTTAAGGGATACCGCAAGGGAGTTCCAATCCACTTCAAAGAAGGCCATCTCATCAGGGTTTATGCCGAACTGCTGCATAACGGATTCGGTAGCCACCTTAACGTCCGCTAAAAAAGGAGGCAATTTATCAGCAAGGTAAACCACAGTGTCAACCATATTAGGAATAACAACCCATATAATAAGCACTACCGTGCTGAAAGCGATAAGATATGTCAACAACAAACAAATCGGTCTTTTAAGCTTTTTAACAAACTTTTTCTTAGCCTTATCCATAAACTTGAAAATTTTTGTTTCCAGCGCCGAAAGCAAAACGTTAAGTATAAAAGCAATACAAAGTGCGGCAATAACAGGTGCGAACACCGATACTGCCTTGCCCAAAAATGCCCAAAGTGCATTAAGATTTTGCAAAGCTACGTAAAATAAAATACCCGCTAAAACTATCAGCAAAATCTTGTTCGTTCCGTAAATTTTTTTCCTCATCGAAAACCACCTATATTTATGTTAAGACAAAAAATGTCTTTTTACTTAATTTTATTTTATAACATTTTACGGTATTAGTAAATAAAAAAATTATTGATTTTATTTAAAAAAGGTTAAAAATTTGTCATAAATAGGTTAAAGTGCGCCTAAAAGTTGATTTTTGAGTATAAATGTGTTAAAATAACCGTGTATATGCAATATATTATATATATTTTGTTGCAGTTTTGAAAATCGGAGGTGCTTTTATGGACGAAAAATTCCAAAACGATTTTGACGATATAAGCAGTAACAGCAACAATGACCTTTTCAGTTATGATAATTCGAGCAATTTGTCCGATAACGATACCGGAAGCTTTGACCTTAACAGTTTTGCTTCAAATTCGGCAAAGACAACCGCTCAAAAGAAAAAGCCGGTCACTAAAAAACAACGTATTTTAAAAATCTTCTTAACTGTTTTTCTTGTAGGTGTAATAACGGTCAGCATTGTTATGGGTAGCTTCCTTTTCTATGCCTTCACTATGGTTGACGGCACTATGGAGGAGGACCTTGATAATTTGGTGCTTAACCTTACTACCACCGTTTACGTTAAGGATGATGACGGAAATTACGTTGAATATCAGCGCTTGCACGGCGAAAACAACAGACTTTGGGTAGACTATGACAGGGTTGCTATTGAAAACGGGGACCCTGATTATGACGGTATACCCGAAATGCTTGCTTACGCCTTTGTGGCTATTGAAGATAAACGTTTTTTCCAACACGAAGGTGTTGACTGGAAGCGTACCGTAAGCGCCCTGGTAAACGAAATAATACCGATTTATTCCTCCCGTCAGGGCGGTTCAACCATTACCCAACAGTTAGTTAAAAACCTTGCTAACGACTGGGACCAAAAGGCCAGCCGTAAGGTGCGCGAAATTATGCGCGCAAGATACCTTGAGAGCAACTACTCGAAGGATACCATTCTTGAATGTTATCTTAACACCATTGCTTTGGGGCACGGTATCTACGGTGTAGAGGTTGCCGCAAACTACTACTTCGGCAAAACGGTAAACGACCTTACTTTAGCCGAATGTGCGAGTATTGCTGCCATCACCAAGAGCCCGTCATACTATGCACCTGACAATAATCCTGAAATCAACAAAGAACGTCAGGAAACGGTGCTTTACCAGCTTTACGACCAAGGCTATATAACATTAGAAGAATATGAATCGGCCGTTGCTGAGGAGCTTAACATCGTAGCCGACGAGCGTGTTCTAAACCAGCAGACCATCAATTCATATTTTGTCGACGCCCTTATCGACCAGGTAAGCGAAGACCTTGCCGAAAAATACGGTTATGATATCTCCCACGCAAGCCAGCTTTTCTATAACGGCGGTTACAAGATTTACTCTACCCTTGACCCCGATATGCAAAAAGCCGCAGAAGCCGTTTTTGAAGATTCCGAAACCTATGCAATAGAGAATGCCGACGGTGACCTGCTCACAGGCAGTATAACCATTATGGACTACTCGGGCGGTGTAAAGGCTTTGGTGGGCGGAATTGGTGAAAAGACCTCGAATCGCGGTTTTAACGCCGCTACAGATGCTATTCGTCAGCCCGGTTCGACAATGAAGCCTCTCGGTGCTTATGCTCTGGCAATAGAAAATAACCTTATCACCTATTCAAGCATTGTTAACGATACAAAAACAAAATACAATGACTGGACACCGAAAAACTGGTATTCTTCTTATTGGGGAAATATAACCGTTCAGTATGCACTTGAGCGTTCGGTTAATACTATTCCCGTATCTTTGGTAAATAAGTTAACACCTCAGGTTTGTTATGATTTTGTTACAAAGAAGCTTGGCGTAACAACTCTCACAAACGAGGATGTTAACCTTTCACCTTTGGGAATGGGCGGTACAAACGGCGGTCTTACAACACTTGAATCTGCCGCGGCCTATGCCGTTTTCGGTAACGGCGGTCTTTACTACGAGCCCATCCTATACACAAAGGTTACCGATCAGGACGGCAACGTAGTGCTTTCTTACGATTCTACACCCGTTGTTGCTATAAGCGAGGATACCGCAACCGTTATGAACCACCTTTTGCGCACTGTTGTTACAGGTTCTAAAGGTACCGGCCGAGCCGCCGCTTCATATGTCCCGCATCTTACCATTTACGCTAAAACGGGTACATCTAACGATTCGAACGACCTTTGGTTTGTAGGCGGCACACCCTACTATATCGCATCGGTTTGGTGTGGCTACGAAACACAAAAGAGTATTTCTACCGCGCACAGCTCTATTGCCCTTAAAATGTGGGGTAAGACCATGTCGCAAATCCACGAAGATTTAGGCAAAAAGAGCTTTTCCGATTCAAGCTACGCGGTTGAGCGTTACTACTGCACCGAAACGGGTCTTCTTGCTACAGACGAATGTGAGCATGTGGCAAAGGGTTGGTATAAGAAGAACAACCTGCCCGTTGCCTGCGGCACACACTCGGGTGAAGTGTTAGACGTGCCTAAAAAGGATGACGGTGTTATAACCTCATCGGGCAGTTCTTCAAGCTCGTCTTCGAGTTCTTCAAGCAGCTCTTCAAGTTCAAAACCCACTTCTTCAAGCTCTTCTTCAAGCAGTTCTTCAAGTTCAAAACCCACTTCTTCGGCTTCAAGCGAGGCCTCTTCACAAAACAGTAGCTCTTCCACAAGCAGCGCTGATTCGAGTGAAAACACCTCAACCGAAAACGAAACACCGAATACTAGCGAAAACACCGAAACAGAAGAATAAACAACGAATGGCGAGATTTAAAAATCTCGCCATTTTATAAGGAAAAATATGTTAAACTTTAAAAAATTAGATTTAAGCGACCTTGAATTGTTTGAAAAATACAATACCTCCAATGCCGAATTTTCCTGCGAGCATACCTTTTTAACCCTTTTTATATGGCGAAACTGGTATGAAAATATGATAGCCACTAAGGGTGAGACTATCTATATTAAATTCGGCAGTGGTGAAAATCAGCGTTTTTGCCTGCCTTTCGGCAGTAAAAATGCCTCAGATATTTATGATATTTTTGAGTATTGCGGTGACAAAAAGCCTGAATTTTGGGTGCAGGCAGGTGAATCGCTTGACCTGTTTAAGCCCATACTCATAAAAGAGGGCTACTGCTTTTTTGAAAACCGCGATTCTTTCGATTATATTTATGAAAGAAATTCTTTGGCTTTACTTTCGGGCAAAAAATACCACTCAAAGCGCAACCATATTGCCGCATTTTCAAAAAAATACAACTGGCATTACGAAAGCCTTTGCCCAGATAATCTTGACAAGGTTCGGGAATGCGCAAGCCTTTGGTATGCCGCAAAGGAGCCTTTAGGTCAAGGCTTTTTGTTAGAAAAGGACAGTCTTTTTAAAATTTTTGATAATTTCGAACTTTTTAAAAACATCAAGGGCGGCGTAATTTTTATTGACGAAAAGGCCGTTGCTTTCACCTTAGGCTCGGCAGTAAACCGCGACGTTTTTGATATAAACATTGAAAAAGCCCTTCCCGAATACGCCACCGCATATTCGGTAATAAACCGCGAATTTGCCGCGCGTGAGCTTGGCGGCTTTAAATATATCAACCGCGAGGACGACCTTGGAATCGAGGGTCTTCGCAAGGCAAAGCTTTCATACGCACCCGAAAAACTGCTTAAAAAATACACCGTTAAGCCGCGTGAAAGCCTTACCGAAGCCGAGCAGTGCCGCCTTATCTACCGCGAAGCTTTTTGCGATGAAGGTCAATATTTTGAAGAACTTTTGTTTAGAAAATGCTTCAAATATGCAAAATATATATGTGAAAATAACAAGGTTGTGTCCTGCCTTTTTGCCCTGCCTTGCAAGCTTTCAGAGGGCGAAAAAGAGCAGCGCGGCATTTATATATACGCCGCCGCAACTAAAGCCGAGCATCGCGGCAAAGGGTATATGACAAAGCTTTTAAACGGTTGTTTAAAGGATTTTGACGCCTTTGCGGTTTTGCGGCCCGCCAACCAAAAACTTATTGATTTTTATGGGCCTTTCGGCTTTAATGAAGTCGCGGGTGAAAATTCCAAAAACAGCACACCCGCGCTTGAAGCTTTAGATGAATATGCCGAACTTGCAGAAATGTTCACTCCCCTTGAAGACGGCAAAAATTTTACTCTTATGTTTAAGGGCGAGGACATACCCTCAAAGCTATATTTTACCGACAGTATGGAATAAAAACAAAACCTGTATCTCCAAAACGGAGATACAGGTTTTTTAATTCGGTGTGTATTCAAAAGTAAAATCTTCAAATCCGGAAGAATACAGCCTGGTACCGTCGGGCAAGACCCACATAGCCTCAACCTTTTCGGTATTTTCAACCAATTCTTTCCCCGCTTCAAAGTCCATAAGGAAAAGAGCCGTAGACATTACGTCGCCAAAGCCCGAATCGTCGGTAATAACCGAAACCGAAAGGTATTTATTTGCTGGCATAAGGCTCGCAGGGTCGATAATGTGGCAATAGCGCACGCCGTCAACCTCGTAATACCGCTGATAAGAGCCGCTTGTAACAACCGACTCACCCGAAAAGAGCAAATACTCAATATAGGGGTTTTCGGTGTCTTCTTTATCGGGGTTTTCAATTCCTATTTTCCAATCGCTCTCATCGGCCATACCCACCGTTCGAATATTGCCGCCAACGTTCAGTATATACCCCGTAATACCGTTTTCTTCAAGATACTCTGCAGCTTTTTCGGTAGCATAGCCCTTCGCAATAGCGCCAACGTCAAGCGTCATTTCATTATCGGCAAGAAAAACTGTGTTGTTCGCGTCGTCAATAATAAGCTTTTCAATATCGCAGTGCTCGGCCGCAGCGGTAAGATCCTCCATAGGAGGAAGGGTTGCAGAAGCGGGGTCGTTTATACCCCGTTCGCGATAATTGTGCCATATTTTAAGCACACTGCCCATAGCGATATTCACCACTCCGTCAGTTGCGGTATACATCTGCTTTGCATAGTTTAAAAATTCAATAAGCTCCTTATCAACAGTTACTACCTTATGCTCACCGTCTACTAAAGCGTTAATTGTGAAAACGTTGTTCAGGTCTTCATACGAATTGTAAATTGTACAAAGCTTATGGTATTTAGCAAGAATAGCCTCAATTTCATCGCAAACCGAGTCAAACTCTTCCTTGGTTTCGGCATAGCCCGAAATGGTTGTAACCGTGTCAAAATAACTAAAGTAATAGTCACTGTATTTTGTTTTTGGCTTTTTGCAGGAGGTAAAACACGCGCCCTGCAAAAAAATCAAGGTAATTATCATTAACAGAGATATTACTCTTTTCATTTTACCCTCCGAATTTAAAAAAGGCGATGTTGGCAAGCCAACATCGCCGGTTTTTTAGGTCAATAATTAACCGATAGTAGCAGCTTTAACAGCAGCAGCAACAAAGTCGTTTACAGTAATAGTGCAGCCGGCAGTCTGAAGGTCAGCATTACCATAGTTGCCTTCGCCCTGGAGACCTGTGATTTCAGAAGCTGTTAAACCAACAAGAGCATTGTTGAAAGCAGCAGCCTGATCATACCATTCAAGAACCTTGCCGTCGCCGTTTTTATCCAAACCGTAGTTGATAGCAGCAGCCATACCGTAAGCATCACCGAGAGCAAGCTTGGTAGTGATGGTAGCGTCTTCAGCGAGTGCGGAAGCGCCGGTAGCGTCAAATGCGAACTTGCCCTGTGAAGCATCGGTAGCAGCAACGATGATCTTGCCATCCTTGTCAAGAGCTACGCCAACAGCTGTGCAATCGAGTTCGTCAGAACCGTTAGCTTCTGCAGTTGCGTCCTTGTTCTCATAGTAAGCAGAGCAAGACATACCTACCTGTACGGTAGCGTCAGCAGTAGCAGCAGAATCAGCAGCGTTGTTTACAGCAATTTCGAGAGCGCTTATAAATTCGCTAACCTTAATTGTGCAGCCTGCAGTAGCGAGATCGCCGGTTGCATAGCCGTCTTCTGCCATGTAAGCCTTTACTTCGTCAAGAGTTTTGCCGATAACAGTTGCCATGAAAGCGTCTGCCTGTTCGTTCCACTCAAGAACCTTTTCGTCACCGTTCTTGTCATAACCGTAAGCAGCCATGCCATAGTCGGTACCCCTTTCGTACTTAGTACGGAATTCGGTTGTTGCAACGATTTTGCCTTCTGCAGTCCAAGCAGCCTTAAGCTGAGCGGTATCAAGATCAATATCAACGATCTTGCCATCAGCGTCGAGAAGAACTGCAACTGCGGTTGTATTTACAGTACCTGCGCCATTTGCTTCTTCTGTTGCGCTAGTAACGTCTGAATAACTAGATACAACACCGAAGCCGAACTTAAGAGTCTGTGCTTCACCGCAACCTGCCAAAGCAACGAGAGAAACGAGCATTACAACTGTGAGAATTACGCTTAAAAACTTTTTCATAAATAAATTCTCCTTTTCCTGCGGCAATTTAAATTTTGGTTTGCCACAATCTACCGATTTCATTATAACATAAAAAATCCTTTTGTCAATACAGTTAACCGTTAACAAAAGGATTTTCTATAACAAGTTTATTTTTTCGAATTTTTTAAGCAATACCGATGCGGTAATACCTACAAACGCACCCGCCAAAGTTCCCGTTATGGCAAGTATTATCATGTAGTACCCTATCTCCTTTGTTCCTAAAAGCAGAATTGCAACTGCTATCTGGCCCAAATTGTGAGTTATTGCACCAATGATACTTACACCCAGCGTTGAGAACCAATTTATCTTTTTGAAAAGGCCCATAAGAACGAGGCTTAATACTGCGCCTGCGGTACTGTAGGCCAAGGTCATAACGTTACCGAAAAGCAACGCTACCAATATAATTCTTATACCTGAAACGATAGCTGCTTCTTTAACTCCCACCTTGTAAAGCAAGAAAATTATTACTATATTGGGCAGTCCCACCTTTACACCCGGCACTGCAGGCCATATAGGCGGAAGAATTGCCTCAACATAAGAAAGCACCATCGCAACGGTAGTAAGTATTCCGAATACTGCCGTTTTTCTTATATTATTTTTCATAAATTTTCCTTTATGTTGTCATATCTATGCCGCTCTCATCAGACGAAGCGACTATTTCAATAACCACCTTGTGCGGCAGACAAACTATAGTTTCCCCACTGTATTGCGCCGCTCTTGTGTTGACACAAATTTTATCGGCACAGTTGGCTTCTTTTACGTAAGCCTTACCGTTTTCAATAACCAAAAGGTTTTGAAACTCGCCCGTATCGCCCGCGGTTATAAGCACCTCGGTATCTTCCAGAAGTGAGTATCTCGCGGTTTCAACGCCGTCAATTTTAACCACTGCATAACTGCCTTCGGTTTTGAAGAGGTTAAAAAGCAGTAGGGCTGTCGCCGCTATAACTGCTATAGCGGCGACAAGTATAATATCATTTCTGATTTTTTTGTTCATAAATCAGCAACCGTATTTTCCTTTTACAAAATCAACGAGAACAAGACAACCTGTCGGGCACTGTTCGGTACAGATACCGCAGCCGATACACTTTTCGTAATCAACGTCTGCCAAGTTATTTTGAACCGTAATAGCTTCTGCAGGGCATACCCTTTCGCACTTCTTACAGCCAATGCAGGCTTTGTTACAGTTTTTACGTGCCTTGCCGCCCTTTTCGGTGTTGTTGCAAAGCACTGCAACCGCGGCCGACCTGGGCACCATTTCAATAATACCTTTAGGACAGGTCTTCACACACTTTGTGCAGGCAATACAAACGCGTGGGTCAACGTGGGCTAAGCCGTTTGCAACACAAATTGCATCAACGGGGCAAACGTCCGCACAGTCACCGCAGCCGATACAGCCTGCCTTACATGCAGAAGGTCCGCCGTAGAGCATTGAAGCGGCTTTACAGCTGTAAATGCCGTCATATTCCATATCAACCTTTACGGCATCACAGTCACCGCCGCAGGCAACAACTGCAACCATAGGCTCGCCCACAGTGACCGATGTTCCCAGTATGCCGCCAAGCTTTGCGGCAACCTCTGCACCGCCGGGGGTGCAAAGATTTGCTTCCGCCTCGCCTTTTGCTAAGGCTTCGGCATAGCCGTCACAACCGGTGTATCCGCAAGCGCCGCAGTTGGCGCCGGGCAGACACTCACGAAGCACTGCTACGGTTTCGTCTTCCTTAATACCGAAGAAATGTGATGCAACCGCAAGCAAAATACCTGCCGCAAGACCCACTGCCGCCACAACGAGAAGAGCTGTTAAAATTTCTATCATTTTATACCCTTCCTTTCTTATGCGAGCAGATTTTCAACAATTCCTGCAAATCCCATAAATGCAAGCGAAATAAAGGAAGCCGCAATAAGCGTTGCGGGAAGTCCCTTAAAGCTTTCGGGGATGTTGCTTTCATCAATGCGGGAACGCATTCCCGAGAAGAGCACCATTGCGAGCAAGAAACCAAGACCGCAACCGAGTGAGCTTACCATTGATTCGAGGAAGTTGTAACCGTCGGTAATATTGTTTATAGTTACGCCGAGAACTGCGCAGTTCGTTGTGATAAGGGGAAGATACACACCGAGGCTCTTATGAAGAGCAGGCATAAACTTCTTGAGAAAAATCTCAATAAACTGAACCAAAGCGGCAATAACGAGAATGAAAACAATGGTCTGAGTGTATCCTAATCCCAAGGCGTTTAAAACATAGGTCTGAATAGGCCAGGTAACCGCAGTTGCAACAAGCATTACGAATATAACCGAAAGGCCCATACCAACAGACTGATTTACCTTTTTAGAAACACCGAGGAAGGGGCAAATACCCAAAAATCTGTTAAGAACGTAGTTGTTAACAAGAACCGAAGACATAAGAATTATGACTAATGATTTGAAATCCATAATTATTTAGCCTCCTTTTCTTTAGTTCCGGCACATCCGCCGCCGCACATAGCAGCCGAGGGGCATCCCGCACAAGAGAATTCCTTTTTCTTGATAAGCTTGCCTTTTGTAATCTTGTTTACAACGGCAATCATAAGACCGTATACCAAAAGACCGCCGGGAGGATTTGTCAAAATTCCGATAGTGTAATCCTTAATAACGGGGATTTCAATTCCTGCAAAGGTACCTGCGCCGAAAACTTCACGTATGGTTGCAATTGATACAAGTGCAACCATAAATCCGATACCCATACCGATACCGTCAAGCACGGAGTTTGCTACGGTGTTTTTACTTGCAAACATTTCGGCACGGCCGAGAATTATGCAGTTAACCGTGATAAGTGCAAGGTATACTCCCAAAGTATCGTAAAGCGAGGGTATATACGCCTGAATAATCATCTGAACGATGGTTACGAAGCCTGCGATAATAACGATATAGCAAGGAATTCTTACCGTATCGGGAATAAATTTGCGAAGAATTGAAATTACAAAGTTTGAACAAATGAGAACTGCCATTGTAGCAAGACTCATACCGAGTGCACCGATAACCGTTGTTGTGGTTGCAAGTGTAGGACAGGTGCCTAAAATCAGCACAAATACGGGATTCTCAATGAGTATACCCTTAAGCAAAACCGACATTTTATTGTTATTTGACATTATCGGGCACCTCCTTCCAAAGCCGCAACAGCCTTGAATACGTTTGAAATTGCTATCGTGTAACCGTTAGTGGTAATAGTAGCACCGCCGATAGCGTCAATTTCGGTGTAGTTATCAGCAGTCTTGCCGTTAAACTGTGTATAGAACGAAGCATCCGCGCAGGTAGAACCGATACCGTCGGTCTCGGACTGTGATGTGGTGAGGGTGGAAATTATTCTGCCGTCAGCCGTAGCGGAAACCTTAAGGTAAATGTATTCGCCCGAAGCCGCATAATGACCGTTGATACCGTAGCCTGCAGCTCGCATTTCGAATACATAGTTGCCGCTTGCCGTCTTATAAGCCGCAAGTACCGATACGGGCATATCAGAATAACCGCTTATATCTATCTGTGAAACAGAAGATGCCGACATAAGAGCGTGCGCCGCGGTAACCTTTGTCTTAATTTCTTCAGCTAGGTCACCCACAACGTTACCCGAAGCGTCAACTCCTACGAAGATTTCCTCTTCGCCGTTTGCCACTGCGTAAACCGAGCCTGCACCGTTAGCCGCAGTATAAACCGCAGTAACGTCGGTAAGGTCTTCTACAATAAATACAGCTTCAAAGGTATCCCCCGTGGGAAGTGCCAAAGCAAGATTATCGGCAAGAATTTGTTCGGGAGTACGGATATCAACACTGCCGCCGCCGAGAATTATTGCCGAATTAAGCGCCGCCTTTACGGCGTCCTTATAACCCTGTGTGGTTTTGGTTGCGCCTGCAATAGTTGCAACGTCGTCAATAGTGGCAGCGGTTGCACCAACGGTATTTTCACCGTAGGTTTTTTCATAACTCAAGGTTTCGTTACTTGAAATGCAGGTAGCACCCGTAACTACTCCCGTAGCATCAACGCCGCACATAATAACCATATCTGCACCGTAGCCTGAGCTTGTTACCTTGAAAACATATCCGCCGTTTGAAGCGGCATAAGCTTCGTTAACGATAGTCGGAAGCTCATATTCAGTAATGTCAACCGCTTCAAAGCTGCCGCCGTCAGGCATAACTATGAGCAAAGCCGCGTTGGCCGCTGCCGACTGATTTTTTTCAATAATAGGTGCCGTTACCGAGTTGGTTACTGCTAAAAGCGCAGCAACAATAATACAAATAACGGTTAAAGAGGCAATACTTTTAAGATGATTTTTCATTTTTTACCGCCTCCAAATACTTTGCGTCTCATTTTACCGTCAATAAAGGGGTTTACTATGTTCATAAGCAAAATTGCAAAGGAAACACCTTCGGGATAGTTACCGTAATGACGGATAAGTACAGTAATAACACCTGCACCCAGAGCAAAGATTACCTTGCCCCAAGCAGTTGAAGGTGATGTTACGTAATCGGTAGCCATAAAGAATGCGCCTATGAAAAGACCGCCTGCAAGAATAAGAGCAAGGCTCTCATTAACACTGCCCGTCACAAGAAGCGAACCTAAGAAGGTAGTTGCGATAAATACAACCGGAATATGCCAGGTAATAACGCGCTTTACAATAAGGTAAATACCGCCGAGCAATAATGCTGCTGCGCAGGTTTCACCGATAGCGCCGCCCGTATTACCTAAGAAAAGATCTATAAGCTTTACGCTGCCGTCCTCTGCCATAACAGCCAAAGGCGTAGCCGAAGCGGTAGAATCCAACGGGAATGCGGCAGTTGTCATCGAACCGAAAGCTATAAGCATAAATACGCGGGCTGTAATTGCGGGGTTTACAATATTCTTGCCAAGTCCGCCGAAAATGCACTTTACAATAATTATAGCAAATACCGAGCCAACCGCTGCCTGCCACAAAGGCAGATTTGCAGGCAGGTTAAGGGCTAAAAGCAAACCCGTAACCACTGCGCTGAGGTCGCTTACCGTTTGCTGTCTTTTAACAATGATATTGAAAAGCAGTTCTGATACTACTGACGCGCCAACGCAAACTGCGATAACCGCCAAAGCGCGCAAGCCGAAGATTATTACGCCTGCAACAGTAGCGGGAAGAAGAGCAGTTATAACGTCAAGCATAATGCCAGCCGTTGTCTTCTTGCCGTGAATATGAGGCGAAACAGAAATATGAAGCTTATTCATTATTTATTTGCCTCCTTTTTCTTGTAATCCGCAAGAGCTGTCTTTGCAAGCTTGTTTGTTTGAACTAAAGGTCTGTTAGCGGGACATACGAAGGAACAACAACCGCATTCCATACATACAGCCACGCCCGCCTTTTTAACCATTTCCATATCCCCTAATGAGTAGCCTCTTGAAATAGAGGGAACGTCAATACCGAAGGGACAGGTATTTAAACACGCGCCGCAACGTATGCAAGCGGTTTCTTTAGGCATTTCACATTCTTTATCGGTAAGTGCTAAAAGTGCGTTAGTCTGCTTTAAAACAGCCTCTTCAAGATTAGGTACCGCAACGCCCATCATAGGTCCGCCGTAAATAACCTTTTTCGGATCAACCTTAAAGCCGCCGCAGAATTCAAATATTTCCTTTAAAGACGTTCCTATAACTGCAATAACGTTCTTAGGCTCCTTAACGGCACCGCCGTCAACTGTTATGGTTCTTTCTACCAAAGGCATACCTGTTGCAAAATATTTACCGAGATTTGCAATAGTTGAGGTATTGCAAACTATGCAGCCTACGTCAGCGGGAAGCACACCCTCACCCATTACTCTACCGATGGTGTGGTAAACCAGTACCTTTTCACCGCCCTGGGGATAGATGCTGGGTAAAACCTTTACCTTAATTTTAGTATTCTTGGCTTCAAGCGCCTTCATAGCGGCAATAGCTTCGGGCTTGTTTTTCTCAATTCCGATTACTATCTGCTTAAAGTCAAAATATTTATCCAAAAGCTCTAAAGCCGAAAAAATATCATCGGCGTTGTTTACCATTGTAATAGAATCGCTGGTAATATAAGGCTCACATTCAGCGCCGTTGAGAACAAGCGTATCAATCTCTTTATCGGTCATAAACTTAACGTATGTCGGGAATCCCGCGCCGCCAAGTCCAACCATACCGCTGTTTTTGATAGCTTCAATAAGGTCCTCTTTGCTTTCGATCACAGGTGCGTTTAGGTTAGCATCCACAGTTTGTTCGCCGTCGGTTTCAATTACAATAACCGATGCCAAACCGCCGTTTGAGAGAAGTTTCTCCTCAATACTTGTAACCATACCCGATACGCTTGAATATATTGGTGCAGAGATAAGCCCATCCTGCTCGGCGATAAGGGTACCTACGTCAACGTGGTCGCCCTTTGCAACCTTAGGCACGGCGGGTTTGCCGATATGCATAGCAACCGGTATTCTGACTGCCTTTGGAAGCGGCATCCTTTGCGGCTGCATATTGGCCGTGTTTTTTCTGTGTGGCACGTGTGTGCCGTGAAGATGAAACGCCATTTTAGTCCTACCTTTCTTATCTTTACGGTGCTTTGAAATGCAAAAACCGTCACACCGCATTATTTTATAATAATTATAATTCACCACCTTGTATTATATATTTTAAATTACGTTCTGTCAACCAAAGGAAAATATTTAGTTGCCGTTTTGCTTCATTTTGTATTTTTTGGTCTTATTTTGTTAAAAAACGTTTTTTGCACCCTCTACGTTTTTGCACTGCCTTGACACTTTCATTTTAAAATGTTATTATAAGTTGGTTTTGTATGTGTAATTTCATCTATATAATATTTTATATTTCCTATTTATGTTTTCGAAAAACAAGGGGAGGACAGGCAGTATGTCAATTATTTTGTTTATTTTTTGGCTTATTCTTAATTCACGTTTCACCGCCGATGCGGGTATGCTTGAAATATGCATCGTAGGTGTAATCGCTGTGGCGGTGGCCTTGTTTTTTGCGGGTCGCGCCTTTGGCTACACAATAAAAACCGAAATAAGAATTTTTAAAAAAATCCCCTTGCTTTTTGCATATTTTTTCGTGCTTTTGAAAGAAATTTTCATATCTAACATTAAGATGATTAAAATTATCCTTAACCCTAAAACAAAAAATCATCCCGTTTTGATAAGAACACGTATTCCCCTTAAAAGTGAATTTGCAAGAACCGTTTTAGCAAATTCCATAACACTTACCCCCGGCACTATCACGGCCGAGCTTGAAAACGATAATTTCACAATTCACTGCATTGATATTTCTTTCGCCGAAGGCTTGTCTGACGGTACCCTTGTGAAAATTTTAGAAAGGTTGGAAAAATAAAATGCTGCAATCTTTTTATAACTCACTTTATTTAATTGTTTGTCTGCTTTTGGCAGTTGCGGTGGTTGCCGCGCTTATACGTTCTATAACGGCGAAAAACATTATAAGCCGCTATATTGGTATTAATATGCTTACCACCTGCATACTTGCGGTTATCTGCGTGCTTACCCTTTTGTTTAAGGAAAACTATCTTCCGGATATTGCACTCATATACTCCTTACTTAGCTGTATTGCCGCAATTCTTTTGAGCAAGATTTATATAAACCTTTTCAAAAAGAATAATAAAGGGGGTAAAGAGTAATGCTCGAGTGGATTCGTTTCATTTTTGTTTGCCTGCTCTTTGCCGCAGGTATAGTTCTTCTTTATATTTCAATTTTCGGTACATACCGTTTCAAGCCGTCGCTTTGCCGTATTCACGCCGCAGCTATGTGTGATACACTTGTTCTTTTGTGTTTTATTGCGGCCTGCATTATTTCGGCAGGATTTAACGTTGTTGCGGTTAAATTTTTAATACTTTTGCTCGTTCAGTGGTGCACCAGCCCCTTGGTATCCCACGTGTTTGTAAAGACCGAATATCTTACCGAAGAAATTTATTCGGAAGAAAATATAATCAAAATCGAAGCAGATAAGGAGGGTGAAAACTAATGCTTGAAACTTTTATTACGGTTTTTAGAATCGTTTTACTTATAAGCCTTGTTATCTGTGCGGTTGCTACAGCCCTTTCAAAAAGGGTTATGACCGCTGTGATTATTTTCACCTCTTACAGCATCATTATGGCAATAATATGGTTGCTTTTGCGTTCGCCCGACCTTGCTATAACCGAAGCAGCTGTAGGCGCAGGTGTTGACGGCGTTTTGTTTTTCCTCACTCTTCGCAAGCTTCACCTTATCGATCAGGATACCGATGACGAGGAAACCGACCCCAATTTTTCAAAAGAGGTAGACCGCAATGAAAAATAACCTTAAAGCTACCTTGAAAAAGTGGTATGAGGGGCATTTGACCTTTGATGAAATGCATCCGGACCCAATTGAAAATATACCTGTTGAACATACTCATAGCGGAAAAGAAAAGTACGTTCATCGCAAAAGGCCTGAAATTTCACATAACCTTGAAAATACGGAAATTAAATTAACCAGAAAACTCAGCGGTGTTTTTTCGGCACTTTTCTGTGCAATATTTATAGCCGTGCTTGTTGCAACGGTAAACTTTATACCGGGCTTTGCTTATGACGATTCCCCCACGGTTAACGAAGTTTACGAGCATTACGTTGGCGAAGGCCGTGATGAAACGGGCGCCGTTAACACTGTTGCAGGTATGATTCTTGAATACCGTGCTTTTGATACTTTGGGTGAATCTTTTGTTTTGTTCACAGCCTGCTGTGCGGTATTTTTATTGCTTGGTTCGAGCATAGAAATTCCCCTTAAAAAAAGGGAAACCTTTTCATACTCTGACGACCCTATTATAAAGTTTGCGGTTAAAATTTTAACTCCTATTATAGTTGTATTTGGAATATATATTCTCTTTAACGGTCATATCTCCCCAGGCGGCGGTTTTTCAGGCGGCGCCATTTTAGGCACAGGACTTATCCTTTTTGCTATGGCTTACGGTGAAGAAAAGGCCGCAAAGGTTATTCCTGAAAAATTTGTAAACACAGTTATAATTATTTCCCTTTCGTTTTACTGCCTGTCAAAAAGTTACTCATTCTTTACGGGCAACGAATTCAACGGGCTTCATTCCATAATTTCGCCCGGCACCCCCGGTGACATACTATCGGGCGGTCTTATTCTTCCTCTAAACGTAGCAGTTGGCCTTGTTGTGTGCTGTACTATGTATAGTTTTTATATGATTTTCAAAAGGGGGCGCCTTAATTGAACCTTATTACAAACTACGAAGAAGTAACTGCAATGATTCTTTTTGCAATAGGTTTCACCATGCTTATTTTTTGCCGAAATTTAATGAAAAAGATTCTCGGTCTTAATATTATGGATACGGGCGTTTATCTATTTTTAGCCTCTATGGGTTATATTGAAGGAAAGCTCTCCCCTATTGTTGATGCTACGGGCGAGGTTATTGTTACAGATTACATAAACCCCATACCCGCAGGTCTTGTTCTTACGGGAATTGTTGTGTCGGTAAGCTTTTCAGCACTGATGTTATCTCTTGCCGCAAGACTTTACAAAAAATACCGCACCCTTAACCTTGACGTTATTTACGAAAGATGTTGCAGAGAGGAAGATGAGATATAATGCAATTTATACAGAATTTTCCTTTTTTTACAATTGTTTTATCCCTTTTTAGTGCGGTAATCTGCTTTGCTTTTAAGGATAAAAAAGCAAGATTTGTTTCCTATGCTTTGCTTTTTGTTTCGGCAATACTTTCTTTAAGCGTACTTTTTTACAATGCCTTTTATCTTGAAGGGCACTATTTTGTCTACCGTATGGGTCACTATGATGCCCCTATCGGAAACGAAATTTCGGCAGGCCTTTTAGAACCGGCATTTATACTTCTTTTCGAGGTTGTAATGCTTTTAACCATTATTGCGGGCTCACACAAGATAACGGTAGACGTTGCCGCATCGAAGCATAAATTTTTCTATGTGATGATTAACCTCACCCATGCTTCACTTGCCGCACTTTGCTACACAAACGATATTTTTACGGCATACGTTTTTATTGAAATATGTACTATTGCCTCCTGCGCGCTGCTTATGGCAAGCAAGCGAACCCGCTCGCTTGTTGCAGCCACAAGATATATGATATTCAGTCTTATCGGCTCAAGTCTTGTGCTTATTGGTATCGTACTGCTTTATTCCGTAACGGGACACCTGCTTTTCCCAAACCTTTACGAATCAATAACAAAGCTTTGGCAAACGGGTCAGTATATCGAACCTTTGACGGTGGCTTTGGGACTTATCGTTTCGGGTCTTGCCATAAAAAGCGGTCTTTTCCCGTTCCATTGGTGGATGCCCGATACCTACGGTACGGCAACACCCGCCGCTTCGGGTATACTTTCGGGTGTTATTTCGAAGGGCTATATATTCCTGCTGCTTAAAATAATTTTCAGAGTTATCGGTTGGGACGTTTTTGCCGCTTCTGGCATATCCAAAATTTTATTGCTTTTCGGTATGTGCGCTATGATTTTCGGCTCGGTTTCGGCTATAAAAACCTCAAACGTCAACTTTATGATAGCCTACTCCTCTGCAGCGCAAATCGGTTACATTTATATGGGTCTGGGCCTTTGCACAAAGGAAGCGCTTATCGCCTCCCTTATGCAAATCGTTGCCCACTCCCTTACAAAGCCGCTTTTGTTTTTGTCAGCCTCGGGCCTTACCTCTACTGTAGGCGGCAAGCAGGATTTTGATTCATTACGCTCGGCGGCACATTGGAATAAGCCTGCGGGTATCACTTTTGGTGTCGGCGCACTTTCAATGGTTGGTATTCCTATTTTTGCAGGCTTTGTGCCAAAGTTCCTTTTCACAACAGCCGCTTTTTCAAATTACTATGACTCGGGCTTTGTGACCTATGCCGTGCTGATAGTTCTTGCCATCAGTACCATTCTTAACGTCATCTACTTTTTGCGCACCCTGCTTAATATTTTCTCGCCGCCGATTGTCGATATCAAGCGCAAATCTATTACCTTCAGTCAGATGAAGGCATACGGCTTGGTAACATTCGTTATGGCGGCAGTGAATATTGCGGTGGGTATTTATTCACAGCCTATAATAACCCTTTTTGAAAAGGGAATTGAACTTTTTTTAAACGTTCGTTAAGGAGGTTAAAAAATGGTAAATTTAATTTTCGTTCTCCTGTTGCCATTTATATCTGCGGCAATTATGCCTTGCCTTAAGTCCTTAAAAAACCGTAATATCAAAATGGCGATTATTATGGCCTTGCAGTCTGTTATCACACTTTTCGGCGTTTTGTGCGTTTTTGGGGAAGAGGTTAAAACCCCAAGCTTGACTTTTGCGAAAAATATTACCCTTGGATTTACGACAGACGCGTTTGGCAAATTCTTTGCTTTGCTTGCCGTTGTAGCTTGGCTTATTGTAACGGTTTACGGAACGGTTTATATGAAGCACGAAAAGCAAGAAGAAAGATTTTTCCTTTTCTCGTTTTTGAGTGAGGGTGCAATGCTTTGCGCCGCTTTTTCTGACAGCCTTTCCGGAATGTACTTTTTCTACGAAATGATAACTCTTGCTTCAATGCCGCTCGTTTTGCACGACCTTTCGGAAAAATCGGTAGCCGCCGCAAAAAAATATCTTTTTTATTCTATCGGCGGTGCTTTTTTCGCCCTTTTCGGCATTTTTGTGCTGGCTGCAAACGGTAGCCTTGCCTTCACTTCGGGAGGAAATCACAGCGAAACAACAAATCTTACCCTTTTGGCTTCACTCTTCGTTTGCATAGGCTTTGGTGCGAAGGCAGGTCTTTTCCCGCTTCATTCCTGGCTTCCTACTGCCCACCCTGTAGCCCCCTCTCCCGCGAGCGCATTGCTTTCGGGTATAATAGCAAAAGCAGGTGTTTTGGGCATTGTACGAACTGTTTTTTACACTCTTGGCGGTAGTAACCTTACTAACACTTGGGTGCAAACGACCCTTATTATCATAGCTCTTTTCACCGTGCTTATGGGTTCTGTCTTGGCTTTTCGCGAAAACGTTCTCAAAAAGCGTTTGGCGTATTCAACCGTAAGCCAGATTTCCTATCTGCTTATAGGACTTTTCCTTTTTAGTGAAAACGGCACTACGGGCGCTCTTTTACAAATCATATTCCACGCCGCAGTTAAAATCGGACTGTTCCTTTGTGCCGGTGCGGTGATTTATTTAAGCGGCAAAACAACAGTCAGCGAGCTTTCGGGTCTTGGTCAAAAAATGCCTATCACCTTTATTTGCTTTACGGTGCTTTCCTGCTCGCTTATAGGTATTCCTCCCACAGGCGGTTTTTACAGCAAGTGGTATTTGGCAACTGCCGCTTTAGAGCTCGAATATCTCGGCGCGCTAAGCTTCATTGTTCCGATAATTCTTTTAATTTCGGCTATTTTCACGGCAGGATATTTATTCGAAGTGCCCATTAAGGCTTTTCTCGGAAAGCAGGAATCCGATATTGCTGTTCAAAAAGAACCGATACTTATGACAGCGCCGCTTATAGTTTTATCCCTTATTGCAGTTTTCGGCGGTATTTTTATAAGCGCGCTTATGCCCTATATTACAAGCATCGCGGCTTCCCTTTTTGCTTAAAACGTGGTGGTCAGTATGAACGAAATATTTTATTTAATAATACCTGTGTTCCTGCCTATGCTTTGGGGCGCACTGCTGTATTTTATACCCTTTAGGACTAACCGCCAACGAAACACTTATGTTTTAATCGGTCTTACGGTTTCAGCCGTTTCAGTATGGCTTTCGGCATTGTTTGTGCCTGAAGATACACTTGTAATTTGGCAATTTGCCAAGGATTTAAGCCTTACTTTAAAGCTCGACGGTGCGGGTAAGATTTTCTCCTGCCTTTCGGCAACGCTTTGGCCCTTAACTGCCATTTATGCCTTTGATTATATGAAGAACGAAAATCAGCTTCAAATGTTTTACTGCTTTTTTGTGATGGCATTCGGAGCTACTATCGGTGTTGCTATGGCGGGAAATATACTTACGATGTATCTTTTCTACGAAATGCTTACACTTACAACAATTCCGCTTGTTGCTCACGGTATGGGCAAAAAGCATAACCGCGCCGCAAGAAAATATATGATATACTCTATCGGCGGTGCGGCATTTGCCTTTGCGGGCGTAGTTTTCTTAATTATTAACGGCTCTACCGATTTTAATTTAGGCGGTAATCTTTTGGATGCCGAAAACCGCCTTTTAGCAGAAATTCTTTTCCTTGCTTCGTTTTTAGGATTTGGCGTTAAGGCGGCAATATTCCCACTGCACAGTTGGTTGCCTACGGCCTCCGTCGCACCGACACCTGTTACTGCTCTGCTTCACGCGGTAGCCGTTGTTAAGGCGGGCGCTTTCGCTTTGATAAGACTTACCTACTACTCTTTCGGAACAGAATTTTTGGTTGGTAGCTGGGTGCAGTATACAGTAATGGCTATTGCCCTTTTCTCCGTGCTGTACGGTTCGGTTATGGCAGTTCGCCAAAAGCATTTCAAGCGCAGGCTTGCCTACTCTACCATATCAAACCTTTCGTATATAGTCTTTGCGGTTACGGTTATGACCGAAGCTTCGTTGATAGCGGCTTTTTGCCACCTTTTGTTCCATTCGGTAATTAAAATAGGTGCATTCTTTGCCGCAGGCTCGGTACTGCACAACAGCGACCGCGAGTACGTACCCCAGCTTGAAGGCATAGGTAAAAAGATGCCGCTCACCTTTGGATTTTTCACTGTTTTTGCCCTTGCACTTACAGGTATTCCCCCATTTTGCGGCTTTTTCAGCAAGTGGTATATTTGTCTTTCCTCTATTGAAAGCGGCAATTTGCTTGCCGTAATCGGCACAGGGATAATACTTATTTCGGCTTTGCTTACTGCAATTTATATGCTAACACCCGCAATCAAGGCATTTTTCCCGAGAAAAGATTGTGTGAACGATTTTGACGATGCTAAAGAGGCTAACCTCAAAATGCTTATTCCTATGGAAATTTGCGCTTTTCTTTGCGTTTTGATGGGTATTTTCGCAAGCCTCCCGTTAGACGTCATTAAGGGGGCTTTAGGATTATGAGTAATTTGATTTTAACCTCCGTTTTCCTGCCCTTTGCGGCGGCATTTTTGGTACTTATAATAGGTAAAAAACGACCCCTGCTTCAAAACGCAACGGTAATTCTTTCTTCTTTGGTTGTGCTGGCTTTGGTTGTGCTTTCGGCCATTTTTGCCAAGGGCTCTGCTGTAAGCATTCTTTCAATGAACTTTTCGGCTGACGGTTTTCAGTTAATTTACGCTGCCGTCACCGCATTTATGTGGTTTGCGGCATCACTGATTTGCCCGCAATATTTTAAGGGTCACAAAACAACGAGATTTTATTTCTTCTTCCTAATTACCTTTGGCGGCACCTTGGGAGTTTTCCTCTCGTGTGACCTTATTACGACCTTTATCTTTTTTGAAATAATGTCATTTGCATCTTACGTATGGGTCGTAGAGGAAGAAACTGTCGACGCTATGGCGGCAGGCAAAACCTACCTTACTATAGCCGTTCTCGGCGGTATGTCCTGCTTAATGGGACTGTTTATGCTTTATAACATTACGGGAACGCTCGTAATTTCCGAACTGTACGACGCCGTAACAGCCGCAGGCTCTTCACCCGCACTTTATACCGCCGCATTTTGTATGCTTTTCGGCTTTGGTTCAAAAGCAGGTCTTTTCCCCTTGCACATCTGGCTGCCTAAAGCGCACCCCGTAGCCCCCGCTCCCGCCAGTGCTTTGCTTTCGGGCGTGCTTACCAAAACGGGTGTTTTCGGTATACTGGTTATAACCGCAAACATTATGCGCCATAACGAAATTTGGGGCTATACACTTTTGGTGCTTGCCGTTATCACAATGGTGCTCGGTGCAGTTTTAGCCCTTGTTTCAACCAACCTGAAGCGCACGCTTGCCTGCTCTTCGCTGTCGCAAATAGGCTTTATTACGGTAGGGGTTTCTATGATTTGTCTGCTTGGCGAAGAAAATGCCCTTGCTGCAAACGGCACCGTGCTTTATATGATAAATCACTCTATAGTAAAGCTTGTGCTTTTCCTTAGTGCCGGCGCTATTTATAAAGGAAGCCATACCCTTGATATTAACAAGCTGAAAGGCTACGGCCGCAACAAGCCTGCAATTATGGTGCCATTCCTTATTGGCGCTTGCTCGCTTGCGGGCATACCCGGTTTTTGCGGTTATATTTCAAAAACCCTTGTCCATGAAAGCATTGTTGAATATGCTAGCCACGCGGGTGCTTTAATCACCGCGGTTGAGTGGCTGTTCCTTTTGTCAGGCGGTCTTACATTGGCATATATGCTAAAGCTTTTTGTTACAATTTTTGTGGCAAAACCAACCGAGGATACACCCAAAACTCAGGAAAAAATGCCCTTGTTAAGCGGCATTTCACTCTGGATTTCGGCTTTGCCGCTACTTGTGCTCGGACTTATGCCCCACTCTGTAAGCGAAAAAATAGCCGCCCTTATGACCGATTTTGTAAACGGCTACGAAATGCACCACCGTATTGAATATCTATCCTTTGCAAACCTTAAAGGTGCGCTTATATCAATTTGCATTGGCGTTACGGTTTTTGCCCTAGTTATTCCCCTGCTGCTTATGAAAAATCAGAACGGAAAAAAGGTTCATTTTAACCCCTTCGAAAAGGCATTCACCCTTGAAGAAAATCTTTACGTGCCACTGATTAAGGAAATTGTATTTATTTTCAACGCAGTTTGCCGTTTTTTTTCCGATATTTGTGAGCCGCTTTTCAACGGAATAATATTCCTTTTAACCGTCCTTTGCCGCATAATTTGTGATATAACGGATTTTATTGTTTACTTTCTTCACAAAACGGTTTTCCGTGCGGCAAAAGAACCGTCCGAACCCCATACCAGAAAATATGCCTTTGCGCTTGGTAACATTTATGGCCGTATTTTGAAAAAAGAAGGTCAAGGCGAAAGATTTGCAAGCGCAAGTGAAACTATTGAGCAGACTACCCGCAAAATTTCGAAAGGCTTTACCTTTGCGCTGGTTATGACCTGCTTCGGCATTTGCGTAATCCTTATATTCCTTTTATTTATAAAATAAACACCCCTTGAAAGAAGGTAAAAGCGTGTCCCTCAAAGAAGGCCTTTTAGGCAGTGAACGCCTGTCTAAACTTATGTTTAAAATGGCAATTCCGTCTATTGTGGCGCAGGTTATAAACATTCTTTACAATATTGTTGACCGCATTTATATCGGCCATATCCCGAACGCTTCGTCAGATGCGCTGACGGGCGTAGGAATTGCCTTCCCTATAGTTACCTTCATATCGGCATTTTCTGCCTTGGTAGGCGCAGGGGGCGCTCCCCTTTCGGCAATTTGGCAGGGCAAAAAGAATACCGAACACGCCGAAAAAATCCTTGGCAACGGGGTTAGCTTGCTTATTTTCTTCAGTGTCTTGCTGATGGTTGTCTTTTACTTATTTATGGAGCCCTTGCTCTACCTTTTCGGCGCAAGTGAAAACACCATCGGTTATGCCGCTACGTATACCTCTATCTACCTTTTGGGTACGGTTTTTGTAGAACTGTCGCTTGGCCTTAACGCTTATATCATATCCCAAGGCGCTGCCAAAACGGGTATGATTTCGGTAGTTATAGGGGCTGTTATAAACATAGTTCTTGACCCCGTATTTATTTTTATTTTTGATATGGGTGTTGCGGGCGCCGCTCTTGCTACGGTTATTTCGCAGTTTGTAAGTGCCGTTTGGGTGGTAACCTTCCTTGTAAGCAAAAAAGCCGTTCTCAAAATAAGGTTTAAGTACCTAAAGCCCGACTGGAGTATCATCAAATCGGTAATGGCACTCGGTATTTCGCCATTTGTTATGCGGTCTACCGAAAGCCTTGTAACAATATCCCTTAACAGCGGTATGCAAACCTACGGCGGTGATATTTACGTAGGCTCTATAACCATTATGCAAAGCATTTTGCAAATGTGCTACGCCCCGCTTGCAGGCTTTACACAGGGTGTTCAGCCGATAATCAGTTATAACTTCGGTGCAGGCAAGTTCGACAGGGTTAAACGCACCTACCGTATTATGATTATTATTTGCACCGCTTTTTCGTTTGTAACAACTTCGGCGGTTATGATTTTCCCGAAATTCTTTGCAGGCCTTTTCACAAACTCGGCCGAGCTTATAACCCTTTGCGGACAAAAAATGCCCCTGTTTATAGCGGGAATGTTGCTCTTCGGCGCACAGCAGGGTATTCAGCCTACGTTTATGGCATTGGGTCAGGCAAAACTTTCGCTCTTTGTTGCAACCCTTCGTAAGATAATACTGCTTGTGCCGTTGGCAATTATCCTGCCTATGTTCCTTGGTACTAACGGCGTCTACCTTGCAGAGCCTATTTCAGACTTTACCTCTGCCACGGTTGCGATAATACTATTCTTCGTTAACATTAAAAAAATCCTAACCGAAGATACACTTAATAAGATAAAATAAAAACCCTTTGAGGAGTTTTTCCTCAAAGGGTTTTTATTTTAAAATATTATTTTGCAATATTGCGGGCTACGTGAACGCCGCTTGCAGAAGCGTGGGAAAGCGAGTGTGTGATACCGCTGCCGTCACCTATAACGTAAAGTCCCTTGTGTTTGGATTCAAGCTTGCTGTCAACCTCAACCTCCATATTGTAGAACTTAACCTCTACGCCGTAAAGCAGTGTATCCTCATTCGCGGTACCGGGAGCCACCTTATCAAGCGCATATATCATTTCAATAATTCCGTCAAGAATACGCTTGGGCAAAACAAGGCTCAAATCGCCCGGAGTTGCGTTAAGTGTAGGGGTGATGAAGGCTTCTTCAATGCGGTTTGCGGTTGAACGGCGACCTCTAATCAAATCACCAAAGCGCTGAACAATAACCCCGCCGCCCAGCATATTGCTGAGCCTTGCTATAGATTCACCATAGCCGTTGGAATCCTTAAAGGGCTCCGAAAAATGCTTTGCTACCAAAAGTGCAAAGTTTGTATTTTTGGTTTGCTTTTTGGGGTCTTCATAGCTGTGACCGTTAACGGTTATAATTCCGTTCGTATTCTCATTTACAACCGCGCCCTTGGGGTTCATACAGAAGGTTCGCACCCTGTCGCCGTACTTTTCGGTGCGGTAAACTATCTTGCTTTCGTAAAGCTCGTCAGTAATGGGGGCAAAAACCTCGGCAGGCAATTCCACGCGCACACCAATGTCAACACGGTTGGATTTTGTCGTAATGTCAAGCTCGCGGCAAACCGATTCCATCCACTTGCTTCCGCTTCTTCCAACCGAAATAACACAGTTTTCACAGGTATATTTTTCCTCCTTGGTTACTATCTCGTACCCGCCGTCACAAACGCTAACACTTAAAACGGGAGTGTCAAAGAAAAACTGCACCTTGTCCTTTAAATAAGCATAGATATTTTCAAGCACTACGTAGTTAATATCGGTTCCGAGATGGCGCACCGAAGCGTCAAGCAAATGCAGGTCGTTTTGTATACAAAGGGTTTTAAAACGCGTACCCGCAGTAGAATAAAGCTTTGTGCCCTCACCGCCGAAATCAAGGTTGATTTTATCTACATACCGCATCAGTTCAAGAGCTTTAGCCTTGCCGATATATTCATACAGCGTGCCGCCGAAATCGTTTGTTATATTATACTTTCCGTCGGAAAAAGCGCCCGCGCCGCCAAAACCGCTCATAATACTGCAGCTTTTGCAACTGATACAGCTCTTAACCTTTTCCCCGTCTATAGGGCAAACTCTGCGGCTAAGCTCGTGACCGGCTTCAAAAACGCCTACCTTTAAATTGGGGTTTTGCTGCATAAGCTCATACGCGGCAAAAATACCGCCGGGGCCTGCGCCGACAATAATAACATCAAAATTCATTGATATTCCTCCTAGCTAAAGCATTTAAACTTGAATCAGATTTTGAAACAAGTATTTTTCGCTGTAGCTTTGTTAAAATACTCGTA
>CAZHYD010000004.1:0-27012 GCA_964536645.1 uncultured Ruminococcus sp.
GCAGTAGAAATAACTTCTATTGCAGCCTCTCGACCATTGACTGATTTGGCAATTGCTTCCTTATCTTCAAGCGCTTTGTAAACATTAAAGAAATGAAGCATTTCGCTAAAGATGTGATTTGGCAGTTCCGAAATATCATTATATTGATTATAGGTGGGGTCGCCAAAGGGTATGGCTATAATTTTTTCATCATTTTTTCCATCGTCAAGCATCGTAATATAGCCGATAGGGTAGCAACGAACAAGGGTTAACGGTTCGAGCGGCTCGCTGCATAGCACCAAAACATCTAAAGGGTCACCGTCGCTGGCAAAGGAACGCGGGATAAATCCGTAGTTTGCGGGGTAACTGGTAGAGGTGTGTAAAATACGGTCAAGTATTATAAAACCTGTTTCTTTGTCAAGTTCATATTTCTTTTTACTTCCCTTTGGAATTTCAACAACAGCAATAAAATCATCGGGTTTTATTCTTTCTCTGTCTATGTCGTGCCAAATATTCATACTTGCCCCCGTTCTGCCTTAATGTCGGCTACTGAGATTTTTCTTTATTATAACCGATTATTATCATTTTTTCAAGTGAATTCCGACCAAGCAAAGTTCAAACTACTCAAAAAATAAAGCACTTCGATATGAAGTGCTTTCAAAATATTAGATACTTTTAATCACGCCGCAAGCGATTTTTGTGCCTGCATTGCCTGCGGGTTGGGTGGTAAAGTCGTCGGGATTACTGTGTATAACGACGGTTTTCCCAATAATATCCTTTAACTTAAAGCGGTCGGTTGCAAAGGCAATGAAAGCGCCGCCGTCACACAAAATCAGCGGGGGCAGGTCGCCTGCATGGGCGGGGTGTGCCAAACCTTGTGGGTTATAATGTCCGCCTGTTTCTGCAAAATCAATGCCGCCGCAAGATTCACCTTCGTGAATATGAAAGCCGAAAAAACCGCTTTTTGATGGCGGTAGGCCGTCAATTATAGCTTCTATTAAGACAAAATCTTTCATTTCGTAAAACTTAACCGTACCGAAAAGCCTTGGGGCATTGCCGTTGCCCCTTATATCTGCAACAGCCTTTTGAGTATAATCTAAAGAATTCATAATATCACCTGGTACAATATATTACGAAATTTTAAAAACTGTGCCAAAACGGTTTCAGAATTGTCACACAAGATTACAGGATTTTAACTACTTTTTGCCTTAAGGTTATGGTAAAATATGGGTGCAAAGGCTTAAAGGGGTGAGACAGAGTGAAAAAAATATTTTCTTTGGTTTTGGTGCTTGGGTTTCTTTTGTGCATTTTTTCGGGCTGTAATAATGCTAAAGACGAAAGTGCAAAAGAACTGTATAAACAGTTTATCAGGAATGAAATTTGCGCTGTTGATAAAAACGGTGATGAAAAGCCGATTGACGAATACTTAGAATTTGACGTGTCACAAAATTCGTATACATATACCTATATAGATATGACCGGCGACGGTGTTGATGAACTCTGTGTTAGGCAATATCCGTATCATTGGTTTTTTACTCTGAAAAACGGAAAGGTTTACCATTGGTATACTGAAAATAATTCGTATGTTAAGTTGCTCAATAATTCGGCATTGTTATACGAAAGACACGGCGCAGCGCCAACGCATATAAACTATGAATATTATGAATTGGATGATAATGCTGAAGTTGAATTTTCCGTATCTTTTTCTTGGTGGGACGGAACAACCGTTGAGGAAGGGAAAATATACGCCGACACTTATTTCTTTGACGATAAAGAGGTTTCAAAGGAAGAATACGAAAATAAGACAAAAGAATATTTAAGTATAGGTAATGATGAAATTATTTGGTATAGCGAATATGATAATTATGATATCCCAAGCATTTGGGGAACGATACCAAATTCTTTTCGGTTTTCAAGTGGTGTCGGCGCTTGGGCGACCGAAATAACAATTTCGCCTGACGGTAACTTTGTGGGTGAATATCACGATTCTAATATAGGTGAGACAGGTAACGAATATCCTAATGGAGTTGAGTATTATTGCAAATTTTCCGGTAAATTTGCACCAACTCAAAAGATAAGCGAATATATTTACTTTACGGAATTAGAGAGTTTGACGGTTGAAACCACAACGGGAGAAACCACGTATGAAGACGGCGTTAAATATATTTATACCCAACCGTACGGATTTGACAATGCGAACGAGTTTTATATATATTTACCCGGTGCCGCAATATCGGATATAGAAGAAGGATTTTTGTCTTGGTCACAAATTGATTTAGACGACAGCGAAGTTTTGCCTGAAAATTTTTACGGAATATATAATATAGCCGGCGAGCAGGGCTTTGTGTCATATTTGCCGTAGCAAGAGGTGGGAAAATGAAGAAGGTTTTTAAAATTATCGCTATAGTTTTGGTTGTTTTATTGTTGGGCTTTTATCCGAGTATTGTGATAATAAATAACTGTATTGCCAATAAAATTGAAAAGAATTTGGTTAAATACGACCTGCCCGAAAATACCGTTTTAGTCGATTCGATTTCAATCGCGGGAAAGCTTACGGGTAATGGAAACGGTATGCAGTATATGGGTTCTATTCTTGTCAAGAGTGATCTTGACGAGCAAGAGTTGAAAGAATACTACAGCCAAGATTTTGATAGTATTGAGGTACACAGGCAAACCAGCGAAAAGCTGGATTTTATCCATTCGACAAGTCACTATTTTCGTCACATAGAGGATATAGAAACGGGCACTTATTATTCAGTGACCTGTTGGGATTCTAATAGAGAGGAAACGTTTAGCAAGAATATCATTTTCTGGCTTGATTTAGATTTGCGTGGCCATTAATAATTGGCACGCAGTCTTACTTTAGTCAAGTAAGGCTTTCAGACTCGTTTTATTCGTGGCATTAAGTTCAATAGTTCCAAAAAAATAGTTCTCCGTTGTAACGGGGGCTATTTTAATTTTTAAAACATACGTTAATTTAAATAATCGTTTTCTAAAATATGACAAACTATATGCAACTTTTGGTATACCAAAACGAAATATTTTTTTAAAAAGGAAATGGTTGACTGAATTGTGAGAATATGTTATCATATACTGTAACCTTTTATTAAAATGGTGAAATATGATTTTTTAACTTTTTGCAATATTTTGGAGGGTAAAATGAAACATTACAAAAAACTTTTGTCGCTGATTTTGATTTTTGCGATTCTAATGTCAACGGCGGCATTTTTAACCGGTTGCGGCAACGAAAACGTAAGCTCGGATGATGACACTGCCGTAGGCGGTGCGGGTACGTATACCGTTCTTTTGCATTCTGCGGGCGGTATGGCGTTGAGCGAAATTGACGTATACATCTATTCCGGTTCCGATTTGGAGGACTACGGAAAGACCGATACAAACGGAAGAGTAACCTTTAATCTTTCGGGCGGCAAGAAATATGCCGTTAAGTTGTCGGGCGTGCCCAAGGGCTATGATGTAAAGGACAGTTATAGCTTTACCGGTAATACTGCCGACATCACCTTGACTTCATCGGTTATTACCGATGGGGATTTATCGGGCACTACTTTAGGTGTGGGCGACGTAATGTATGATTTTACGGTTACCAATGCCGACGGCAAGGAAGTTACCCTTTCCGAGATGCTCAAAGAAAAGGATATGGTTCTCCTTAACTTCTGGTATACCACTTGCAGCTGGTGTATTACCGAGTTTCCTATTATGGAAGAAGCATATCAGTTGTATAAAGACGACGTAGGCATCATAGCGCTTGACCCGTTGGATAGCGCCACCTTAATCAAGCCCTTCCAAGAGGATATGCAACTCACCTTTGATATGGCAGGCTGTCCTGCTTCTTGGTCTACTACTTTCGGCGTTGTGGGTTATCCTACATCGGTTGTAATTGACCGTTACGGTGTGATTTGCTTGGTAGAATCGGGCGCATTGACCAGTCTTAGATCCTTCACAAGTATTTTTGAACATTTTACTGCTGATGATTATGAGCAAAAATTGTTAGACTCTGCCAGTGATCTTCTTACGGTTATTAAACCCACCTATACAATGGATACTGCCGAGAACGTTGCCGCACTCTTGAATCAGGGTGACGCCAACATAACCTACCGCCCCGAAACCGAGGGTGAGGATGCGGAGTATTCTTGGCCCTTTGTTGCCACAAAGTATAACGGCGTTGACTGTATGAAGGCTTCAAACCAGCAGATTGACGGCTCGTATGCCATTATTTACGCTGACGTAGAGCTTAAGGCGGGTCAGGCTATTGCCTTTGACTATTTGATTTCTTCGGAACTTTCTGCCGATATTTTGTACGTTATCGTTGATGATGAGCCAATTTATCAGATATCGGGTGTTTCGGAAAAACCGACTTGGCAGACCTGCTATCCTTGGGTTGCCTTGGAAGACGGCACCTATGAAGTAGCACTCTGCTATATCAAGGATGATTCTACCAGTGAGGGCGACGATACGGTTTATATCAAGAATTTCCGTGTTGTTAGTTCAAATAAAATCACTACCGATACATATATTCCGCGTTTAGCCGCAACCTCTGCCGACGGCTTTGAATATGATTACGTTGACATTGTCCTTAACAGCAGTGACGGTTATTACCACGTTGGCTCAAAGAACGGACCTTTGCTTCTTGCGGATTTGATGAATTATACCCAGTACAACGAAGAAGAAAGTATTTGGGATTTGTGCTACGAAGGTGTGGCAACCGATTATTATGAAGAAATTTTAGATTACTTTACTTTGGCATCCAACTCTGCTTTGAACGGTATCTGCACAGTGACCGAGGAATTGGCAAAAATTCTTATGAAAATTGATTCTGTAGCAGGTTTCGACGATCAGGATGATAAAGAATGGCTTAAGATATGTAAGTATTATCAGGCCTACGGCACAGGAAACACCCAGTTGGAAGACCCAATTAAAGGACTTGCTTCCTTCTCGGCATATGAAGCAAAGCTTGGTAAGAATATAAGCACAAATAACTTCTATTATGACAGAGTTATTATGCCCAGAGGTAAACTTGCAAAGTTTGTACCTACAAAATCAGGCGTATACCGTATAACCTCAAGAAGTGAAACCCAGCAGGGAACTGATGCCTGGATATTTAACAAAGATCGCGAATTGTTGTATGTTTATGAAATGGACGAACGTCTTTATAACGATGAACTGAACGTTTCGATGGTATACTACATGAAGGCGGGCGAGGAATATTATATCGATATTGCCTTCTGGGATCTTTATGAAGTGGGCTACATTTACTACGATATTGAGTATATCGCAGCAACTTATGATCTCTTCCGTTTGGCTTCTCCCGGATACTTTACTTATGATACCGATGCTACGGGCTCGGCTATGTATCACCTGATTACAGGCGGTATAGACGTGGTTCTCGGCTCGGACGGTAAGTATTACGAAGATTTGGGCAAGGATTCAAGCGGCAAGCAGAAGTACGGCAGCTTGATTTATGCTGATTTTACGGGAATTACTTCGCTATTTGATACTTCGATTTCAAGTATGATAGACAAGGGCGGTTTCGACTTTACCAAGACCGAATACGACCTTTATATCCTTTCCTTCTTAAATAGTAATAACGGTGACGTAGACAAGACCAAAGCGCAACTCAAAGAACTTTGGGGCGACGAATACGATACCAATGCCGAGACGTATATGATTGACGATGTTTTTGCAGGTCGTTACCACGGTGAAGGCAAGGATTTGACAAACGAAATGAAGGGATATCTTGACGATATCATTACAACCGGCAACAAGGAATGCCAAGGCTGTGTTGTTGTGACAAAGCGTCTTGCAGAAATTTTGCAGTTGCTTATGGATAAGTATACCTTTGAAGGTGTCGATGACGCCTGGATTAAGTTGTGCTACTACTACGATACTTTAGGACCGAACGGCTGATTTTTTAGATTATAAACGAGGGGAATAATATGAACCGAATAAAAAGATTTTTTACAATGACGTTGGCATTATTGCTGATTTGCGGTATGTTCAGTGGCTGTGCAGGCGGCAAAGCGGTCTATAGTGTAACGGTTACGGATGCCCTCGGTGAGCCCTACACCACAGGCGTTGTGGTTCAGTTTTTAAGCGGTGGCGAACAGGTTGCACTGCAGGTGCTTAACGAGCAGGGCGTTGCAGAAAAGAAGCTGCCCCGCGCTGATTATACCGTGGAACTTGTGTTTACCGGCGATGCGGAGGATTACTATTACGAGAAAGACGGTTTAACCCTTTCTGCAACCGACACTAAGCTTACTGTTACGCTGGCCTATTCCTCTGCGGGAGAGCCCGTAAGCTTATATGCCGCCGGGGAAGAGCATAACGCCTATACCGTTAACGCAGGCAGTACCCACGTAGACCTAACAGCAGGCCGTAATTACTTCCTCTTTTCGCCGACGGTGGCGGGTACGTATGAATTTTCCGTATCGAATAATAATGCTATAATCGGATATTACGGCGCGCCTCATTTTGTTCAGGAAAACAGCGCTGCAGAAGTAGTCGACAATAAGTTTACAATTTCGGTTAGCGCAAGTATGATCGGAACCAACGGAACGGGTACGACCGTTATCGTAATCGGCCTTGATTCCGACGCTGCAAGCGACTCTATGCTTAACGTTAAACGAACAGGTGACCCCGAGCGTACGCTTGAGGACGAACCGTGGATGATATACCAAAAAACCGTTGCCCTTTCTGAGTACAAATTGCCTGAAGGTGCAGTTTTGAAGGATTTTGATATTACCGCCTCTACCAATACTTACAATTTGGTTTTAAATGAAAATGACGGTTACTATCATTTGAATTCTAAGGACGGTCCGCTGGTTTTATTGTGGTTAGGTGAGAAAACGAAATATCTTGAATCCTTTGAGAAGATTTTGGAATCTTCAGGTGTTTCCAAGTATTTCTTTGATGAAGACGGCGAGTTTGTAAAGAAAGAATCTTATAGTGAGTGTTTGTTGGAGTATATTGAATATATGGACGAAGACAAGGGCGTATATCCTTTGACGGAGGACTTAAAGTATATCTTACAGCAACGCGGCGAGTATTCAGGTTGGTGGGATCCCGATGCAAACCTGTATTTGTTTAAGGATTCTGACGGTAATAACTTGCCCGGTATTAATAACGATATTGCGTGGCTCTTTATGTGTTGTTACATTGAAGCGAACTGATTTTAAGCCAAATTAGAAAGCGTGTTGTGTTATGGGAAAAGAAAATCAATTTTTCAAAAATCTATGGCAAAATAAAAAACTGTTTTGGACCTTGATTGCCGCAGTTTTAGTGCTTGCAATAGGAATTGGCGTTGCAGTTGCCGTTTTGGGCGGCTCGAGCAGTGGCAAATCCACCTATGAACTATCAGTTAAGTCCGAAGGCGGTATGGCTTTATCCGATGTAGAAATTTTTATTTACAAGGACGCTGCTTTGGAGGACCTTTTTGCTGTAGGAAAGACCGATAGTGAGGGTGAATTCTCCTTTGAAGCAGACACAGGTAAGTACTTTGCTGTTTTGAAAAGTGTACCTCAAGGCTATCTTTTGGAGGAAAGCTATCCGCTTACTACCAATACGAATATTGTACTGAAGATGGAATTGCTCGACGACGTAGATTTGAACAACGTGAACATTGGACTCGGTGACGTAATGTTTGACTTTACTGTTAAAGCCTGCGACGGCACAGAGTACACCCTTTCAGAGTTGCTTGAAACCAAGTCTGCTGTGGTTTTGAATTTCTGGTATATTAATTGTAACCCCTGCAAAGCCGAATTCCCCTTCTTGCAGGAAGCCTACGAAATCTACAGTGATGATATTGCGGTAATAGCTATTAATCCTTATGACGGCGATGACTTATCTGTAGCTGAATACAAGGATAATCTTGAACTGACCTTCCCGATGGTATCTTGCGGTGAGGAATGGGCAAATGCCTTTAATTTGAAAGCTTATCCCACAACAGTAATTATTGACCGTTTTGGTGTTGTAAGCCTTATTCATGCGGGCAGTATAGACAATACCCAAAGCTTTACCGACGCTTTTGATTATTATATTGACGAAAATTATCGCCAGCAGACAGCAAATAATATTTCTGATCTTAAGCCTATAGAGGCAGAAGAGGGTTCTCAAGAGAAACCCTTCGAGTTTGGCGGCGTTACTGAATTTGAGGTGGAAATTGAAGCCGGTGAAACGGTTTACTGCGATGTTTACAAGGTTTCCGGTATGCAGCTTACCATTGAAGATTCCGACGTATCCCTTGTTTACGATGGGGAAACGTACAAGTCCAAAAAGGGCACACTTTCTTTGGTTGTGACCTCTCCCGATACATATACTCCCGTTAATTTGGCAATTACAAATACGGGCAAAACAACCAAAAAGTTTACGGTTGAGTTTAGCTTCCTTCCAGGTACTATGGGAAATCCATACACCTTAGAAATGGGTAAATTTACCGCAAAAATCGAAGCGGGTAATGATCAGGGTGTATACTATCTTTACAAAGCTGATAAAGACGGAACTGTAACCATTTCCTGTACCTCTGCAACAAAGGGCGTTGACTATAATTTTACCCTTTATAATTTAAGTTCTTACGTTTATCATACTCTCGAAGAGGAGGGCAAGGAAAAGACCTTGTCAATCGAGGTTTCGGCAGGTGACGAACTGCAATTTACCGCTGGTACTTTGCCTGACGATAATAATGAATATCCTGCCGCTAAGCTTAACTTTAAGGCTACATTCGAAAAGAAGAGTGAAAACACACAGCAACCGTCAAGCTCAACTGCGGGCTCATCCTCAACGTCGACATCGTCTACTACCACTTCTTCGACATCTTCCGGTTCATCTACATCATCCTCAACTTCCTCGGGAAGCACTGGTACGGATGACTCTAATAAGCTGACATACAGCGTTAAAGTTGTAAATGAGAACAGTGAGCCTATGTCGGGCGTTAGTGTTAACCTTAAAGGAACGGAAGGTGAGGGCAGTGCCGTTACAAATTCTTCAGGTGTGGCAACACTTAAACTTCCTGAAGGCACGTATACCGTAACTGTTACTGCACCCTCGGGTTATGAAAAGCCAAGTTCCTTCCGTTTAACAAAACGTGTAACCAGCGAAGAAGTAATGCTTTATATTTCAGTACCGGACGGTTACACTAAACTCAACGGCGAATTGGTGCAGTTGGCTGACGTAGGAACAACGAAGGTGTCGTTAAACTCAGGCGAAGTTACCTACTTCATTTTCAAGCCCTCACAGTCTGCGAAGTATCGCATTACCTGCACGGGCGGTGCATTGAGTTATTGGGGTTCGCCCTTCTTCCTTAACGAGCAAAAGGACGTTATATCTTCCAACACTATGATTATGTCTGTCAAGGAATCAAATCTTGGCGGCGAATACGTATTAGGTATAACTGCTTCGGGCAGTTCGTCAAGCGGCACGATTACAATTACCAATATCGGTGCTGCCGACACTGACTATACGGATGCGGAATGGATTGTTTACAAAGGCACTCATACTCCCAATGCTTACACCTTTACAGGAAATGCTTCCTCGCTTACGTACGTTGACATCACTGCAGCAACAAGTAAATATACCATTACAAAGGATTCAAACGGCTATTACTACATTAACGGAAAACAGGCATATATGAATCTTGGCTCTGATGCTAAGTATATTTCCTTCCTTTCAATTATCAACGACGGTGTAGGTATTAAAAAATATTTCTTTGATGATTCCGGAAACTTTATTAAAAAGGAAAGTTACACCGAACTTGTGACTGATTATATCAACTGTATGGACAGTAAGACGGGCCTTTACCCATTGACTGAGGATTTAGTATATATTCTTAAACAAATTGGCGAAAAAGAGGGTTGGTGGACCGAGATCGGTTATCTGACACAGTCTGTAACGGGTGATATTAATACTGAAATTGCTTGGTTATTTACCTGTTGCTACTAAAATTAGAAAAAAATTCATAAAAAAATATAAAAATTTTGTTAAAAGTATTGCAACTGGTGAAATAGAGTGCTAAAATAATATATTATAAGTGTTCAAGCGGCTTTGGTTTTTAAATAAAGTCGTCTTGAAGGAGGAAATATGATGAAAAACTGTAAGAAATTGCTTGCTTTGGTTTTGGTTATGATTATGGCGCTTTTAATGTGTGCCTGCGGTCAAGACCAAACTGATATACAAGACGGTAGTTCCAGCAGCAGCTCATCCACAACCGATAACTCCTCAACCGTTTCTACAGACGACGGCAAGGTTAAATACACCGTTACTGTTACAGACGAAGAGGGTAATCCCGTTTCGAGCGTTATGGTGCAGTTGTGCGATGAAATGTGTATTCCCGCTGTAACTAATGCGGAGGGCGTTGCAGAGTTTAATCTTGCAAAAGCAGATTATTATGCAAGCATTACCACCACACCCAGCGGTTATGCTGAGGATACTACTAAGTATAATTTTGATGAAGGCTCTTACGAGCTTACCATTATCCTTAAGGCCGCCGAGTAAGGCGTTTAGATGTCATTAATTTCGGTATAACCCGAATTTTTGAAAAAATATTTTTAGGAGAGATACTTATGAAAAAGTTAGTAAGCCTTATTACAGTACTTGCATTAGTATTGTGTATGGCAACGGTGGCTTACGCAGAAGACGTGGATTCCTCATGGACCAGTCCCATTTCTGTTGAAGCATTACCCGAAACTGTTACTGTTCCTGCAGGTGGCGAGATCTACTATTTGTTAGACGCTAACGTATGGAGCGGTTACAACCTTGTTATCGACGATATGGAAGCATATATCGTTGATAGTATGTGGGGTCCCACATGGCCTGATATGTCAGGTTCCGTTATCGTTAACTTGACCCAGAACCAAATGGCAGGTATTGTTGTAGGTATTGGTAACAGCAATACAGAGTCAGAAAAGACCTTCACTTTAGTTTTGGAAGAACCCCCTGTTGGTTCTCATCTGAATCCCGAAGCTATTGAGCTTGACAAAACCTACACTCTTACTCCTTCTGCTGAGCAGGGTTACACCTACTACTATGAGTGGACAGCCGGCGAAGATGGCGGCACATTTACTGTAGACATTTCCAACGTTGAAGCAAGCGCAGAAGTTGCTTTGATGGCTACTAACTATGCATACAACGACGGTGCTGATTCCGTTTCCTTGGGTATATATCCCGGCGAAACAGTTACAATCGCTATTTATTCTGCTGATGACGAGGAAGTTTACGTTGACTATGGCAGTTGGGGCTATTATGAGACCGTTGTTAACGGCCCTGCTTCCATAAGCATTGCGGCTTCTTTTGTACCTGCAGAAAAAGGCACAGCTTATAATCCTATCATTATCGAAGATATGGACAAGGCTTACGATTTCACAGCTGAACTTTCAGCTGACGGCCCTGTTTACTATCAGTTGACCGACATTTCTTATGCTATTCTCACTATTGCAGATCCCGATGCAGTTATCACCTTCTACTACAATGAATATTGGAGTGAAGAATACAACGCTGAAATGGACGATGACGAAGACGTTAACGTTTTGACTTATAACTTCAGCCCTTATGAAGATTCCAGCATCTTTGGTATCAGCTCTACCGGTGACGATACTTCCTATACCGTAAACGTAAGTGAGCCCATCGGCTTTGATGAAAACGCTGAAAAGTTTGAAGACATCTCTGATGTTGAACTTGATATCACTTACGAAACCAACTACGAATACTACTATCAGTGGGTTGCAAATGCTGACGGTAAGTTGACCCTCAGTGTTGAAGATGCCGAGTGGAGTGAAAGCGTTTACGAAGGCTTTATTGCTATCTATGATGATGATTACAATATCGTAGGTTACTATCCTGTTGTATATCAGCTTGGTGTAAGCGTTAACGGCGCAGAACCCATCGTAGGCGAAGAAGTTTCAGTTGACGTTAAGGCCGGCGACGTTGTAGTAGTTGTTGCACAGCTCCTTTCATTTGAAGATTCTTACGGATATGAATGCGGTCCCTATGATGCATATTTGACCGTTGCTGCTGAATTTGATCCCGCAGGTTCTGCTACAAATCCCATCCGCGTAAATGATGCTTCTGAACTTGCCGGCATTGAAGTTGCTGCAGGCGAAACCGTTTACTATGCTATTAGCAGTTATTTGAACGGCCAGATTCTTACCATCTACGGTGATGCAGCTGTTACCCTCAACGGTACAGATCTTACCGCTGAAGGCGGCGTTTGCTCTGCTGAACTTAACGGCGCTCCCGTAAATATGTTGGTTGTTACCAATAACGGTGATGAAGCCGCTTTCTATGAGTCTAATATTAATTGGCCTTTAGGCTCCGAATCTAACCCCATCGTTATCAACGATGCAGCTGAACTCGGCGGCATTGAACTTGCTGCAGGCGAGACAGTTTACTATGCTATCAGCAGCCGTTTGAACGGTCAGATCTTAACCATCTACGGCGATGCAGTTGTTGCTCTCAACGGCGAAGAACTTACCGCAGTTAACGGTGCTTATGTTGCTGAACTTACCGGCGCTCCTGTAAATATGTTGGTTGTTACCAATGAAGGCGAAGAAGATGCTAGCTACGAAGCAAACATTAACTGGCCTTTGGGCACTGAGGCTAACCCCATCGTTATCAACAACGCAACCGAACTCACAAGCATTAAGGTTGCTGCAGGCGAAACCGTTTACTATGCTATCAACAGCCGTTTGAACGGTCAGATCTTGACCATCAACGGTGATGCAGTTGTTACTTTGAACGGTGAAGAGCTTACCGCTGCTGACGGCGTTTACGCTGCTGAGCTTGACGGTACACCTGTAAACGTATTGGTTGTTACCAACGAAGGCAACAAGGATGCTGAATACACTGCATCTATTGCTTATGCTGAAGATGCTACTCCCGAAACACCCAGCATTCCTCAGACCGGTGATGCAGGCATTATGACTCCTGTAATCATTGCAATGATTTGCGCTATGGCTATTGTTGCTCTTGTTGCAAGCAAGAAAAAGGTATTCTAATTAGAATAAAGCATTAGCATAATAAAACCCCCACGGATTTCCGTGGGGGTTTTGATTGTAGGCAAAAACGACCACATTTGTGGTAGTGGGGATAAACACAAAAGTAATTTGTTCGATAAGTCTGTGGGCTTGGCTGGTAAAATGCACTAATAGAGCAATTCGAACAACCGGCACAGTCGGCAGTTATGATTAGGATATAAAAAACGCATCTGCATTCGTGCAGATGCGTTTTTTGTTAGTCAAGATTTTGTTCTATAACTTCCTTAAGTTCGCTGTATTCAACCGATGAAATAAAGGTTTTAATGATAATTCCGCTTTCATCAATTATCACGGTGTACGGATAAGCGTCACGACCTCCAAGCGCTGTGTAATAGCCGCCGTAAAGACCGTAATCGTCAACCGCATAATCGCAGGCAAAGGTGATTTTGGAATCACTGTAATTTTCTTTTATGTAAGCGGGAGCCGTATCGGATACCATATTTGTGTGAACTGCAATAACGGAAACCGTAGCTTTGTAATCATCAGCAATTTGGTCAAAGTAGGGGAGCTCTGCTATGCAGGGTCCGCACCAGGTTCCCCAGAAATTGATAATCGTCAGCTTTCCTGTTTTTGTGGGGTCAACTGTTTGCGACTGAATACCATCTTTGGTTATAATCTGCAATTCGGCACCATAGCAAAGGTCGCCTATCTCAAAACCTTGCTGTACTGTTGACGGAGTTGTTGTATCGTTCCAATAGTAGAACACGGTGCTAAACAAAATCACAACCAGCAAAACCGTTGAAATAACGCGTGTCACGGTGCGCTTTTTTCGTCTGCTTGCAGGCTCTTGAGAATTGTATCTTTGTTGGAAAATTCCCAAACCTTTCCAACGAATAGCACCTGTGGGACAAACGCTCATACAGTCGCCGCAACTGATACATTCCTGATCACCAACTTGGCGGATATCCATCTTGCAGTGGGCTTCGCATAGTCCACAGTGGGTGCATTTGTCGTTATCAAGCTTAATACCGAAAATTGAAATCTTGTTGAACAGTCCGTATAAGGCGCCTAACGGGCAGATGAAACGGCAAAACAGTCGGAAAATAAATACACAACCGACAACGATACTTATCATCAAAAGGAATTTCCAGGTAAACAAGGGACCAAGCATAGAAAAGTAACTTGAGTTTGCCTTGTTGGCCAACAATCCTAAACCGCCCTCAATAGTGCCGGCAGGGCATATATATTTGCAAAAAGCAGGGAGCGGAAGATCCTTCAGCGCATAGGCTATTGGAATTATAAATACGAAAACAACTAAAATTACGTATTTAAAATAGGATAAAATGCGGGTCACGGGACTCTTTTTTACTTTTGGCGTTTTGATTTTATACAAAATTTCTTGTATCAGTCCAAAGGGACAAAGCCAACCGCAAATTAACCGTCCGAAAAGGATGCAGTATAGTAATAAAATTCCGCCCACGTAATAAAGGGTGCTTTTATTATCAGAACTGAATGCACCCTGCAGAGAACCCAGCGGACACGCCCCCGTAGCACCCGGACAGGAATAGCAGTTTAACCCCGGAACACACACGTTTTTGGTGTCACCTTTATATAGGCTTCCTGAAGCAAATCCCTTTAGATTTGCGTTAAACAAAAGCGCGAAGTAAAGTTGCATTATTTTTCGTTTTGTCGGCAACCATTTTTTAAAGGTTGCCTTTTTTATTTTCATTCCATCACCCCAATCCTACACATTCGGTGCAAATATTGATGGCCTTTACAAGAACATCTGCCGCACCGCCGGTAAAAAATCCGTAAAGCAAAAGTGCAACGGATAGTGTTAATATTACAGAACGCAAAATCAGTAAATTGCGGGATTTGACGGGGAAAGCGGTTTCAGAAGCTTCACGACGGGGAAGTTCTTTTAATAGTGCAATTTCTCGGTCTTTGCTGCGGTCGGACCAATATGCGTTTAGTATAGAGTATCCGAAAGGAATTGCGGTAGACAGCATCAGCATCATAACAGCATGTATAACCGAGCCGTTTATATCTGCCAACGAGAAACGGTCATCGCTTAGCAGATATATTGCAAAGACCAGTACGCCGATTCCCCAAAGTAACGCTGCAACTACCTTGTTGATATATCTAAGCCGCTTTTGCGCGTGAATTTTTTGCAAAAGGTTGGGGTCGCACTGCTCGGTATCGGCTGTAGAATAAAGTCTGGATAAAATTAGATTTCTTTGCTTTCTGATTTTAGGTTTGTTCGGGCTTAAAGGAAGTATCAGGTCAAGTAAAAAGCCAATTAAAACCAAAGCAAAGCAGAGATAGATTACAAAAGAAATTTGGGAGAAAGCGGCGGCAACCGACGTTCTCGAATAAGGCTCGTCACCCGAAAGGTAAATTTGAATGCAGGCTATAATTAGGCAAAGACCTGCGGCTATTAAAACTATACTCAGTATAATTTTGAAAATACGGTGCAGCAGCAATTTTTTCTCCTGCGTCATACGGTCACCTCCAACTAAATCTTTTTAAATAATATCATAAATTTACAAGAAAGTAAACAAATAATTCTCTACTAAATAAATCGGGAAAATGAGGGAAAATTTGAAATAATTGTCTTGCTTTTTTCTGCTTTATAAGGTAATATATAATGTGGCGTATAGTGTTATATAAATATATATAATATATATATCAATATTGACTTGTTTGAATACATAAGAGAAAGGCATAAGACAAATGAAAAAGACGCATCTCAAATACTATTCGATAGTGCTTGCAATTTTGATGACTGTATCTGTGATTTTCGGCGCATTTACAGTTTCGGGTGAGCAGGCAACTTACGAAGCATCCTACGTAAATAAACTGGAATCTATTGTTCCTATAGACCTACAGGAATATCTCGACAACTCGGTAATGTTCGAGCTTCCTGACACGGTTAAGGACGATCAGGAAATTTCGGTAATAATTACTGTGAACGTTGAAGCTTTGATGGATGCTTACGAGGCTACCGATAAGCAGGTGTCTTTCACGGAGTTTGCATCTGACCAAGAGAACGTTGCAAAGGTTCGCAGGCAAATATTTGAAGAGCAGGGTAGGATTCTTGCTGATTTGGACGAGGCCGGTGTATCCTATACTATAGGAAGTATTTATGATACAATACTTAGCGGCTTTGAGCTTGTTATTTGTGCTGAAGATTTCGATATAACCTGCAAATCGCTTGGCGATGGCGAAGGCATTATCGTGAGTGAGGTTTACAACGTTGCAGAAACACAGCTTGTAGAGAATGACGTTAACGTTTACGATACCGGAATTTTCAAGAGTGAGGGTTCTGGTTATGACGGTAGCGGCATGGTAGTTGCAGTACTTGATACAGGTTTGGATTCTAATCACTCTGCCTTCTCAGTAGATAACTTTACATCCGAAAAACTCGGTCTTACATATAACGACGTAGCTGCCGTAATTAATCAGACTACAGCAAGCAATATGTACGAAGGACTTACCGCAGACGATGTTTACATCAATGAAAAAGTACCTTACGGCTACGACTATGCGGACAATGACCCCGACGTATATTCAACCCACAATAACCACGGTACACACGTTTCGGGTGTAATTGTTGGTAACGACGATACCATCACCGGCGTTGCACCCAATGCACAGTTAGTGTCGATGAAGGTTTTCTCTGACATTATGGACACCGCGAGAAGCACGTGGATTTTGTCAGCGCTTGAGGACTGTGTGGTTCTCGGTGTAGACGTAATCAATATGTCCTTGGGTACGGCCTGTGGCTTCAGCCGTGAATCAGATGAGGAAATTTTAAACGGCGTATATGATAAGATACGCGCGGCAGGCATCAGCATGGTTGTTGCGGCATCTAACAGTTACTCTTCTGCATACGGTTCGGAGGCTAACGGTAACTTAGGTCTTACCTCTAACCCCGATACAGGTACAGTTGGCTCTCCCGGTACATATGACGGCGTTCTTTCAGTAGCTTCCATCAACGGTGTGGAAACTCCTTACATCCTTTACGGAGACACTATTATTTATTTTGACGAATCCAACACAGGTGCAGGCGAAGAGAATGATTTCTGCGCAACCCTTTTGGGCGATGAGGATAAAATCAGCATTGAATATGTTGTTATTCCCGGTGTTGGCCGTACGGCAGACTATACAGGGCTTGACGTTACGGGAAAAGTTGCCCTTGTTCGCAGAGGTGATAACACCTTTGAAGAAAAAGCTATGATTGCCGAAGCACAGGGTGCGGCAGGTATCATTATTTACAACAATGTTTCCGGTGAAGTTAAGATGAACGTGGGTGACGCGAAGCTCGCGGTTTGCTCAATTTCGCAGGACGATGGCGAAATGCTGGCTGCAAAGGGCGGCGGAACCTTGAAGATAAGCAAAAAGCAGACCTCCGGTCCGTTTATGTCTGACTTCTCCTCTTGGGGTCCCACTCCCAGTTTGGAAATTAAGCCCGAAATCACTGCTCACGGCGGAAATATTCTTTCCTCGGTTACAGGCGGCGGATACGACCGTTTGTCAGGTACTTCAATGGCTTGTCCCAATATGGCAGGCGTTGTGGTACTGATGAGACAGTACGTGGTTGAAAACTTCCCTGAAATTGCAAACGATAACGTAAAAGTCGGCGCTATGGTTAATCAACTTATGATGTCGACCGCGGATATTATAATAAACACCAACGGACTTCCTTACGCGGTAAGAAAGCAGGGCGCAGGCTTGGCGAATCTGATTAACGCTATAGGCACAACCGCTTACATTACCACCTACGATAACGACGGCAACGAAATGGACAAAACCAAGCTTGAGCTTGGCGATGATCCCGAAAAAACCGGTGTATACGAAATGCACTTTACGGTTACAAACTTTGGTGACAGCACCCTTACTTATGATTTGGGCGCCTACGTTTTGACCGAAGGCGTTAGCGATACCAAGACCAACGCCGGTGAAACAACCGTTACCGAAGAAGCCGTTTTATTGGATGGCGCAAAGATAGAATTCTCCTCTGATAATGGCGAGGGCGGCACCGTTAACGGTACAAAACTTAAGGTTTTTGCAGGCGAAAGCGTAAACGTTACCGCTACAATTACTCTTACAGATGAAAATAAAGAATATTTGGATAAATCCTTTGAAAACGGTATGTACGTAGAAGGCTTTATTACCTTGTCCGCTGTGAGAGGAACAAAAATTGACCTTAGCGTTCCGTATCTTGCATACTACGGCGACTGGTCCGTAGCCCCGATGTTTGACCTTGATTACTACGAGACCAACGCTGACGAGCTTGACGACTCGATAGCAATAGAAGATAAGACTATGGCAGATGCTTACGCAACTCGTCCCATAGGCGGCATTTCTGAAGACTATGTAAGCTATCTTGGTTCTTATTATTTCCTTCAGGATCCCGACGATATGATAATCTCTGCCAGCAGGGACTATATTGCTCTTTCCAACCAAGAGGGTACAATTCATACTTTGAGATTTGTTTGGGCAGGTATGCTTCGCAGCGCCCAAAAAATAGAAATCACAATTACCGACGATACAACGGGTGAGGTTGTATTTGAAACGGTTGACACGGATGTCAGAAAGTCTTACGGCGATGGCGGCAGTATTTATCCCGCCAACGTTGAAATCGAGTTTGACACAATGGACTATAACCTTGCAAATAACACCGAATATACGGTTACACTTGTAGGTTATCTTGACTATGAAGACGGCGGACTTGATACTAACGAGAAGAACGTATTTACCTTCCCGTTGGTAGTAGACTTTGAAGCGCCTACCGTAACTGACGTAGAGTTTTATTACGAGTATGACAAGACTTTGAAGAAAAACAGACTCTATGCAAAGGTTGGCATATACGATAACCATTATACTATGTCCTCTCAGTTGGGATACGTTATGTTAGATACTGTCGACGACGTTGAAACAGCTGCTATGAAGGCCTTTGAACAGTATATGACACCTGTTTATTCACAGCGTAACAGCACAACCTACGTTACCTTTGAACTTACGGATTATATATACGAAATCAAAGAAAATTCTATTAACAAGAATTCCTTTGTTATTTCTTGTTATGACTACGCGCTTAACTATGCTACCTATGAAATCGGTTTGCCCGATGAGTACACCGACTTCTATCTGGAAAGTATGGAGAATGAGGTGCTTACCCTTAGCCCCAACGAAGTTTACACTCTTGAGCCTAAGGTTTACCCCGATACCGAATGGGCAGAGCTTTTGGAATATGCATCCTCACGTCCCAGTGTGGTGAGGGTGGTTAACAATAAACTGGTAGCTGTAGGTTCAGGCAGTGCGATTATCCGTGTTCGTGACTCCGCTACCAATAAGAGCGTAACCTTCCGTGTTAACGTGCTCAGCGAGGACGACGAAGGTTATATGCGCTACGACAAGCCGGTTGCAGATTCCTTCACCTTGACAGGTTACGATACGCTAAAAGCTTACTATATTCTTAGCAACGAGGATAAAGAGATAGGTGATACCGGCGATACCCGTTTCTTTGAAGGAAACTATTCGCTTACAATGTATCCGTCTGAATCGGTACTGCTTAATTACGATTTGGATGCTTATTTCCCCAACGATACAACTGTAGTCTTTGAAACAAGTAACGATGAAATTGTAAAGGTTGATTCAAGCGGTACTGTTACGGCTACGGGTGAGGGCTTTGCTTTCGTTACCGTTAAGGTTATGATGGACGGCAAGAGCACCTACTATTCGGAGTCTGTTTCGGTTGAAGTAAAGGATCCATATATCACCAGTGCCGCAAGCCTTACACATTATTACGGTAACGGCGGTTTGGTTGACATTCCGGCAGACCTTTCTTTGCGTGAAATTGGAAATTTTGCTTTCTCTAACTTTGAGTACATAGCTAAGACCGAAGAAGAGCTGGCCTTTGACGATGCCGAAAGTACTAAGCAGTGGTTTATAGGTGATAGCACCATTACCAAGGTAATTATCCCCGAGGGCGTTGAAAAAATTAACGCTTATGCCTTTGCTAACCTGACGGCTCTTGAAGAGGTTGTTTTGCCGTCAACATTGCAGTCTATTGAATACGGCGCTTTCTACAACTGTACGTCTTTACAGAAAGTGACCTTCAGTTCGGAAAACAATTTGCAAATTGTTAACCAGCACGCTTTTGAAAACTGCGACTTGCAGGATACTTTAGATTTAAGTTCTGCTTGCGTAATTTCGGATTATGCTTTTGCAGGTAACCAAAATCTCGAAAAGGTTGTTACTAGCGATGCACTGCTTTCTATCGGCGAGTATGCCTTCGCAGGTTGTAAGGATATCTCCGAAATAGTTATTGAGGCGGCAAAGGTTAAGTACGGACCTTATGCATTTACGGGTTGCGAATCCTTAACTTCCTTCTACGTTAATGCTGCGGTTCTTCCCGAAGGCATGTTCTACGAATGCGAAGCGTTGGAAAGTGTTGTAATCGGACCTGACGTAAACGATATCGGTGAATTTGCTTTCAGAGATACAGTTATTTCCTCCTTTGAGGTACAGTCGGGCAACAAGACCTATCTTGCTCAGAAGGGAAGCATTATTCTCAGCGCAGATAAAAAGACATTGGTTGCAGTAGCACCGTCTGAGAGCGGCACTTTTGACGAAGCGAAGGTTGCCGAAGCGCAAATCACCGCAATTGCGGATGGCGCGTTCTCTCACAATACCAAGATTACTGCTATTAGTTTGCCTAAAGTTACGGTTATAGGTGATTACGGACTTGCTTCTAACAAGAATTTGGTAAGTGTTTCCTTTGGCGTTTTGACGGATATCGGTGATTACGCTTTCTTTGAGACGGGTATTACAGAGCTTCCTGCTTTTAGTACAGATGCACAGTTAGGCAGTTACGCATTCTCCTATACAAAGCTTACCTCGGTTACAATTCCTGATAACATGGTAATTGCAGAGGGTGCCTTCAGCGAATGTGTGGACCTTGAAAAGATTATAATCGGAAATAACGTAACTATCGGCGATTATGCTTTTACACTTAATAAGGACCTTGCTTTTAAGGTTAACAATTATAACGAAAAAGGCGAAAAATATTTCTACTATTCATTCTATTCTTCTTTAAGTGAGCTTACCATCGGTGACAATGCGGTTATCGGCAAGAACGCTTTCTCGAATGCGGCAAGCTTGAAGAAGGTAACTCTCGGTGAGAATGCACAAATCGGTGAGATGGCATTCTACAACGCCTGCAGTTTGAAGGAAATAGACCTTTCTAAAGCAAAGTCTATTGGAAATTACGCCTTCTCGGGCGACGTTTATTACGTTTGTCTTGACGATTCTATGTCGGTTGCGGCCGTATCTGAGGACGGACATTACATTTACACATATCACGCACCCCAGCTTGAAAGCGTTACGCTTGATGCGGCGGATAGCATTGGCGAATATGCCTTTGCTTACTGCAGAGAGTTGGAAAACGTATCTTTAAATGAATCTGTTACAGATATTCCTCAGTATGCTTTTGCAGGTTGTATAGCTCTTAAGAATATTGATCTTTCCAAGATAATTACCGTTGGCGACTATGCCTTTATGGAATCAGAAGCTTTGGATAAGGTTGACCTTTCTTCTGCAGAAACTATCGGCGAATATGCCTTTATTTACGGAATAGCTCTTAAAGAGGTAACCCTTAACCCCGAAGGTACCGATCTTGGCGAAGCAGCTTTCGCATATTGCGATAAGCTTGCAGCAGTTAAGAATATGGGAGCCAGCGAAAATATCGGTGACTATGCTTATGCTTACACCGCGCTTAATAAGGCTGACCTTTCGGGTGCGGTATCGGTTGGCACGCAGGCCTTCTTAAAGGAAGTAATGACACCCTTTACCGTAACATTGGGCGATAAGCTTGAAAAATTGGGCGATAACCCCTTTGCTATGTGCGAGCTTCAACCCTTTGCAGTCACTGAAACGGTTGAATTTAACGGCGAAACCTATAAAAATAAGGTATATACCTACGACGTAAGCGACAAGGTATCGGTAATTGACGGTTCGCTTTACTGCAAGATAGATACAGGACTTGAACTTATCACATACGCTGGTACCGATCCGCTTGACGTTAAAATTGCTGACGATACTGTTCGCATTACCTCAATGGCCTTTGCAGGAAGCGACGTGAAAATGGTAACACTTCCTTATACGGTAAAATCTATCGGTCATAAAGCCTTCTATGATTGTGACACTTTGGAAACCGTAGTATTTAACAGCTATTATGCTCCGATTTTGGAGGAAGAATTTGATCCTACCTATTATGAGTCCTTCGAGCATATCCCAGGTTCAGGCGATTTTGGAACCTACACCGATTATGACGGCACGGAGGTTCAAATTAACGGTATGGGACTAATTCCGTACTTTATGTGGAACGCTACGGGCGGTATGTACTCAAATGTCTTCTACGGTGCAAACTTTATTGATTATGTGGGCTTTGTTACCGATAAGATTACAATAGTTCGCCCAAGCAACGGTCAAAACTACGATTCGTTTATTTATGCACAGTATTTTGACCGTATAATCGACGGCTCGTTGGCTGCAGATGATGTTACTTTGGCCGCTATTGCCGCTATTAAAGCTATTCCTGAAAAGGTGGATTATGAGGATAGAAATCTTGTTGAAGCGGCACGTACTGCCTACAGCAAAATAGCCACCACAGAACAGCAGGGACTTGTTTATAACTATGCTGATTTGATTTCAGCCGAACAAAGAATTATTGCTTTGACACCCAGTGATGAACCTGTTGACGTTGAGCCCGAAGAGGAAAACGGCAATACGGGCTGGCTTAATTGGCTTGTTTTCGGAATCGTATTACTTGCTCTTGCAGGTGCGGTTGTATTTGTGGTAATCAAGCCGAGCCGCAGGCAGTGGGTAAAGAACACCGCAAGCAAGGTTTGGAACTTCTTACAACCCGCTGTTATGTGGATTAAGAAGATAGCCAAAAAGGTTTGGAATTTCCTACAGCCCGCAATAAATTGGGTTAAGAAGATTTTGGGCATTGTTTGGAATTTCTTAAGGCCCGCTGTTATGTGGGTTAAGAAGATAGCCTTAATCGTTTGGAAATTTATAAAGCCTGCAGTTATGTGGATTAAGAAAATTGCCATAATTGTTTGGAACTTCTTAAAACCCGCTTTTAAGTGGATTGAGAAAATGGCAGTTATAGCAGGCAAATACCTTTGGATTGCTATGAAATGGGTAGCACGTTTGGCAAAAAAGGTATGGAAATACATCTGCGTAGCGGCAATTTGGGTAGGCAAAAAGGCCTGTAAATTATGGGCATGCCTTAAAACCTTATTTTGCAAAAAGAAAGCAAAGAAAAGCGAACCTGCTGCAGAGCAGAAGGAAGAAAACTAATTAGTTTATATTTAGGCACGGCCGCTGTGTTATAAGGCGCGGCGGTCGGGCTAAGGCGTAACGGGCCTGACTTTAGCCGGCCCAATCAAATAGTAACAAAGGAAGATGCGGGAAAAATGAAGCTAAAACTTAAAGCAATATTGACTGCCTGTCTTTTAATTGCATCAGCAACCCTCATCACCGGTTGTGCTTCGGAAAAGACACCTTATGAGATAAACGACGCTGAAAATTACACCGTTAGCGTGAAATACGATGCCAACGGCGGTTTTTTCACCACTAACACATCTGTGATAGTCGACTCTTATAATATTTCTGATTTAGAGCCAAACGGCGAAAAGGCAGATATAGTTCTGCTTAGTCCCGACGATACTCGAAGAGGAAACGATGCCTTTACCGCAGTTAACAACGGGTATTTTTTAGCGGGTTGGTATACTGAGCGTATCCAAACACAAGACTCTGACGGCAACGCGGCGTATACGTATTCGGGCAAATGGGATTTTGAAAATGACCGACTTAGTGTAGATATTAACGGCACCTATTCTTCTGGTGAGCCTTACTTGACACTTTACGCGGCTTGGGTACCTATGTTTGAAATTGAAATTTATTCGCTTAGCAGCGGTGAACTTGTTGACACAATGCAGTTTAATCCGCTTGTTGAAGATCAAATTTTGGTGCCGCAGTGGAATACCGAAACCGGTACCATTGATATGAATGATTTTCCCAAGCGACAGGGATATACTTTTGCGGCTGCTTATTATGATCAAGAAGGACAAACGGTTGTAGATACCGACGCGGTAGTGCATCCGGGTGTTGTTGATTACATAAACGGTGTAGCCGAGAACCATTCTATGAAACTGTACGTTGATTGGCAGGAAGGCGAGTGGTTCCACATTTATTCCGCACAACAATTCTTGAGCAATGCCAGTGTAAGCGGCAATTACGTGATTTACGAGGATCTTGATTTTACAGACAAGATTTGGCCCTCCTCTTTAATGTACGGCAGTTTCAGCGGTACGATTGAGGGTAACGGTCACACCTTCAAAAATATTAATTTGGAACAGACCAACAACTCCAAAACGAATGCCGGACTGTTCGGTTATTTAACAGAAACCGCGACTATTAAAGACGCTACCTTCCAGAACGTAAACTTTACCATAAAATCAGGTACGCGTGTTGCAGGCACCAGTTACGGCTTGCTGGCAGGCACAGTTTCGGATAAAGCAACGGTTACTTCACTTAAAATTCTTAACAGTAACTTGCTTATCGATTCGTCCTGCTATTTCGGCACCGATGATTACGTAATAGGTTTAGTTTGCGGAATGGGTTCTTTGGAACTTGACTATTCGGGCATTTCCTGCAAAGCTACCGGCGATAATCCCGAAAGCCTTTCGGTTAAGGTGAACGACGGCGCGGTTACACTTGACTTCGCAAATTAAAAAGTTATTAACTTTATAATATAAAAGGAGCTCAAATATGAAAAAGAAAATTATTTCAGTAATTCTGTGCATTGCAATATGTGCAGGAATGGCATCTGCCTTTGCGGGTTGTTCCTCAAATTCCGATGCTTTCGTTATCATGACCGATCAGTTGGACGGCTTGTTTAACCCCTTCTTCTATACCTCCGCAGCGGACGGTACCATTGTTTCTATGACCCAGATCGGTATGCTTGATTCCAAGTATGTGGACGGGGAAGTAGAGGTAGCCTACGGTGACGGCGAGGCAGTTGTAGTTAAGGATTACGACATTAAAGAAAACAGCGATACCACTACATATACCTTTGTGCTTAAGAACGGTATCAAGTATTCTGACGGTCATCCCTTGACTATTGAAGACGTACTCTTTAACTACTATGTATACCTTGACCCCGTGTATACAGGTTCTAATACCCTTTATTCTACCGATATTGTGGGCCTTAGTGAGTACCGCACCCAGACCGTTGGCGCAGGTTCTGACGATAGCGACAATTTGATTACATCTCAGGCTTCTGCAAGGGCGCAGGCCAGAATCAACGAACTTGTAAACCTGTTCCGCGCACAGCTTAAAATGTCTTCTACCAACGAGGTTGGCTACGAAGAAATGAAGACTGCTATTCAGTCCTATAGCGTAAGTTCAGGTTACGTTTCTGCTATTTCTAATGATGCTTCCGAAGTATCAAATGCAGACCTTTTGGCAGATTATGAGTATGCGCTCAAACTCTTTAAGGAAGAACTCGGTACTGACTATCTTAGTGCTCAGGAATCCTACACAGAAGAGCCTTACACCAATTACGAAGAATTTAAGGATGAAATATTCTGCTTTATGTACACCGAAGGCTACGTTCAGGTGAAGTATGCAGAGGGTGCAGACGGCAAAATCGATCGCACAACCATTGAAACCCTTACTCCCAGCTATCCCAGCAGCATCAAGACCAAGGAAGCTGCTATTGATTACATTTTTAACGACAAGATAGCACGCGAGCTTGATATTATTTTGCAATATTGGGCTACCGGTACTACCCTTAATACAGAGTATACCGCAAAGGCAAAGGAAGTTATCCTTCACGAAAACGTTGCTGATGACGGCGCTTTGGCAGTTGAAAATATCTCGGGTATCGTTTCTCTCGGACATACCGATTTGGCAGGCTCCAAGATTACCGTTAACGGCACAGAGTACACTATTGCTTCTAATCACAATGAGGACGGCACCGTAACCGACGAATCCGAGTATGACGTACTTCAGATTACTATTAACGGTATCGACCCCAAGGCTATTTGGAACTTTGCGATTTCTGTTGCTCCTCAGCATTATTACGGTGCAGGCAGCAGTGTTGGCGTTGATATTGCCAACAACAAGTTCGGTGTTGAATTTGCAAGCTTCAGCTTCATGACCGATATCATTCAGTCTACCAACAATATCAAACTGCCTATGGGCGCAGGTCCTTACAAGGCAACCGACAAGGCCAACAGTGACAGTCCTTCGGGCAGCACCTTCTATACGAATAACGTTGTTTACTTTAAGAGCAATGATTACTTCACCACAGTGGGTGAGGAAATTGAAAACGCAAAGATCGAGAAGATTCGTTATCAGATAGTTAGCTCAAACAACGCTATTGCAGCACTTGAAAAGGGAACTGTTCATTACATTTCTCCCGCACTTACAACAGATAACTACGAAAAGCTTGAAAAGCTTTCTTCCAAGGGTATTGTTACCATTACTGAAGATCAGTTGGGTTACGGTTACATTGGTATTAACTCTGCAAAGGTAAACGATATCAACCTGCGTAAAGCGATTATGTGCGCTATGAATACCAGCCTTGCTCTCGACTATTACAGAGCAGGTACTGCAGATCAGATTTACTGGCCAATGTCAATGGTAAGCTGGGCATATCCTAAGGGCGCAGACGCTACTGACAACGGTTTTGACTATCCGCAGCTTGGCACCTGGAACGAGTCTGTTGCTACCAGCAATATTCAAAAGTATATGCAGGAAGCAGGCGTAAGCGCAGGAGACAGCCAGTTGAGCGTTACCTTCACTATTGCAGGTTCCAGCTTGCAGGATCACCCGACGTATAAAGTATTCCGTGATGCCGCTAACCTGCTTAACAACTTAGGTTGGGACGTAGAAGTTGTATGTGATACACAGGCTCTCACCAAGATTAACACAGGTTCTTTGGAAGTTTGGGCAGCAGCTTGGTCTTCTGCAC
>CAZHYD010000005.1:0-10091 GCA_964536645.1 uncultured Ruminococcus sp.
CTTCCGCGTTCCGATTGCACGCCTCGCTGCAGCACAGGCAGCAATAAAGTCTGGCAAGTAATTCCTTACTTTAACTTCGCAGAATTTACACTCACAGAAAAGGATGCTAAGGAATATAAATATTCCAAGTCAACCAAACAACATGTGCATAAATTCAAAGATATTAAAGTAAAACTGTTTATCTAAAATGACTCCCCGATTACAGAAATGTAACCGGGGAGTTTTTTATATTTATATGTACTGTAGTCAATGTATAAAAATGTTGCCTAAAACTCCCCAAAACAAACATCGGTATCTGGGGGCGAGCGTTATCTCACCTACATCCGTGAACGCAAGAAACTTCTGCACACCAAATTAGTAATAAACGGCACCCTCTACACCCACCTCGCCGAAACAAACACCCAAGCAGAAGAAATGTTTTCTGAGCTGGTAACTCAAATGTTCCCAATCATAAAAGTAAAGGAAAAGCAAATTTATATCATCCATTTCAAGGTGGGTCATTTTCCCCTAAACGATTTTCTTGTTTTAATTTTTTATTAAGGGATATAAGCAAAACAAGCCGAGAACAATACTCGGCTTGTTTGTTTTAAATAGCGAACACACTTAATTATTTGATTTTACCTTCTTGTTTGAGTTTAACAAAACCCATAAAATAAGTTTTGTTAGATAAGAAGGAACATATTTTTGGCTGACCAAGGTCGAACCAGCAGTGCGATTTGCTGAACGAAAGAAGAAACGGTGTATCAGTGGGGGATGGCTACGAGCAAAGTGTCATACTTCTGCATTGCCTTTCCCTCTGTGATACTTTCACCGGTGAGCATATCTACCTTACCGGCAAAGAAAGAAGGAACCGGAATCTCTTTGTCCTTGAAATTGAAGATGAAGTAGTAGGTGCAGTCTTCCGTCTTTCTGCAGGTGATTTCCAGCTCGGATTCATCCGGAATTACAGAGCTTACACCGGAATCAGCAACTGCCTTGCCTAAAACCTTGGAGATTCCTTCATCGCACATGTTGGTGCCGATGTAGTAGGTGCAGCCTTTACCAAAGACGTTCTTTGTGATCGCAGGCATACCTGCATAGAAATTGGAATCATAGCTTGCCAGCTCCTCAGCGCCTTCTAGATGCATCAGATCACATAGCATATTGCAGGTGAACTTGGTGCCGTCGCTGAAGATGACGGTATTTTTCTGCTCGGGTGCCAGAGCATCGATCTCTTCAACCCACACACCTGCCAGCTCGCGCAGGGGACCGGGGTAACCGCCAAGATGGATATTATCGGACTGGTCTACAAGACCGCTCATAAAGGTGGTGATCAAAGTGCCGCCGTTTTCCACGAATTTGGTCAGAGCTTCCTTCATACCGTCCTTTACCATATACAGTACCGGAGCTACCACGATCTTGTACTTGCTGAAATCTGCATCCACAGGGATCATATTGACGCTGATATTGATATCATAGAAGAATTTATAGTAGCGGTGGATCTGATTTACATATGTAAGATCCGCAGTGGGACCGCTGGTGTATTCCAGTGCCCAGTAGTTTTCCCAGTCGAAGATGATACCTACGTCGGCCTTATTCTCGGCACCCAGGATGCAGTTCAAACGGGAAAGTTCCTCGCCGAGCTGTTTTACCTCCCGGAAAACGCGGGTGTTGTTATGGCCGACATGCCCAATCACTGCGCCATGGAACTTCTCACAGCCGCCGACACTTCTGCGCAACTGGAAGAACTGGATGGTATCAGCACCGTGGGCAACGGTATGCAGGCTCTGTGCACGCATCTGACCGGGTATTTTCAGGGAATTATAGGGTTGCCAGTTCTGCTGGCTGGGTGTCTGCTCCATCAGCATGAAGGGGGCATCTTTGAGGCCACGCATTAAATCGTGGCTCATAGCGGTGAAGCTCCAAGGCGTATTATAGTTGGGATAATTGTCCCAGGAGACGATATCCATTTCCTTAGCCCACTTGAAGTGATCCAGCCATTTGTATGTGCCCATCAGGTTGGTGGTAATCACGGTCTCCTTGTCGTACTGGCGGACCACATCCCGCTCCATCTTGTAATTATTAAGGAGACTGTCGGACATAAATCTGCGGTAATCAATGGATAAACCGGCAAATGCGGTGTCAGCACCATTATCCCAGCCGTCACCAAGTACATTGGGAAGTACAATCTCGTCCCAGTCATATACGGTATGGCCCCAGAACGCCATGTTCCAGGCTTTATTAACGGCCTCGATGGTGCCGTACTTTTTGCGAAGCCATACACGGAATGCCTTTTCGCATTTTTCGCAGTAGCACTCGCCATTATACTCATTGTTGATGTGCCAGCAGGTAACATGTGGGTTGCTCGCGTAACGCTTTACCAGCTGCTCAACAAGAGCCTTTGCGTACTTCTGGTAAACAAGGGAGTTGGGGCAGGCATTATGCCGTTGTCCGAACTTATGCTGGCGGCCATGATAATCGGTTCTCGCTACCTCAGGATATTTCTTGTACATCCATGCAGGGATTGATGCGGTAGAGGTCGCAAGAACTATATCGTAGCCTTCCTTACTGAGCATATCCACGATATCATCCAGCTCATCAAAGCAGTATTCCTCCTCAGAGGGCTGAATCTTTGCCCATGAGAAGACGTTGATGGTCGCGCTGTTGATATGGGCATCCTTGAAGTAGACCATATCTTGCTCCCATATCTCTCTGGGCCACTGGTTTGGGTTATAATCGCCGCCGTATAGAAATCTGCTAAATGTTTTCTTCATGGATTGTCACCTCATAAATTTGTTTGTATCATAATAATATAATTAAAATTCAATGTCAAGAATTATTATATCATATCAAACTGATAATTTGCAAATGGTTTGACAGCATACTTTATGAGATGGTATGATTTTACCACGAGACGAGGGATACGATTGAAATGCTTCAGCGAAAAAGTATTTCTCAAACCGGATATTCCTTAGGAAGATGCATCCGTCAGTGACCAGAAGCGGAGCCGGCAAGCGCTCTATGAGCTTGGGTATCAAAAGATGGGTTTGATTGGTATCTGCGCTTTGATGGCGACCCAAACGACCCGTTGCACCTCAAAACTGAAGGAAAACGCCGTAAAAATACCACCATTATCGACCAAAATAAGCAAACCGTTAGTGAAGCCGTGAGCACCATAGGCTGATATCAAAGATAACAAATAATTGTTACTTGTAGGGACAGGCGCCCTAGACTGTCCGCAATAAACAAAACTTATCCCCACCGAAAAAACGGTGGGGATTTTTAATGTTTTTATACGCCAAGTAAATCATTTACTGTTGTTTTTAACGCTTTGCTGAGAAAAACGATTTCAATATCCGTTACAAATCTTTTTCCTGCCTCGATCCGTTGAATAGCGTTTTTGTCAATATCCAATCCGAGAAGTTGCAGTTTATCTGCCAACTGGCGTTGTGAAATGCCCATATTTTTGCGTAATTCTGCAACCTTGTTTCCACAGATATTGTTTTTCCCGTTAATTCCTTTGTTAATAAACATAAAAAGTCTCCCTTTTTGACATTTAGTGCTTGTTAACAAATAAATTGTATGCTATAATATGCTCAAATATGACATTTACCGAATGTCAATTAAAAAAGGAGCTTATGCATTGGTTTTTTGGATATATAATAGGCATTTTTTCAGGCGTACTGTCAATAAAATACGATATTTAGTTTAGAGTAACAGCCGAATAAAGAAATTTGCCCTCTCGAAGAAATTCGGGCGGTATTTTTATTTAGTTTGACTAACGGATTTACGAGTATTTTAAAAAACCGTAGCATAAAATACTTGATTGAAATTCTGATTCGAGTTTAAATGCTTTGGCTAACCGTTAGGTTATATTTGCCATTAGGCGTGGGATATTTCTTAGCATTTTTGTTAGGTTAAAAGCCGATTAAATTTTCTTGGTTTTTTCTTTGTTTATAACGAAAAAACATCCTATTTATATTGACATTTCAGCTTTTTAATAGTATAATAAGCGTAATGATGCCCTATTGTTCCTTTTTGAAAAATATGGCATAAGTTTTCTTGCAAAAAAGCAGCGTTTTAAAGTCGTTTATAGATTGTTCAAAAACTGCGGCAAATTGCGAAAAACAATATTTTTACAGTTCTTTTAGGAGGAAGAAAAATGAAAAAATCCAGTCTTCTTAAGAAGATTCAAGCCTGCGTTCTTACCTTAGCGATGCTTGTCACGATGGCAGAACCTTTTGCAGGTTTGAGCGTGCTCGCAAATACAAACGAGTACCAAACGGCTACAGACGGAAAAATTGTAGCAGAAAACTATGCTCTTTCCGAAGCGGAAAAAGCATTGCTCTCTTCCGGTCTGTTAATAGGAAATTCTCATTCCTATTACGTTCCCGCTTCTGACGACGGTCTTATCTCGGTTGATACCGATAACAAGAAAATAGTTGTTCAGGATTATGAGGGAACGGAAGGATACGTTTGGAAAGCAGTATCCGTTAATATTGTTGTTGGAACAGAGGTTAAAGAAACTGTTTCAATTTCAAACAATGAAGGATACTATAATTTTGACGGTAATGCATTCTCGGTTGTTGCAGAATATGCACTGGATGTTAACGTTGACGAAGAAACACAAACAGTTCTTCTTAATGCACCCAAGCGTTTGGCTGACGGACTTAGCAATCTTGCTGAAGTTGCCGCGCTTAGCAGCAACCTTAGCATAATCGAGCAGGCAATGCCCGAAATGGTTAAGCTTGCTACTGACGGTATACAGGTAGTGCTTTACGGTCAGCTTATTACAGTAACCTTCAATACCGCAAAGGCAAGAGAATCTACTCTTACCTTGGAGCAGGAAATGGCCGATAACGACGGTAAGCTTAAACTCAGTAAGATGATAAGCGAATACGAAGCCTCTTCAAGTAAGGTGCAATACCTTATTGAAAACGGCGAGGAAATGAAGGCTGCTGCCGAAGAGCTTAAAGGACATATTGATAATATTCTCTCTGCAGCATTCTGGAGTCTTATGGATTCCTTAAGCGAAACCGATTTTGCCGCTCTTTTCATACTGCGTTCTGCTATAAAAGGAGCTTCTGAAGACCTCGCAGATGTTTGCTCAAGGGATTGGTATGCGACTCAGGAATTCGGAGTGAAAGACGGTCTTAGCGGAGTAGAATACACTGCTATTGATACTTTACTTGCTCAGATAACATCCTTTACTGATGTTTCGGCACTTGAAATCAAAAATCCGCTTAGAGTTGCAACAACCAAAATTCAGCATAATATGAGTATGTTCGACGTTACGGTTAAGGTTGTTTTAAATTTAACCGATTCTAACAGCACCGAAATCAAGTATTATGAATACGCTTCCAAGAGCACAACGGTTACTCTTGCAGAAGGTGCAACCAAAAATGAAATCCTTGATGCAGTGGCAGAAACAAATATTGAGACTTTGGCAAAAGGTGAATGGGGCTCAAATTATGTTGAAGGAAAATTCACTGCTACGGCTTCTGTTCTTCCTAACGAACTTACAAGTGACGTAGAGTATGTCATTACATATAACCCCAACAAATATACTGTAGTATTTGATTACGGCGATAGTGGCGATGCAGACGAGTATCCTTATGGCTATGTTATTACCCTTGAAAGCCATAGCGACGAACTTAAGGCATACGATTATACAATTAACGGAAATTATTATGCACAGGGTTCCAAATATAAGGTTGTAGGTGATACAAATATCAGCCGCAAGGAAGGAAAGGCATACGTTTCTTCTAACCTTTACCAAATCATTGCTGATAATTACCTTGGTAAGAAGGGCGCCGCTATCCTTACTTCAGGCGCACTTTTAGGTAACGAATCCGTTGCAGTTCGTTATCCCGATAATTCTAATAATATAGCAACGCTTACAGGCAACGTTTTAACTGCAAATGATTTCTCGGCAAGCTATAACGGCCTTTCCTGGAAACCTTACAGCTATACACTTTCAAACGGCAACACCTATTTGTTCAACGGTGCTAATACGGTAGAAATCAATGAAGAGTTTGATAACGTAACCATTAATTACCGTTTGTATCTTACAAATTATGATAATGATACCGTTATCGATTTAGCAAACCTTTCTGCTTTGCTTGATGAAGAAGCAAGTGCACAGCTTGCAGCTTTTGATAGAATTGCAGCTCAAAAGGGCAATCTAGAGACTCTTAATCGTACAATGGTTAATATTCTTGCGGGTCTTATTGAAAACACAGTTCTCAACGACGACGCCGTAAAGGATGCCGCGCTCAAGGCTAACTTCAGTTCGGTTCTCAATTCTATTCAAGCCGAATGTATGGGCGCTACAAACCTTTATTTGTATGATATTGTAAATGAGTACTCGTCTTCTTCCGACAAGTTACTTTATTACTATAATAATAGCGAATCAATCCGCAATGAAATCTCTAAGATGGCAGACTATATGGCTGAAATGCTTGGCGACAGCGAAACACTTTCCGCTGACGATAAGCTTGAAGCACTTGAAAGATTGATGCGTTCTTTGCCTTCAAACATAGTAAGTGCTGATAAGGTTGATGAGTATGTTGAAAAGCTCACTTCACTTGAAAGCACTATGACAAGCGTTAAGAATGACCTTTCTGCTCCTAACGCTGTTATTGATTTGAACAGCGACAAGTTGGGCACTCTTACAGCGGCTCTTCAGAACAAGGAAAACGGTAATACCGAATGGTTCACCACTCTTGAAGACGGTTTACATCTTCAAGATTCAACCATCGCTCTTGTAGCTTCAAACAAAACTGCAATAACAGTTACTTTGCAAATTGAAGGCGGCAAAAACGTAACTATAGTTTCTGATGCGGTATTTAATGACGTAGTAATAGACGATGCTTTCGTTGAATCTTTGAAAAACGCCATTAATGCTGAACTTTCGGCACAGTCAATCAATGCAAAATATTATAATACTACATATGTAGAAAATATTTTTGATTCATTGCAAGGCAAGCTTGCAGCTGATATTGAACAGACTGCATATGAATTTATTTGGACCTATAAAACATTTGAAGTTTCGGTTCCCGGAACTGCTACACAATATGTAAATGTTAAGAACAAAGGCATAACACTTCCTGCAAGCATTGACGCGGCTTACCGTTATGATTATTACATTAACGGCGTTAAGGTAAGCGGCACAAGCTATACTTTAAGTAACGCTGAATTCGACATGGTTGTTAACGGAACATTCACAGTAACTAAAGAGGAAGTTTATATCCTGCGTGAAGATCTTGTTAACTATGTTAATAGCCTTAACGATGCAATTGCCGACGGTCAGGCAGTATTTGCTTTGTTTGAGAATGAAAATGGAGAATTCTCCATAGTTCTTAAGATTGATGCAAGTGCTGCGGACGGACTTATGTCTGCCGTTCAGGGAGTTGCAATGGGCATGGTACAGGGTGCATATCCCTACGTTGGTATTAATAACGAAGGTTTCCTTGCTGACGGTAGTGTATATTTGCAGACCTTGGTTAACGCTTTGATGAACAGCGGCTTCGGCACTGATACAATGCTTAATATTATTGACAAAAACGGCAATATTAACAATATGCCTGCATTAAACGGCACAGTTATTTCTAACAGCGTTGTAAGTGAACTTGGCGGCAAGTTGATGGAAACAAGCATGCAGCTTGGTACAAGTGTTAACGACGTTATAAACGTTCCGTTCTACGTAACACTTGGCGCAGTTAGTTCCGACTTTGTACAAATCAGGAATCTTTTTGAAAATTATCTCGCTTCGTTGCTCAAGTTTACTTGTGAAAACGGCGTAGCTTCGATTTCTCTTAATCTGCCTGAGAAAGCTTACGAAGCATTCTTAGCAGTTCTTCTCGTAACTGAAAATATCTCTCTTGATGATATAAATGCAGTAAACGGTGAAATTGCAGTTACCTTTATAAATGATATGTTAGTTCCGCTTTTCAAGGGTGATATCACTGTAGAAACCTTTGATAATACCATGGCTAAGTTCGGAATGAACTATAATCTTTCTTCAGTTCGCGGTGCAGAAACACTCTTCGCGAAAATTGCAGATTTCTATACAAGCGCTACTTTTACATATGACGAAACCAGCGCTACTACCGAAGCTAATTTAGGAATTTCTTCAATTATTGATTCAATGAATATTGGTGTACTCGGAAATATTATTGCCGAAAAAGAAACCGGTATTGACGTTAAAGTAAGCGTCGTTCTTGATGCTCTTGCAAAAGAATATGAAGCTCTCTACTTTGACGTAGACGTTGATGCGATTACCACCAATATGAGCAGCGCTACTCTTGGAGATATGATCGACAAGATTGGTCTTACCGAAAATCTTGTTCAGAAATTGGGCGAAATCGAATCAACATCCGCAATAATCTTGTTGAAAGACGTTGATACCGATTTAACCTTCACCAAGACAACTGTATTTAACCTTAACGGTCATACAGTAAACGGCAACATTACTGCCGATGCAAAGACCATAATTATTGATAGCAATATCAATGCAAGTAAGACAGGAGCTGTAACCGGCGATATTTCAGGTGAGGCGACTGTTGTGGCCGGTAAGTATAATCAAGACGTTTCTGCTTTCGTTAAGAACGGATTTGTTCAAAACAGCGACGGTACTGTATCAAATCAGTATTATGATATTGTTAAGACCGATGAAGGAAATATCGTTGTTTCCATAAGCGCAGGACTTATCAGCGCTGATGAAAAGCCTAATATGACAGGATTGGCTATTGATATTGCTTGCGATATTCTCTTTAACGGATATACAAAGAATTATCTTGAGCTTGACGGCAACGTTATCTATGATATAACACTCGAAGATATTATTGGTCTTTATACCGCAAGCAACCGTATTGATACAATTATTGAAGAAGGCCTGCAGGTTATCGACAGTGCTCAGCTTTCAGCATTTATCAATACCGTACTTGACGATGTATTGGATTTCGAGGCTATTAGTAATGCAATAGCAAATAACGAGCCTATTCTTGAATACGAAATGGTAACTAAACCCTGGGATATAGAATTTGAGCACGTTAAAGATGGAGATTATATTACAAGTAATATAATTTCAAGCGACAAAACAGAAAGTGTCGAACTTAAAATTTATGTAAACGGCAGCGAAGAGGATAAGGCTCTTGTTTCCGATTTGTTTAAGGAACTGAGAGAAACCGTTACCGCTGACGTGAGTGTGAATATTTCTCACGGCAAGGAAAACAGTGACATTAATATTAGCGCAATTGCCGATGTGAATGTGATTGTTGACTGGACTAATCCTAATTATGCTGTTATGTTCGGTGTGATTATTGCTGACGGTCTTAGTTCTGCAGAAAATGCAGATTTAGTTGCCGGAATACGTGCATACTATGAAACAGGCAATATAACCAATCTTAGAAATGCATTCAATTCCTTGAAGGCAGCGCAACTTATCAGTGCTGTTGAAAACGTGGCTGCGAGTGATAGTTTTGCGGCTATGGTTGCAAGACTTGGATTAAGCGACGTTGTAACCGAAGAAGTGGCTGAACTTGAAGCACTTTACGATCAGATCGGTAAGGTTGCCGCATATCTTGTAAGAATGGCAAGCCTTGAAGGCGGCAACAGTAAACTTGGCAGTTATCGTGACGGCAACGGTTTTTACGGCGTATCTCGCGCTAATGTTGAAAGACTTTATAAAATGGCTCTCTTCAGTGGTTACGCTTTAGAAGCTGACGTTACTCTTACAAATGCAACTCTTAAGATTAAACTCTTCGAAGATAATGATGGTGATATTAACTACGATGAGCTTAACTATCAGATAGCAATTGCCGAACAACTTAATGCTGACGACTACACCGCAGAAAGCTGGGCAGTTCTTGAAGAAGCTCTTGCCAATGCAATTGAAGCTTTGAGTGCTACAACTCAAGACGAAGTAGACGCTGCTGCAAAGGCTCTTGAGGATGCTATCGCAGGTCTTGTTGAGAAACCCGTTGTAGTAATTGACTACACAGAACTTAACAAGCAAATCGGTATTGCACAGGGTCTTGACGAAGATGACTACACAGCAGAAAGCTGGGCAGTTCTTGAAGAAGCTCTTGCCAATGCAATTGAAGCTTTGA
>CAZHYD010000005.1:10191-18568 GCA_964536645.1 uncultured Ruminococcus sp.
GTGCTACAACTCAAGACGAAGTAGACGCTGCTGCACAAGCCCTTAAGACTGCTATTGCAGGTCTTAAATTAAAGGCTCCCGAATTTGTAGATGAAGTCGGAGCGGTTTCTCTTGGCGGTAGCGATAAGATCGCGGCTTACGCCGTTGATTCTAGTACAAAGGTACTCTATTTAGATACTGACATTACAGGTATTACAGTAGATACTCTTAAATCACTCCTTAACTTTAGTGCTTACAATGCTGACAGCATTGAAATCATTATCGGAGACGGAACTCTTGCAGGAAGTGACCTTGTTGCTAACGGCACAAAGGTTACAGCAATTGCAAGAAGAAACGGAACCGACGAAATTGACGTAATTGAGTTAACAGTCGTTATCCAAGGCGATACTAACTGCAACGGACGTATTGAAGTTGGCGATGCTGTTCTGATTAGCCAAATGCTTGTTGGAGATATAGAGCTTAGTGAAATTCAACTTCTAGCAACCGACACCAACTGCAACGGACGTACAGATATCGGTGATGCAACAATAATTGCCGGAAAGATTGTTGATTGGGAAAATTATGAAACTATGCTTGGCACTGTGAACGAATAATGGGGGATGCAATGATGAAAACTGTAAAAAAAGTACTTGTTTTGTTGCTTACCGTATTGTTGATTAGCACTTCGTTTATTACCGCTTTTGCCTCGGTTGTTCCTGCAACAACCGAGACAAAGGCCGGCGCAGTTGTATCTATTGATTTTAGTTACGATAATATTGCCGGTATCCGCGGCACTTTTACCATTTCAGGCGATGATATAATTAAAGCCATCGAAATTGAAAAGAGCGGTAATTTTGAAGGTTCTTATAATGAAGAAGAGGGCATTATAGCTTATTATGCCGCAAGTGCCGAAAGCTTTGTTTGTACGCTTAACGTTACTGTTAAAGATACCGCAGTTGTCGGTCAGGAGTGTACTATTGCATTTGAATATGAAACAACTGTTGATGGTAAAATGCCCACAGTTCCTGACTATAAATATGAGTATGCAACAATTAAAATCGGTGTTGATTATGACGAACTTAATAATCAAATAGCAATTGCAGAACAGCTTAAAGAAGATGATTACACTGCTGACAGCTGGAACGCACTTGAAAGCACATTAACTGCCGCTATTGAAGCCAGAAATTCCGCTTCACAAGACGAAGTTGACGCCGCTGCAAAGGCTCTTAAAGATGCTATTGCGGCACTCGAAACAAAGCCCGGTGTAGTTATCAATTACGACGAGCTTAATAAGCAGATAGCAATTGCAGAACAGCTCAACGAAGAGGATTACACTGCTGACAGTTGGAGCGCTCTTGAAAGCGCATTAGCTGCTGCAGTTGAAGCCAAAAATGCAACCGCACAACCCGTTGTTGACGCCGCTGCAAAGGCTCTTAAAGATGCTATTGCAGCATTGGAATTGAAACCCGTTGTTACGGTTAATTATGACGAGCTTAATAATCAAATAGCAATTGCAGAACAGCTTAAAGAAGATGATTACACTGCTGACAGCTGGAACGCACTTGAAAGCACATTAACTGCCGCTATTGAAGCCAGAAATTCCGCTTCACAAGACGAAGTTGACGCCGCTGCAAAGGCTCTTAAAGATGCTATTGCGGCACTCGAAACAAAGCCCGGTGTAGTTATCAATTACGACGAGCTTAATAAGCAGATAGCAATTGCAGAACAGCTCAACGAAGAGGATTACACTGCTGACAGTTGGAGCGCTCTTGAAAGCGCATTAGCTGCTGCAGTTGAAGCCAAAAATGCAACCGCACAACCCGTTGTTGACGCCGCTGCAAAGGCTCTTGAAGATGCTATTGCGGCATTGGAATTGAAACCCGTTGTTACGGTTAATTACGACGAGCTTAATAAGCAACTGGATGTTGCAGAACAGCTCAAAGAGAAAGATTATACTGCTAAAAGTTGGAAGGTTTTCGAAGCTGCGCTCGAAAAAGCATTTGCAGCTTTGAGTGCTACAACACAAGAAGAAGTAGACACTGCTGTAGCGGAACTTATAGCCGCAATGGATCAGCTTGAACTTAAAAATTCAGATTCAACGGCTGAATCGCCTGCCACGGGAGATGTTATGATAATTATTCCAATACTCCTTCTCATAGCAGATCTTGTTGTTTTGTTTGTTTATTTTTCAAAGAAAAAATCTGAAAGAAAATACACAAATTAATTCATAATATCAGTCAAACATATCCGTGCACCGCTGGGCGTTGCACGGATGTACTGGCAAAGAGGATAATTGCTAATATGAATAAAACAATCAAACAAATTTTTAACAAAATTTTTGCATTAACGCTCGCTGTAGCAATTATATTTTGTGTAAATGTTCCTGTTTCTGCATCGGTTACACCTACAGAAACCTCTGTGTATGCGGGACAGGCGGTTACACTAAAATACACCTATTCGGGAATTGCCGGAATTAACGGCACATTTGAATACTCTAATCCGGATATGTTTTCGGACGTGAAGTTCAATATTGAAGGTCTTACACTAGGTAAATACAGCGATAAAACAAATACTTTGGCTTATCTTGGAACAGAACCTGTTAAATGTACTATTACACTTACATTGACTGTTTCTAAAGATGCAAAAGTAGGGGACAGTTGCAATATTACCTTTAAATATGAAACAACTGTTGACGGAAATATGCCGTCCGTACCTGATTATCAGTATGACAAGTCCACTGTTTCGGTTGTAGAAAAGCTTGACCATTCAACCCTGAACGAGCTTATTGAAAAGGCTGAAAACCTTAAGAAGAGCTTATATACCGAGGAAACTTGGAAAACTCTTGAAACCGCACTTAAATCGGCAAAGAAGGTTTTAAGTGCTGCTACAACTCAAAAGGAAATTAACGCTGCTGTAGATAGTTTGCGTGCAGCTATAGACGGGCTTGAAAATCTCCCCGATTATACTGAACTTGTAAAGCAAATTAAAATTGCAGAAGCGCTAAACAAGAGCGATTACACAGAGAAAACCTGGTCTGTACTTGCCAGTGCTCTTGCTGATGCGAAAGAGGCACAATCACTGAAAAAGCAAACGGAAATTGATGCTGCGGCAAAGGCTCTTAAAAATGCAATTGCCGGACTGGTTTCAATTTACGAAGGAAAGCTTAAATATGATGAGCTTAATGAACAGATAGCTATTGCCGAAGGCCTTAAAGCCAACGATTATGCGACAGACGGTTGGAACGAACTTTCCAAGGCACTTCAAACTGCTAAAAAGGCAAAGAGTTCAAAGCTGCAATATGAGATTGATGCGGCCGCAAACGATCTTAAATCCGCAATAGAAAATCTTGTTAAAATTGATTATCAACAGCTTTCTTCCGCATTACAAGCGATTAACGATTATATTTCAAACAATCAGTTTTTAAATCTTTGGAATGATTCACAAAGTCTTTTAGATGAAGCCAATAGCGCGCTTACAAGCCGTAATCAGCAAACTGTTGATACATATGCGCAGAAGCTGCAAGACCTTTTGACTCAACTCAAGGAAGCCATTAACGAAGCAGCAGGAAACGACTCTGTAATTGTAGAAGTCCCCGTTCCTGTAGAACCTACTAATGATTATTGTAATATTAAATCACACACTGTTTGGATAGTTCTTTTCTGGATAAGCTTTGCGATTAACCTTGCATTAACCGCACTTATATTAATGTATTATTACGCTAAAAAGAAAAAAACTTCCGACGATACTCCGTTAGTGGATTATAATATTACCGACGATATTGAATAACAAATTTGCTATTTAATATTGTTGCACAAAAAAATTGCTAGGAAGTTTGCAGTGATGGAACAAAATTGGAAAAGAAAAGAATATGAAAGCTGGGATGAGGCTTTCCGTGGATTATCTCCTATTGTCCGTCAACAGTCGGTTCGCGTTGCTGCATACACTCAGGTATTGTTTGTTCAGGCCGTAAAAATGAAGTTCGGAACAAACACACAGGCAGGGCAGGAGCGAATGAAGGGTCAATATGCCGATTTTATGTACAAATGCGGCATTTATCACCAACTCGGCAAATCGCTTGTGCCGCCTGAATATCAGGTATGGCAGGAAAGTTTTACCGAAGAAGAAAAGGCGGTATATAAAAAATATACTACCGATGGCCGCGCCCTTGTGGCTTTGCTTCAAGAACGTGGCGCAAACATTAAAGACAGGCGTAAGGATAAATCACAGGAAAGACCTACTAAAAATATTCCTTGGCTTATAATGCGTGAATGCTGTCAACAGCATATGGAGAGGTGGGACGGTTCGGGTTATCCCGAAAACCGCTTGGCAAGTGATATAAGTCCACCCGCGCAAATTGTGGGATTGGCTAAAGAACTTGACCGCCTTGCTTCAGAAACGCGCGCCGAAAACCCGTTTGACATTGCTTTTAACACCATCGTTGCCGAAAGCGGTAAGCTATGGTCGCCTGAGCTTGTCGAAGTTTTACGGGCCGCGCGCGAGGAATGTTGTGCAGTTTATAATAAGTATATTACATACACACGAACGATACCTAAAACAGTTCCTTTGGTGGAGCGCAGTGATAATCGTTCGTTGGGACTGCAATACCGTCCGATGACCTCTTTAGAACCGCATCTCGTACCCGTGTATGAGGCTATTGCTTGGTTTAAAGGCGTTGCGGACAGACCTGACGATACCGAAACGATAGAAGACTTGCGCGAGCTGTTTGTTCGCACGAATATTGTTGAGGATATCAGTTGGTATTTACTTTACGAAGCCGCTGATACGGTTTTACGTATGCAAAACTGCAGGTTTGCGTTTGACGGAATACTCCTTAATATGATACCTGAGTTTTACGGTTCGACCTCGCAGCTTCAAAGGTTTAACCAACTTTTCAAGGATCAACCTATTGATAAAAACCGTTTAATGTTATCCTTGCCGTTTGAAACGCTGTGTAGTTGTAATAAAACCAAGTTAGAGGTAATTGAACGCTACTTACGTAATAATATTTCGTTAGTACCTGACGGTGTACTTCCGCACGAGCGGTTTACACCCGAAAAACTAAAGGAAATGGGCGTTACAGCGGTTGTATTGGATAAAAGTCTTTACAGAACAATTGAGGGCGCAGTTTTAATAAACGACCTTCGCAAAAACGGCATATCGGTTTTCGCAAGAAATGCCGATTCTGCCGAAATTTTAAAATGGCTTAGTTCAAACCATGTTTATTGTTATTCCGGCACGATGGTTGGTGTTCCCGTTAACGAGGATGAGATGATTTTGGACATTCTCGCAAGGGAAGAAATGTAATCAAGGTGCCAAAATGGAAGAAAAAAATAATTCTAAAAAACAAAAAATAACCGGTGCTGAACGCAGTCAAAAAGGTCCTTTTAAGAAAAGACGCGCAGGTATTGTTCTTTCAAAAGATGAAGTTATAAAAATTAAAGAAGGCCGAAAGGCTCTCCGCAAGCAGATGCGGGAAGCAGGTATTAAAGACAAAAAGGAATTTGAGCTTACTGCTTCAAGCTTGGGCCTTTATTTTGATAAAAACAGGCGTTTTGCCATAATTCTCTGGCTTTTCAGCGGTAGGGGATTAGCCTTGCTGCTAAGTGCGGCCACGCTGGCTTTTCTGGCACTCTACGGCTTTTCGGCTGTGACCGAAATGCGCGGTCATTTCACCATCAGTATGTCGGACGACCTTTTTAGAGAGGGTTTCACCATTTCGGAAACACGCGGTTTTGAAAATCCCACAACGCACTTGTTCGCAACCCCTGCCGAAGCGGTGCCGTGTATTTCAATAACCGCCATTCCCCAAAACGTTGACGAAATCGACGGTGCCCATAACGACACATATTTTGCATATACCTTCTATGTTCGTAACGACGGTGAAAATACGCAGAATATGTCCTGGCGGCTTAACATAAATTCCGAAAGCAATGAGCTTTCAACAGCGGCTTGGGTAATGATTTTTGTGGACGGTGAGATGACACTTTACGCTAAAAGCGATGCGGACGGCACTCCGCAGACCTTGCCCGCGCAGGACGATGATACAAGGGGATATATCGAGCCGCCGCTCTATAATTTTTCAGCCGACCCTGAAAACCAGTACGAAATAATAAAACAGCAAGGTCAACTCACTTTTTGGCGGGTAAAACCAAAGGATTTTATATCTGATTTGCTTGTCGAAAACGGCTTAATAACCCAATTCGCGCCTCAAGAGGTGCATAAGTTTACGGTGGTTATCTGGCTTGAGGGTGACGACCCCCAGTGTACCGACGAATTAATCGGCGGGCATTTGGGAATGAACTTTTTTATGAACCTTGAAGAAGGTTTGTCAAATTAACAGTATTTAACGGCGCAAAAAACCGTGAAATAAAAAATATTTCCAAGAAAGGAAAATTAAAATGGAAAGAAACGAAAACAAAACAAATTACTCTGTAAAGAGTAAGCTCGTTGCAGCCATTGCTATGTTGTTGGTAGCAACTATTATGGTTGTTTCCTCCACTTATGCGTGGTTTACCCTTTCGACTAAACCCGAGGTAACGGGAATTTCAACCGCTGTTGGCGCAAACGGCGCGTTGGAAATGCTGCTTGCAACAAAAGATGATAACGGTTGGGTTTATCGTAGCGGTACTGTAAGTGATACAAATGATAGTAACATTTATTGGGGCAACCTTGTTAACTTGTCAGATGCCGATAAATACGGTACTAATTTAATAACCCTTTATCCTTCACAACTTACTTTGAATGACGGAAAATTAAAGTTGGCAACTCCTTTGAGCACACCTGTATACGGTTCAGACGGACGTGTTACAGAAGTAGCTGCTAACGCACAGTTTGCGGCTTTGGATGGTAGTCAATTTTATCAAAGCGATGCAGGTTACGGTTTCCGCGCTATAGGTGTAGCTTCCGGTTTGACCGATCGTCAGAAGGCGTTCAGAGATGCTATTTCTGCAATCGCAACCGCAAGATACAATGCACAAACCGAAGCCCGTAAATCACTTAGCGCAAACGGTACAGTCCTTGCAAACATAGCTATTAAAAAGGCTATGGTGGGTGTAACAGCAACCTATTCTCAAACAGAAATAGATGCTATTAATGCTATGATTAACGGTCTTGAAACCTCACTTGGATACGCAGAAGAGGCTTATATTCAGGCAATCTATGCTATTGTCGCCAGTCAATTATCCAATTTGGAGGATACTTATGCCTTGACTGCGATAGCTACTATTAAGTCTGCTGTTAGCAGTGCCACAGGTTTAGGCAATAAAGTTGCTGCTGCTATTACAGCAGCCAACATTGAAAATATCACAAATTCTCTAACCGGTTATTCTACATTTACACAAGCTGTTGGTAGTTTGAACAGCGCACAGGGTAGTGAGATAACAGCTTCAGGTGAAGACGGTGCTTATTTGTGGAGTGATTTTAATACAGTATTATATTACTTAGTTAATGTTGATATGATAACTGTTAACGGCTATAGCACAACTGAAATTAAAGACCATACCGGTGATATCGGTAATGCAGCTCTTGACGGTACCGGCGTAAAGGTTAACATTCCTACAGGCGGCGGTGTTTATGCCGATATTGCTGACCTTTGCGGCGACTATACAGTTGACGTATCTATCGAATCAGATGCATTAGACGTTGGCGTTAGCGGCATGACTCTTAAAGCTACTATGACTGCTGATTCGACTGAGGCAACACCTTATATTACTCAGATTGTTAATGTTGTAAATGTACCTGCAAACAAACCCGATGCCGCCGCTGACGGCGAACTTCCTATGACCGAATTCTACGGTTATACAATTGACCTTGCATTTAGAACCAATGCTTCAAACTCTGACCTTCTTCTTCAGACAGAAGCTGCTGACAGAATTTACAGCGATAACCAGAACGATGCAACGATGGGTAGCGGAAGCACAATGACCTTTAAGTCAAGTGACGTTAACTTTACCGAAACACAGGTAAAAGAGCTTATGAAGCACTTGCGCGTGGTTTTCTATGATACTACAGCTACAGAATTTGCAACAATATACGCAACCGCAAAGCTCGATTTTAGTGACGATGCAGAAGTAACTGTTGATGAAAACGGTGTAACTGCAAACCTTCGCATCTATACAACCGAAAATAGTCTTGAAACCTTTAGCGAGGACGCTGTTATAACCTCACTTGACACGAACGTAGCAAAGCATATCTCTGTATTGGTATATCTTGACGGTGAAACTATTGAAAACGCAGACGTTGCTGCAACAGCAGCAAAGTCTATGACAGGTAGCCTTAACCTGCAGTTTGCAAGCAGTGCTGAACTTGTTCCTATGGAATACGGTGATCTCCATCAGACTACTACAGACGGCGAATAATCCTAATATTTTAAGCAAATAATAGTAAAATCCCCCTATCC
>CAZHYD010000005.1:18668-26622 GCA_964536645.1 uncultured Ruminococcus sp.
CAGACGGCGAATAATCCTAATATTTTAAGCAAATAATAGTAAAATCCCCCTATCCGCAAAATTTTGCGGATAGGGGTATGCCGTATAATAACAACAGCATTTTTATAGTATAATGAGGTCAATATAGTGGAAAAACAGCCTAAAATCGAAAAAAAATATGGACCGAAAAGAAAAAGAATGCTTGTAATTTATGCTTCTTTACTTATGTTTTTGCTTGCGCTTTCGGTTACGGCAACGTATACCTGGTTTTCTATAAGCAGAACCCCGCAGGTTAGTAATCTTTCAATGTACGTGACTTCGCAAACGGGCTTGGAAATTGCGCTTACACCCGACAGCGAAGAATGGGGAAGCAAAATTTCTTATCTTGATATGGCAAGTGAAAATTTTCCGTTAAGGCCTGTAACCTGGTCCGAAAAGGAACAAAGGTTTTATACGGCAGGATACGCTGCCGACGGCAGATTAAGCGGAAGGTGGCACGCCCTTTCGGATGAGGAAAACGCTAACCAAAACGATATTAACGGTTATTACAGTTTGGGGACTCTTTATGCCCGTTCTTTTCAAGACGTGACCGTTTCTTTAACCGCCTCTACCGAAATGGAGGAAGGCTTAAGCGGGTCGGGTACCTACCTTATAGGTACACCTATCTGGGATTCGGAATCGATTTCGCATATAAATGCGGGTGAAGGCGCTGAAAACGCCGTTAGAATCGGAATACAGGTGACTTTGCTTGACGAGTATGATAATCCGATTGAGCAAACAAAACAATTCTTTATTTATGAACCAAACTGCGACACCCACGCCGACGGTACGCAGGGTTACGTAGCTACGCCCAGCATTGACGGGGAGGATAGCTTAGTACCTGAGGATAGGTTGATTTTGCAAGGCACTTCAACCTGGACCGAAGCCACACCCGTTGAAAACGGCGTTCAGGTTTACAGTATAGGGGATTTTCAGTCCTCAACCGAGCTTTTTTCATTAAAAGCAGGCCAAAAAGCAATGATAAAACTTTATCTTTGGCTGGAAGGTCAGGATGTGGATTGCACCAACGCAATTAACGAGGCACAAATCATTGCTAATATTCAGTTTAATGCCGAAACCGATATTCAGTCGGGTTTGCAGCCTATAAACTAGTGCCTGGAATTTAATTTAACGATACTGATATTTGGCAGTAATCAAGCTTTTATGTCTTCTCAAATTTTCAAATTCCGCATATGCGGTCGGGAGGAAAAAATGGATAACAAAGAATTAGAAAAAAACACCCCTGCGGCAGAGATGCAAGGTGAAAAACCCGCGAAAAAGAAGGGAAATAAAACTAAAACCGTTAACAGAATTATTAATGTTGTTTTGATTATAGTTATTGCTTTTGCAGCAGTTTGCACCTTTGTTTCATTTGTGTCAAGCTCGGGCAACGGCGTTCCTAATATTTTGGGTGTGCAGCTTCTTTCAATACAAACCGATTCAATGTATCCTACACTTGAACCGGGTGACCTTGTAATCGATACCCCCGTTAAAGATCCTTCTACACTTCGTACGGGCGATATTATAACATATTGGACTGTTATAGACGGCGAACGTGTACTTAATACCCACCGTATTGAAAACATTTTCGACGGTGGCGAATACCTTATTTTTGAAACCAAGGGTGATAAAAATACAACTGTCGACCCGCTGACTGTTCACGAATCCGAAATTATCGGTAAATACGGTTTCCATATTAGCGGTTTGGGCAAAGCATTTGACTATTTGCAAACACCCACAGGCTTTTTTATCGTAGTATTGTTGCCCGTTTTACTTTTCTTTATCTTCAATTTGGTTCAGTTCTTCAGGGCTTTGTTTGAATATCAAAGCGTTAAAAACCGTATCAAATTTGAACAGGAACGCGGCACCACAGAGGATATTATCGCACAGCAGAAGCAGGAAGCTGCCGATTTAGAAGCGGCTCGCGCTAAAATGGAAGCAGAGATTCGCGAAAAACTGCGCGCTGAACTGCTGCAGGATATGCAGTCGGCTGCTAAGCCTGAGGAATCAAACCAAGAAAATAGCGAGCAGTAATTTGCAACAACATTTAACTTTATTAGGTATTTAAGGTATGGATAATTTTTTTAGATATTTTTTTCAGGATTTAGGGACGATTTTCAGAGCGTTTGTAAATATCTTCGTTTCGATATTTGATTTCTTCGTTTCTATAATCGACATCCCTGCACGAATGGAAAATATTGAAAAATATGCCGACTCTTTTTCTACAATAGAGTGGGTTATGTTGCTTATTGCCAATATACTTCTTCTTGTAATTATTGTGGCTGTAATAATCGGCATTGTTAAACTTTGCAAAAAAGTATTCCGCTTTCGTATTTCGCCTAAAAAGTATGACGAGGTTGTAAAGCAGGTAAAATCGCTTCAACGCGACCTTATCCGTGCCAACTATGAAAAGGACAAGCTTTTGGCTATGCGCCTTTCAGAGCTTGGCGGCGGCGAAGGCTTGCCGCAGTTTATGTTAGGTGACGAGGAAGAGGTGCAGGAAAACCAAAACACACTGCCTCAAACCAACCGTAACAGCATAAGTTCACCCCCTGTTGACCCTGCCGAAAGCAGATTTTTCCGTCTTACCACGGTGGATAATTACTATAAAATGGAATATGTTCCACCTGTTTATGATTCGGAAATCACTTTGGAGGAATTTTGCGAAAGGTTCCGCAAATTTGCAGCTTCACAGCTTCACCTTTATTATGAACTTGATTTAATAAGATTTTTTATTGCGTCCTTCGGCGCGGCAAGAATTATTATTTTGCAGGGTATTTCAGGTACAGGTAAAACAAGTTTGCCATACGCGTTTGGAAAATTTGTTAAGAAAGATACAACCGTTGTTTCGGTTCAGCCTTCATGGCGCGAAAGAACCGAACTTTACGGATATTTCAATGAATTTACCAAAAAGTATTCCGAAACCGAGTTTTTGAATGCGATTTATGAATGTAATTATTTCAGGGATCCGCACATTGTTATTCTCGACGAAATGAATATTGCGCGTGTTGAATATTATTTTGCGGAAATGCTTTCTATTTTGGAATTGCCGCTTCAGGAAGAATGGAAAATAGAAATTACCAGTGCCGTTTGGGATAATGACCCCTGTCTTATTGAAGGCGGAAGCGTTAATATTCCTGATAATATTTGGTTTGTGGGCACCATCAACAACGACGACTCTACCTTTGCCGTTGCAGACAAGGTATACGACCGTGCGATACCTATCGACCTTGACAGCCGTGCCGAAGCGTTTGAATGTGAACTTACGGAGCCCATCAGCGTTTCTACTGACCATATTAATAAATTGTTCGCGCAAGCAAAGCGCAGTTACCCCGTTTCACAGGAAATTCTTGATAAACTCGAGATAGTAAACGATTATGTAATCAAAAATTTCCGTTTGGCTTTCGGTAACCGCGTTATGAAACAAATTAACGATTTTGTACCTTCTTTTATTGCTTGCGGTGGTACAGAAATTCAGGCCGTGGATTTTATTCTTGCTAAAAAGGTTTTGAGAAAGTTTGAATCTTTAAGTTTAGGTTTTATGAAGGATGACCTGACTAAATTCTCCAACTTCCTTGACAAAACCTTCGGTAAGAATACTATGAAAATTTGTAAGGAATACATAGAAGTTCTTAAAAAAACTAATTAATTTTACAGAAAAGGAGTGCGGGATATGGCTGCAAATCAAAAAAATACTTCGCCCCAAAACCGAAGCGAAGAATTAGTTGATGAGTTATTTAAAAAGTATGTTAAAAGTACTATCCGCACTCTTGGAAGTACCGAATTTTATCAGTCTTTTATGAATGCCTTGGCAAACGCACAAAATGAAATTCAGTTTTCAAACCGCAGAATGGAAAAAATTGTCGACACTGAATGGGTTGAATTTATCGAACAGGTATTGCCAGCATTTCAAAACATTATCGAAAACCCGCGAAACGTTATTCGTGAGGACGAGCTTATTGTAAACGTTGCCAACGCAAAAAAAACAGGCAGCGACGTAGTGCGCCACCTTGCTACCCATGCTTCACTTGTCGAAGATTTTGATGAAGATAACGGTAACGTGCGTCCCAGTAGAGTTATGCAAAAATATCGCGAAGACTCTATAGGCCAGGTTTATGAAAACAGGGTGGTTTTCACAACCCTTGAAATTGCATTTCAATTTGTAAAAATACGTCACGATGCACTTTTGGAGGCTATGAGTGACGAATTTGGCGCAAAACTCAAATTTAAAACAGATATGGAAAGTGCCACCGAAGCTGTGCATATGGATATGTTTTTACATATACGCGATATTGATGGCATTTTAGATACAGATGATAAAAACCGCGATGTTTTCAATAGAATTTCGCGTCTTTACCGAATTTTATCTAACGACATGAACAGCCATTTTGCAAAGCATATGGCAAGATACCCACGTGTTAAGGGTAGTATTACTAAAACTAACGTATTAAAGAAAAATAAAAATTACCGTGCAATTAGTGAATTGCTCGAGTATTTACGCGCCTATGACAATATAGGCTATACCATAAAGGTTATTGAGCAAAATCCTGTAATAGATGAAAATTTCCAAGAGGATATTTTCAGAAACACTATTTTCCAGTATTTGCTTTTGAAAAACCATTTAGAAAGGGATAAGGACAGGCGTTTACCTGCTCCCATGAAGGAGAAAAAGCGCGCCCTTAAGCCTAAATTTATCAAGGAAATTATTGAGGAACTCACCGAAGATTACGACCTTCCTGATGTTGAAATCCGCAAGGTGCTTATAGAGGAACTCACTAAAGAACAGCTTATGCGCGAGGAGGCTGCCGAAAGACGACGCCTCATAGAAGAAAGGGCTGAAAAGAAAGCACAGGAAAAAGCCCGACTTAAGCAGTTGGCGGCTGAAGAGAAAGAAAAACGCCGTCTTGAGCGCGAAGCCGAAAAAGAAAAGCTACGTCTTGAAAAAGAGGCAGAACAGCAACGCCTTTATATTGCAAGAATGGAGTTAGAACAGGAAGATAGGCGACGCAGCAGAATTTTTAAAAAGGATATTGAAAGATTTTTAAAAGATTTTGATGAAAGGCTTTATGACCGTAACGCAAATCTGGAACAGGAAAAAATTTCTGCGTCTGATTTTGAGGATGCGGCTTACGTTTTAGAAGAAACCGAGCGTATTAAAAAGCAACAGGCTGCTATTAAAAGGCAGCGCAGACGTGATGAACTCGACCGTTTGCATCGTATTGAACTTGAAGAAAAAGAACGCATATTGGCAGAAGCAGAGGCCGAACGCGAAAGATTACGTCTTGCTAAAATCGAAGAAGAAAATCTTTTAAGAATAGAAGAAGAGAAAAAATTAGAAAAGGAACGCGTTGAGCAGATGCAAAAAGACCGCGAAACAGTCGTTATTTTTCTTAATGATATTTCAATCTTTAATAGCTCTATAGCTAATCAGTTGTCATTACGGCAACAGCAACAGCTTATGCAAGAAAATCTCCTGAAAGAGATAAATGAGGAAAGACGCAGGCGTCAGGATGCTAAAAGTGCACCCGCCAAGCGTTATTGGAGAATTGGAAAATAATGAATCAAGCAATTACAAAAATGATTACCGCAGGTTTGGCAGTTATAATTTCCGTTGTCTTGATTGTAACTGCTACTTATGCGTGGACAACATTGTCTTCCGCGCCGGCTGCCGAAAATATACAAATATCAATCGGTGGCGGTAATACCATTTTGTTAGCGCCCGATATCGTGCAGGAGGTTGACGGCGAAGTTTGTCATTACCCAGGCATATTTAATGATACTTTGATATTTTCAAGATTTGAAAGTTACGATTATTTAAAGCAGGTTGATTCACTGTTACCGGTATCAACTGCCGATGGGTTAAATTGGTTTATTCCAACCTATTATGATATATCCGACCCCGAGGTGCAAAACGGCAATGCAACCGTGGGTGAGGTTAAACCCATTGAATATTTCGAAAACGATATTGAACTTTTAAATGCAAATTGTGAAGACGGTACTGCAAAGACCGGTCATTATATTTATCTTGATTTTTGGGTGCTTTCCCCCGGAACATCATATACCTTGAGGGTTTCACGCGGTGATGAAAACGGCGGCAGCTATTTAATTGAATTGCCTAAAATAGAAAAAAGTGAAAGCGGCTTTATACTTGAAGAAACAGATAACACCTTTGCCGCTTCGGCGAGAATAGGTTTTCTTGTTAACACTAATTATTCTCCCGAAAGTTATTATTCCGCCTACCAAAACAGCCGGTATTATAACGCGAATTTTAGTAGGTTGGCAGGTGTTTATCAAGAAAAGAATAATTATGTATATCCCGGTGAATATCGCTTTACGATATATGAACCAAACGGTTTTTTAACACCTAATCTTGACGAAAACCGTTACGTTCAAACCAAACCTATTGGTTTGATTTCGGGTATACCTTCTCTTATTGATATAAGTGACAGGCTAACAGTGCAATTGAAAAACAGTTGGATTAGAAATACAACTAATATTACATTAGAGTCTATGTTGACTGCTGCAATTGCAGGTAAAGACGTAAAAACCGCCCAGGAGGCAGAAACCATTCTCTATGACGATTATTTGCAGGGACAGTTTTCTTCCTATATTACCAAGGGTAATTTTATTACAAATACTGCGCAGTTGTATGAAAGTTGTGACGATAGCGGTAAAGCGAATGAATCGCAACTTGCTTCGGTTATGACTTCGGGTGCGACTGATGATGTTTATATAGTAAAGCTCGAAAAAAACATTCCGCAAAGGATTCGTATGTTTGTTTGGATAGAGGGACAGGATGCGGATTGTATCGAAATGTCAGAATCGGGACGTTTTGCATTGAGTCTTGAACTTGCCGGCAGTAATTAGAAACGGATATGAACAACTTTAAAATGAATAAAAATTCTATCAAAAAAATTATTTCCACCGCAGCTTCCGTAATACTTGCAATAACCGTTTGCTTTTGTTTATTTGTGGTTATTCAAGTCTTAGGAAAGGGTTATGCCTCCTTTGGAAAATACAGTTTTTTTAAGGTAGTTACACCTAGTATGGAACCAACACTTTCGGTTGGCGAGGTTATTATGACCAAGGAAATACCGCTGGATACCGTACAGGTCGGGGATATAATAAGTTTCCGTTCGCAATCGGCGGATATGTATGGCGCCGTTATTACTCATAGAGTGGTTGAAATAAGCAACGCTGAGAACGGGGAAATACAATTAGTTACACAGGGCGATGCCAACCTTTCAATAGACGGCAGGTATGTCCTTAAAAGTAATTTTGTCGGTAAGGTAATATGGGCTTCTGGAGATTCGTTTATTGCCGCCTTTGTAAAATTTGTATCAAGCGGATACGGTTTTGTAGCTTGTGTTGTATTTCCGTTACTTATAATTTTATCCTTTTTGTTAAATAGCGGTATTAAGAATATTAAAAAGGATGTAAACGAGTTAGTTGTGACTATAGAGCAACAAAATAATTCGTCTGTGTCAGATTCGGGTTCAGTCGAAATTACTGAACAAGAATATGATGAAATGTATCAAAGAATTAAAGAAGAACTAATGGAGGAACTGGCAGACAGTGAAGATACCCAATCCGTTAAAACTGAATAATGCTTTGGGTAATCCTTTGGAAGTATTGAAATTTTTACGAAAAAAGGTTATTTTTCGTGTTGCCTTGCTTTCGGTAGTACTTGTTTTAACAATTGTACTTGTTTTTGCTCAAACGATTGCATGGCAAACCAACGTGGTTCACACCGGTGGACTTATGTTTACGGCAGATACTTGGAATTTTAGCGTTGACGGCAGTCTTATAAGCAATAGCACACCTGCAGCCCCCGGCGATTCGAAGGTGATAGGTCTTCAAATTTCAAACGAAAGCGCTAATCTTGCGGCGGCAAGTGTAAAGGTTTCTAAAGAAGAAATCATAGAAGATATGAAAC
>CAZHYD010000006.1:0-10463 GCA_964536645.1 uncultured Ruminococcus sp.
GGGTCAAGTGCGGAGGTTGGCTCGTCAAAGCAAAGAATATCAGGCTTTAAGGCAAGCGCTCTGGCAATAGCAACACGCTGTTGCTGGCCGCCCGAAAGCTCGCACGGGTAGTTATTTATTTTATCCGAAAGGCCCACCCTTTCGATAAGCGAAAGCGCCTCCTTGTTAATTTCCTCAGGCGTGCCGCGCTTTAAAAGTGTTGGCGCAAGAGTAATATTTTTCAAAACGCTGTACTGTGGAAAAAGATTAAACTGCTGAAACACAAGACCGAAATGCAGACGATTTTCGCGAATGGCAGCCTCGTTTAGCTTTTCGCCCTTCGCATCGAAAATCACCTTTCCGTTAACCGAAATGGTGCCCTCGTCCGCAAATTCAAGAAAATTTATACACCTTAAAAATGTTGTTTTACCGCTGCCCGATGAGCCGATTATTGATAAAACCTCGCCCTTTTCAAGAGAAAGGTCGATACCTTTTAAAACTTCGGTTTTGCCGAAATTTTTCTTTATGCCTTTTACTTCTAAAACAGACATCTTCCTTCTCCTAACTTAAGACTTAAAATAATCCAGCTTTTTCTCGATATACCCGAACAAGAGGGTCAAAATGCCGCTGAAGGCAAGGAAATACACACCCGTGTAGAACAAGGGCCAGATAATGCCTTTACCGGCGAAGCGCTCTGCCGACATTAAAATTTCCGAAACGGCGATAACGCGCGAAAGCGAGGTATCCTTGACAAGCGTGATAATTTCATTACTCATAGGCGGTACTATTCTTTTTACCACCTGAAGCAAAATCACCTTAAAAAACACCTGACCTTTGGTAAGGCCCAATACCTGACCTGCTTCATACTGACCCTTAGGTATACTTTCTATGCCCCCGCGGAAGATTTCCGAAAAATAGCAGGCATAGTTAATTACAAAGGCCAAAAGCGCTGCCGCCATTCTATCCCTCATGGGAGTGCCGAAAACAAGACCTGGAACGTAAAATACCACAAACAACTGCAGCATAAGCGGTGTTCCTCTTATGCACCATACAAATACTTTTACAATGAAACTGAGTGGCTTGAATTTTGACATTGAGCCAAAGCTTATTATGAGTCCTAACGGGATGGAAAAAAGCAGGGTTTCAAAGAACAACCTGCAGTTTTCCAAAAATCCCTCAGCAAGACTCAAACTAATCTGCTGAAAAGACATTACTTATTGACCTCGTTAAATTATTATTCAGCCTCTTTAACAACCATAACCTGCTTGTTTTCCATATAAGGAATGGAAATGCTCATATTTTCTTCTCTTTCAGCGGTAATGGTCATACCGTTCCAGATACAGTCAATATTTTTTGCGGCAAGTTCGGTTTCCTTAGCAGTCCAGCTGATTTCCTGGAATACGGGTGTTACGCCAAGCTTTGCGCAAACAGCCTTTGCAAATTCGGTTTCAAAGCCTACGAGCTCGCCGTTATCGTCCTGATAGTTCATCGGTGCGAAGTAGGTAATACCGATTACAAGCGTTCCCTTGTTCATAACGTAATCATAATCAGAATCGGTTTCAGCCTGTACGAAAGCGTCGCTATCCTTTGTGCCGAGAAGCAAATCTTCGAGCTTGTATTTTTCGGCAATTGTTTCAAGTGTGCCGTCAGCTTTAAGCTCTCTTATAATTTCGTTTACTTTTGCAGTAAGGTCAGAACCTTTTCTGAAAGCGATACCGTACTCTTCTTCTGCATAACCGTTACCGTCAACAACAAGGTCTTCAAAGTCTGTGCCCTCGCCGATAGAACCAATTGACATTACGTAGTCAACAATAGCAGCATCGGCTGTGCCTGCACTTACTTCCATAAGCGCCTTTGCCTGAGTGTCAACCGCGGTGTAAGCATAATCTTTGAAAGCGTCGTATGTAGTGGCTACCTCTTCACCTGCTGATTCTTTTTCAGCAACAAGTGTCAAAGCAGATTCACCGCAACCTACAACAAGTACCAACATTGCAATACACATTACCAAAGCTAATAATTTTTTCATTTTTCATTTCTCCTTCGAAAAGTTTTTAAAAGTTTATGGTGCTATTATACTTCATCACGCTAAAGTTGTAAAGTGTTTTTTTAAAATTTTTTTGAATTTTTTTTACTTAAAACCCGAAAACCCGCATCGTTAAGCCAAAAATCGCCAAAAAATTTTTTTCGAAAAAATAAAAAAATCTCTTAAAACCCGGTCGATTTTAAGAGATTTTCGATTATTTCGCATATTTTTCTTTAATTTTAACAGCACAAATTTTAAGTTCATTCCACATTTCATCGGTAACTTCTACGCCTTCACCAAAGAGAATAGCTTTAAGTTTTTCCTCGTTTGATACAGTGTTCGGTGCGCCTGTAAGATATTCGACACTCACGTCAAAATAATCTGCAATTTTGCAAATTGTATCAAGCGACAAGGTTTTAATTCTTCCCTTTTTATAATCGGTAAGCTTTGAACGGGAAATATTACAGTCCTTACAAAGTTTTGTAACCGTAACCCCTTTTTTTATACAGAGTTCTTCTATCAAGTCATACAAAAACAGCATACCGTCCTCCATAATTTACTAAATTTAGTAATTTTATCTTGACATTTACTAAATTCAGTAATATACTGTAGTTATGTTACTGAATTCAGTAATTAAATTATAATGCCTTATTTAATAAATGTCAAGGAGAAATCTATGTATTACTGCAACGATTGTGAAAACGAATTTGAAAAATACCGCAAAGTAACCGAAGTGCACTCACTGGATTCCCCACCCTACGAGGTACTTTACGTTTGCCCCTTTTGCGCTTCGGGCGACTTTGTCGAAATTTCGGCAACCCACTGCCGCTCTTGCGGAGCAAAGCTTTTAAAGGAGGGTGAAAAATACTGTTCACGCGAGTGCGAAATACGAGGCAATACTCTTAAACGCAAATCAAGCAAAAGACTTAAATATGAGCTTAACGACCCAATATGGAAAATTGTCCGTGAAATTGAAAGCTACAACAAGAAACGTAAAACAACTTTAAGTTACGGCACTTACGTTGCCTTTATTGAGAAAAAAGGAGTAAAAAAATGAAAACAGAATTAAACAAAGCCTTTTTAAAAAGATATCTTTTACAAGAAGCGAAAATCAGAACCTTTGCCGAAATGCACGAAAAACGCCGCGAAAACAGTGAATACTATAATAAGCAAATAGCAGAGTGTAAAATGCTTAGGGAAAAAATTGAGAAAAAAATCAGCGCTGTTGAGGATGAAACCCTTAAGGAACTGCTTTTTCAAAAATATATACTTGGAAAGACACTTGAAGAAATAAGCCTTGTTATAAATTACAGTAAGCGCCATACCGAAAGGCTGCATAGAAAAGCTCTTGCCGCCATTAAAATCTGATTTCGCTTTACTTTTTCAGAAAATATAGTATAATAATTTTAGTCAGAAAGGATTGATAGTATGGCAGACCGTATTATTCTGCATTGTGATTTGAATAATTTTTTTGCCTCGGTTTCCCTGCTTTATAATCCTACCCTTAAGAATATGCCTATTGCCGTTTGCGGTGATAAGGAAAATCGGCACGGCATTGTTCTTGCCAAAAACGAAATTGCAAAAAAATTCGGTGTTAAAACGGCTGAACCTATATTTAAAGCCCAACAAAAATGTCCCGAGCTTGTGATTTTGCCCGCAATATATGATAAATATGTTGAATATTCCGAAAAAGTGCGGGAAATTTACCACCGCTTTACAGATATGGTTGAGCCCTTTGGAATAGACGAGTGCTGGCTTGACGTTACGGGCAGTACGGTTCTTTTCGGTTCGGGTGAAGAGATTGCTAAAAAAATCAAAAACTCCATAAAATCCGAGCTTGGAATTACCGCTTCGGTGGGGGTCAGTTTTAACAAAATTTTTGCTAAACTCGGTTCTGATATGAAAAAGCCTGACGCCATAACCGTTATAAGCCGCGAAAACTTTAAAGAAAAGGTTTGGCCTTTGCCGATTTCGAATTTGCTTTTTGTGGGGTCTAAAACCTGCGAAAAATTAAAGCTTTACGGGCTATATACTATAGGTGATCTTGCCGCTTGTGACGAGAGCACCCTAAAGCACCTGCTCGGCAAAAACGGTATTGACCTTAAACGTTACGCTTTGGGTGATGATATTTCCCCCGTAGTAACACCTTGCGATTCGGATATGCCGAAAAGCATTGGCAAATCAATAACCTGCGGCAAAGATTTTACAACCAATGAAGAGGTTTGGTGCGAATTTTTAAAATTTGCGGAATATATTTGTGAAAAGCTTCACAAAAAGGGTCTGTATGCCGGCGGCATTCAGGTGCATATTCGCACCGCTTCCCTGTCGGTCAAGGAATTCAGCCACACTTTTGATGATTCAACCAACAGCGCCCTTATTTTTGCGCGGCGCGGTTTTGAGCTATTTTGCAAAAACTACACCTTTAAGGAGCCTCTGCGGTCGGTAGGACTGAGGGCAATTAACCTTAAAAATTCGAAATCCGCCGTTCAGCAGGATATTTTCGGACAAGACCTTGAAAACGCAAAAATAGAAGATTTTGAAACGTCTATTTTTAAAATCAGGGAAAAATTCGGAACGCAAAGCATTAAACGAGGAACAACTGTAGAAAAAGGATAGAAAAATATGAAGATTTACGAAGAAAAAATCGATATTTCGAGCCGTACTGAAAGTAAAGATATTTATTCTCACTCCAACCACGGCGATAAAGATATATACTCCAGCTCGAAAAGATCTAAAAAGCAACCGAAAGTCCGCCGTAAAAGACCTTTTTTAAAGGTTTTGGCAGTATTTCTTTGTATAGTTTTGGTTTTCACAACCGCCGTATACGTTTATACCTTTAGCCTTCTCAACAAAATTGAGCGCACAGAGCTTGACGAAAACAACCTGGGTATTACAACAAATAATTATTCAGGTGTTGTAAATATCGCAATTTTCGGACTTGACAGCCGAAGTGATACCTACAGCGGCCGCGCAGATGCGAATATCATTCTAACAGTTGATAAGAGAAACCGCAAAATCAAGCTTACTACCATTGCGCGTGATACCTACGTTGCCATTGAAGGCCACGGCAACAGCAAGCTTACCCACGCCTATGCCTACGGCCAAGCACAGCTTGCGGTAAACACTCTTAACACTAATTTTGACCTTGAAATAACCGATTACGTGACCATGAATTTCTTTGGTCTTGCAAGGGTAATTGATTATTTAGGCGGGGTCGAGCTTGACGTAAGTGACTCGGAGCTTTACGACCTTAACACAAACGTAATTCCTAAGACCGATTTTGGCGACGGTATCACCTGCGAAAAACTTGAAAAAACGGGACTCCAAACCCTTTCGGGCGCGCAGGCGGTATGCTACGCGAGAATCCGCAAGGTTGACAGTGACCTTGAACGCGGAAACCGCCAAAAAGAACTGATAGTTGCGATTTTTAATAAGGTTAAGAAAATGAACATAGCCAAGCTTCCCGAACTTGCAACCATGATACTTGAAGAATGTTCTACCTCCCTTTCAAGCAACGAGCTGATAGGCCTTGCCGCGTGGACCTTGCTTTCGGCGCCCGACTTTGAGCAACTGAGCATACCAAACGACAATATTTCGTCATCGGGAAAAACAATAAACGGCGGTTGGTACTACGTTTACGACCTTGAAACCGCAAAGCAGGAAATTTACGACTTTATAAAAGAGAAAAACTACTATTCAAAGGCCGAAAAGAAAAAACGAGCAGAATCATAAATTATTGCCGCAGGGAATACATTTTCCTGCGGTTTTTTATTGACTTTATATTTAAATGTGTTATAATATAGTAAAAATTTTGTCTTATTTAAGACACTTTTGAGGAATAAAATGTTTAACTACAAAAAATTATTTTTTCTTGATAGCCTTAACGACGCACAAAAAGAGCAAATTATTTCACTTTTTAAAAGCCCCGTTTTTTTTAAAGGGGGCGAAGTAATATACTCACCCGAAAGGTTTTACAATGCGCTCGGGTTTGTTTGCTCGGGCTCGGCATTTGCCATTTCAAATAATTCTTCCGAAATTTATATGCAGTCCTTTTCGGCGGGTGACTCTTTCGGTGCTGCGGCAATTTTCGGCGGTAACGAAAGATACGTCAGCACAATTATTGCAAAGACTGACGCATATATTTTATTTATATCAGAGGAAGAACTTAAAAATATATTTTCCTCCTACCCTGCGGCTGCCGTAAATTACATTGAATTTTTATCAAATAAGGTGCGCTACTTAAATAAAAAATTAAATCTTATTTCCTGCAGAAGTTGTGAGGATACGTTATATAAATATCTCTGCTCTGCCGCAAACGACGACGGCGACGTTTTTATTAAAAATTATACTTTGCTTGCTAAAGCGTTAGGTCAAGGCCGCGCAACACTTTACCGCTGTCTTGACACACTCATAGCGCAAGGTTTAATTATAAAACAAAAAAATATTATAAAGGTGATAAAAAATGAAAAAAATTATTAGTATTTTACTTGTAACACTTATGCTTTTCTCACTTGCCGCTTGCGGTAACGCTGAAGAAATTACAGTTAACGTTTACGCCCTTAAGGGTCCTACGGGCATTGGCTTACTTCCTATGATGAGCAGTGACAGCGAAGGCACAACCAAGCAGGATTACGAAATCAACCTCGTTGGCGCTAACGACGAAGTCGTCGCCAAACTTTCTAATAAAGAGGCCGACATTGCCGCCGTTGCAACAAACCTTGCTTCTACCCTTTATAACAGGTTAGACGGTGAAATTACCGTTATTGCGGTAAATACACTCGGTATGCTTACCCTTGTAGCAAAAGGCGAAGAAATAACCTCAATAAAAGACCTTAAAGGTAAAACCGTTTACACCACGGGTCAGGGCGCAAACCCCGAATACATTACAAGATATATTTTAGAGCAAAACGACCTTACTGTAGGCGAAGACGTAAATCTCGAATTCGTTTCCGAAGGCACAGAACTTGTAACCTATGTTACAACAAACGAAAAAGCTATAGTTATAGCCCCCCAACCCGTTGCTACGACTATTGCCGTAAAGGACGAAAAAGCGCAAATTGTTCTTGATTTGAATAATGAATGGAACGCCGTTAACGACACCGAGCTTGTTATGGGTTGTATAGTTGTAAGAAACGAATTTTTAGAAAAGAACCCCGAAGCCGTAAAAACCTTTTTAACAGAATATGCCGCCGCTATTGATACTGTAAACTCTGATACTGCTAACGCGGCTTCACTTTGCGAAGAATACGGCATAATCGCATCTTCAGCTATTGCAAAGCTTGCCATTCCCTACTGCAACATCGTTTATCAAGACGGCGAAACAATGAAAACCAACCTTTCGGCATACCTTAACTTCCTTTACGGATATAATCCGTCAAGCGTAGGCGGCACTTTACCTGACGATTCTTTCTACTATGTTGAAGCAGAATAAACTTTTAAAAAATCTGTTAGTAGCACTTTTGTGGCTCGGCGTATGGCAGATAGCCGCAATGTGCATTTCAAAAGAGATACTTTTGCCCTCCCCCCTTGAAACCCTTAAAGCCCTTATAGGCCTTGCTAAAACTGCCGAGTTTTACACTTCGGTTTTGCTTTCAATAGGGCGAATTCTCTCGGGCTATATTCTCGGCATTATTTTCGGTGTTTTGGGTGCTGTGCTTGCAGCAAACTTTTCTTGGTTTGATACAGTTACCAGCCCTATCATAAAAATAATAAAATCGGTGCCGGTTGCTTCTTTTATAATACTCGCATTAGTTTGGATAAAGTCATACAACCTTCCGATTTTTATATGCTTTTTAATGGTTTTACCAATGATTTGGTCAACCGTGCAAAGCGGACTTGAAAACATCGATAAAAAGTATCTTGATTTATCAAAGGTTTACCGTTTTGGCAAACTAAAAACCTTTTTTTCAATAAAACTGCCCTTCATATTCCCCGCCTTTGTTTCAACGGCGCTTACGGCCCTTGGCTTTGCTTGGAAATCGGGAATTGCGGCAGAGGTAATCTGCAGGCCAAAAAATTCTATCGGTAATCTTCTGCAGGAATCAAAGCTTTATCTTATCACTCCGAACGTATTTGCATTAACAGCAGTCGTAGTCTTGCTTTCAATGCTTATTGAGTATTTCGTAAGGCGACTTTTAAGGAGGTATACCGATGATAAACGTTAAGGATATATCTTTTGCATACGGCGATAAAAAGGTTTTGGAAAACTTTTCGCTTTGTATAAATCAGGGTGACCGAATTTGTCTTTTCGGCGAAAGCGGATGCGGAAAAACCACACTTTTAAGGCTAATAGCCGGGCTTGAAAAAGAAATTTCGGGTGAAATTAAAAGAGAAAAAGAACTTAAAATTTCTTTTGTTTTTCAAGAAAACCTGCTTTTGCCATTTAAAACGGCACTCGAAAATATAACCCTTGTCGGCGTTAGCAAGCAGGTTGCTATGGAAAATTTGGCAGCGCTCGGCGTGCAGGATGCCGCAAATATGCTTCCCTCCTCCCTTTCAGGCGGAATGGAGAGAAGGGTGGCTATCGCGAGGGCTTTATCGGCGGATTTTGACCTTCTTATTCTTGACGAACCCTTTACGGGACTTGACGAGGAAAATATAAATATTACAGCAAAAAGAATTCTTGACGTTGCCAAAGGCCGACCGATAATTTTAGTGACCCACAGCAAAAACGAAGCCGAACTTTTTGGCGCAAAAATTATAAATATGTAAAAAAACGGGCATTAAGTTTTTCTTAATGTCCGTTTAAATTTAAAGATATTTCGCCATAAAATTATCAGGCAATTTTGAAAACAGCAAACTCTCCTTTGTTAGCGGGTGGTTAAATTCCAAAGAATATGACCAAAGCCCTATTTGCACGAAATTATCCCGCGCTCCGTACTTTTTATCGGCAACAAGCGGCATACCGCGGGAGGAAAACTGCACCCTTATTTGATGGGTTCTGCCCGTATGCAAAAGTATTTCAAGAAGCGAAAAGGTTTCGTTTTCAATTTCAACTGTTTTTAACACCTTGTATTCAAGTGATGCTTTTTTAACCCCTCTGCGCTCGCGGTCAACTACGAAAGACTTGTTTTTCTTACTGTCCTTAAACAAAAGGTCCTGCATTTTGCCACAGTCCTCACTAGGTCTGCCGTGTACCAAAGCTATGTACCTTTTCTTAAAATTATTTTCCGCAATGTCGCGGCTTAAAGCGGCGGCAGCAACCTTTGTTTTGGCATATACCATGATTCCCTCAACCTCGCGATCAAGACGGTGCAGCGGGTAAATTTGAGAGTCACAGTGATTTTCAAGCAAACTCACCATATTCTCTCGTCCATAGCTATCACTTTGCGAAATCAGACCGTAAGGCTTTAGACAAACGATTATGCTTTCGTCTTCAAAAATAATGTTTTGGGTCCTCACTTTACCCCGCCTTTCGCAAAAATTATAATAAATATATACCATATTTTCCCCTTTTTCGCAAGAGGTAAAGGCAAACTGTTGACGGACCTTTACATCTGCGATATAATGTGTTTTGTTAAGGTTTATTTGCCTGTTAAATTGAAAGGGACGTTTTATGAAAAAGATTTTTACTCCCAAAATGATGCTTATCACCTCTATGGCGATATTCGGAACCATTGGCCTTTTTGTGCGAAACATATCGGTTTCTTCGGGCGAATTGGCTTTATACCGAGCCGTTTTGGCAATCCTTTTGATAGGGGCTTTTTTGTTAATAACCAAGCAAAAAATATCCTTTGCTAATATTAAAAAGGATGTTTTCCTACTACTCTTATCAGGCGTGGCGATGGGAATTAACTGGATTTTGCTCTTTGAAGCATATAAGTACACAACCGTATCGGTTGCCACTTTAAGCTATTATTTCGCCCCCGTTATCGTAACTGCGGTATGCCCTATCCTTTTTAAAGAAAAGCTTACAAAAAAGCAAATACTCTGCTTTATAATGTCAACACTGGGACTTGTTATGATTACAGGCATAGGTGACACAGGCGAAGAAGGTAATTTTATAGGCATACTCTTCGGCTTAGGTGCGGCTGTGTTTTACGCTACGGTTATTTTGCTTAATAAATTTATCAAAAACGTTGAGGGTATTCACAGAACCTTTTTACAGTTTGTCGCGGCGGTTGTAACCTTGCTTCCCTATGTTTTGCTGACAAGCGGTATAACGTTGGGAAATCTCAACAGCATAGGTTGGGTTAGTCTGCTTGTTATAGGTCTTGTTCACACAGGACTTACATACTGTATGTATTTCTCCTCTCTTAAAGAAATGCCGGGACAACAAGTGGCAATATTAAGCTATATAGACCCCTTGGTTGCGGTGCTTATGTCGGTCACCGTTTTAGGTGAGGATATATCAGCCTTACAGATAATAGGCGGCATTTTGATTTTAGGCTTTACCCTTTTAAACGAAATCTCCCCAAAGGCTAAAAATTAAATAAACTCACAATAATAAAAAATCCTATTC
>CAZHYD010000006.1:10473-26275 GCA_964536645.1 uncultured Ruminococcus sp.
CAAATCCAACCGCAAGGTCAAATTTGGATTTTTGGTGCGGGTGACAGGACTTGAACCTGCACGCTAAAGCGCCAGCTCCTAAGGCTGGTGCGTCTGCCAATTCCGCCACACCCGCATTTTAATACTGATTTTTCAGTGCCTTAATATTCTACTCCATTTTTTTAAAATTGTCAATGATAAAAGGTTTTAAGTTTATTTTATAAATTTAAGCGTAAAATATTAGCAAATAAATTTTAAAACGTTTTAAGGTGATATTATGGAGAAAAAATCACGTAACAGAACCATACTTCTTAAAAACAAGCCGAAAATAGTAAGCTACGCTTCAATAGTGGGCAAAAAGGAACATGAAGGCCCTCTTTCCGACGAGTTTGACGATTATGTAACCGACTGCTTTTGCGGTGAAAAAAGCTTCGAAAAAGCCGAAAGCTATCTCCAAAAAACCGCAGTAGAAACCGCTCTTGCAAAAGCAAGGCTGACCTCTTTTGATATTGACGAAATATTTGCCGGCGACCTTTTAAACCAATGTATCGGCAGCTCCTTTGGGCTAAGGGAATTCGGCATTCCTTTTATTGGCCTTTACGGTGCCTGCTCAACAATGGCGCTTTCAACGGCGCTGGCTTCGATTTTTGTGGATACGGGTATTGCAAAAAGAACCGTTGCGGTAACCTCTTCACATTTTTGCTCGGCAGAAAGACAATACCGCTTCCCGCTGAATTATGGCTCACAGCGTACCCCAACGTCGCAGTGGACGGTTACGGGCTCGGGTGCGGTGGTACTATCCCTTGAAGGTAAAGGCCCGTATATCAACGCAATAACTTTCGGTGAAATTGAAGATCTTGGAGTCACCGATATCAACAACATGGGGGCTGCTATGGCACCTGCTGCGGCCTCTACCCTGCTGCATTTTTTCAGAGATACGGGCACTACTCCCAAAGATTACGACATTATTTATACGGGGGACTTGGGTTTTATCGGCACCGACCTTTTATACGAAATAATGGACCGCGAAGGTATTAATATTCGCTGCCGTCACAGTGACTGCGGTTGCATTATATTTGACCGTGAGCGTCAGGACATTCACGGCGGAGGCTCGGGTTGCGGATGCAGCGCTTCGGTTTTGTGTTCCTTTATTATGCACCGTTTTGAACACGGAGATTTCAAAAATATTTTGTTTTTGTCAACCGGTGCTCTTATGTCTCCTACCTCTTCCTTTCAGGGCGAAAGCATACCATCGGTAGCGCATTTGCTTAATATTAGAATGGATTGAAAATATTTTGTTGACATAACTTTTTTAAAAAAGTATAATAATATAGGATGTTCCCTCGTTTAGTGTTGTTTTCATCTTGGCAAACTATATAAAACAACATTTTGCGGGGGCTGTTTTTTGTAAAGGAGGTAAGCATTATGGAGAATAAGGTTTTTGAACTCATTGAATCAAAAAAATATTCCGAAATTAAGAAAATTCTTTCCGAAATGAATCCTGCCGATATTGCCCAAATACTTGAAGAGGTGCCTTCTAAAGAGCAGTTGCCGGTAATCTACCGTATTTTGCCCAAAGAGCTTGCCGCCGAAGTTTTTGTTGAAATGGAAAGCGACAAGCAGCAGCTTTTAATTGAAGCCTTTAACGACAGCGAAATTCGCGAAGTTTTAAACGAACTTTTTATGGACGACGCCGCCGACCTTATAGACGAAATGCCTGCAACCGTTGCAAAACGTATCTTAAAACAGGCCGACAGCGAAACAAGAAAGACCATTAACCAGCTTCTCGCCTACCCTGAGGATAGCGCGGGCAGTATTATGACAACGGAGTATATCGACCTTAAGCGCGATATGACGGTTGCCGAAGCCTTTGACAGAATAAGAAAAATCGGTCTTGAATCCGAAACAATTTATACAGCCTACGTTACAGACCGCTCTCGCAAACTTAAGGGTGTTGTAAGCGTTAAAGACCTTTTGCTTAACGATAAAACCGCCGTTATCGCCGATATAATGGACGAAAATATCATTTTCGCCAACACCCACGATGACAAGGAAGCCGTTGCCCTTCAGTTTGAAAAGTACGACCTTATGACCTTGCCTGTGGTGGACAAGGAAAACCGCCTTGTCGGTATTGTAACAGTTGACGACGCTATCGACGTTATCCAAGAAGAAGCCACCGAGGATATCGAAATAATGGCAGCTATTTTGCCGACCGAGAAATCTTACTTTAAGACGGGCGTATTCGACACCTTCAAGTCGCGTATTCCCTGGCTTATGTTACTTATGATTTCGGCCACCTTTACGGGCGCCATTATTTCTACCTTTGAAGACAAGCTTACCGTCTTCCCTGCCCTTATTGCATTCATTCCTATGCTTATGGATACGGCGGGTAACAGCGGCAGTCAGTCTTCGGTTACGATTATCCGCGGTATTTCGCTTGGTGATATTGAATTCCGCGATATTTTTAAGGTTATTTGGAAAGAAACTCGCGTGGCGTTTCTTTGCAGTTTTGCCCTAGCAGCAGTAAACTTTATAAAGCTTTTCCTTATTGATAATTTGCTTTTAAACAGTTTTGATAACGGCAAGACCTTGACCGAAATTTTGGTTGTTTGTTTGACACAAATTTTAACCGTTATCGTTGCAAAGCTGGTCGGTTGCGTTTTACCTATGTTTGCAAAGAAAATCGGTTTTGACCCCGCCGTTATGGCAAGTCCCTTTATTACCACCATTGTGGACGCAATTGCGCTTGTTATTTATTTTGGTTTAGCGGTACTTCTTTTGGGTATTTAACCCTTAAACAAACACTGGAAGGTGATTTGTATGGTAGAAGAAATTATTATCAGTGTAATGGAATGGCTTGGCACGGTTGCCTTTGCCGTTTCAGGCTCACTTGTGGCGATAGGCTGCAGCTTGGATTTATTTGGCGTTATACTTGTCGGATGCGTTACCGCCGTGGGCGGCGGTATGATAAGGGATATTCTCATAGGCAATATTCCGCCGCAGATTTTTTCAAACCCAGAAATGCTCTTTACCGCCATAATAACGTCACTTGCAGTTTTTATTGTGGCGTATATAAACCGCAAAAAATTCCAAAAATTCCGCGAAAGAATTGAGCATTTGAATATATTATTTGACTCAATAGGCCTTGCGGCATTTTCTATTGCAGGTGTTGAAATCGCCTGTTTTTCGGGACATTCGGACAACGCTGTTTTAGCCATAACCCTTGGCGTAATCACGGGTGTAGGCGGCGGTCTTTTGCGTGACGTGCTTGTTAACGAAAAACCCTACGTTTTGACAAAGCATATATACGCCGTTGCTTCAATTTTGGGCTGTATTGTTTATTACGTGATGAGCGTATATTTAGATTACAGCGTACTTGGTACCTTTGTTTCGCTAAGTCTTACGGTGATTATAAGATTACTTGCCGCAAAGTTCCGTTGGAAATTACCGAAAATAATCTTTTAAAAAAATCTGCACTGTAAGGGTTGTACCCTTAAGGACAGTATGACACGATACGAAAACACCCGTGGTTTTTTAAATTGCGGGTATTTTTTGATTTTCTCTTTATTTATTCGCTAAATTACGATATAATACAACTAACCGATAAATTCCAATTTGACAGAGGTGATTTTATTATGAGCATTACTATTAAAAAAGCAACTTGTGAAGATGCGGCTGAGATATTGCAATACCTAAAAAGGATAGGTGCAGAATCAGATAATTTGTCATTTGGGGCAGAGGGACTTCCTTTTACAGTTGAATTAGAAGCGAAATACATTAGTCAGATTGAAAACTCATTTGATGAAATCATGCTTGTCGCAAAAGAAAATGGTAAAGTCATTGGCAACGCTAGTTTAAGTCGTTTACCTCGCCGAATGAAGCATCGAGGTGATTTTAGCGTTTCCGTTCTAAAGGAATACTGGAATAAAGGCATCGGAAGTCAGTTGTTGCTTGAAATAATAAAATTTGCTAAAGAAAATTCATTTGAGGTAATTGACTTGCAAGTTCGTAGTGACAACTTATCGGCGATACATTTATATGAAAAATTTGGTTTTAAGAAGTTTGGAACGCATCCTGCCTTTTTTAAGATAGGTAATGAAGAAATATCCTTTGATTATATGTGCTTAATGATACAGTAAATCAAACGTAAATTGATCAACCAGATTATAATTGATTAAAAGGGTTTTAGGTTCTCCTAACAAGTGGAAAATATGCCGTACGTTTTCCCTGCTTGTTACGGTATAAGACAAATATTAAACGGATGTGTAGAATTGCTGCACATCCGTTTTGCTATCTCAAAAAACAATTCGATTAGTGATATTGTGAGACTAGTCTCACAGTGATATTTTTATAAATCAAAGCTCCAGCTTATCAAGCATTTCTGCCACACTGCAAGAGGTTTCCTTAGTTACCGACTGATTTTCCTGCAGTTTTCTTACCGAGCGACCTATACCGCCCGTAAAAATAATTCTAAACCAGCGCACAACTTCAAATATCGGGGTTAGCCATTTATGCTTTATTAGTATCGGATATTGGTATTTAATCAAATCGTAAGGATAGAAAAATCTGGTCAGGGCATAATGCGCCTTGCCGCCCTTTTTAATTTGATGAATTGCCATTCTGTTTGCGAGGGTACCGTAAACGAAACCGCTTAAAATGAAATCCTCCATTTTTTTGAGCAAGGGATTATATTCACCCTTACCAAACCAACAATCGCACAAATTTTCAAAATTTACAGCAAAGGTTTTTAAATTAAAACTTTCAATAAATTCATTTTCGGGTGATAATTGCCTTCCGCTTAAATTTTTAAGCACCCAGGTATCTGCCAAAGGCTTTATTCCGCAACCGCCATCCAAAAAATGCTTACAAGCATGGATAATATTATGGAAATAAAAGAGTTCGTCATCCATATCGTAAGCATAATTGCTTCCCGCTTTTAAAACAGCCCTTTGCCATATTTTCTCGGTGATTTCCTGTGATTTTTCATATTTTTCAACGTCAAGAAGGTCGTGATGCAGTTCTAAATATACCCCTGCTTTTGTGCGGAACGCCTTGTCGTGACCGCTCAGCTGGTCAAACGTACACTCAAGCTTTTCCTCAAGAAGCTTGCAAGCCCTATCGTGATCCTCATATTTCACAAGAATATCAAGGTCGCTGCTGTTTCTAAGCCAATTTTGAGGATAATACTCCCTGATTACCGCACCTTTTAGAACTATAAAAGGTATTTTTTCTTCTTCAAAAAGCTTTGAAATATTCTGCAATTCAAAGGTTTGCATTTGAACTGTATAAAAAGCTATGTACTGCTCCTTTTGGAACTGCCTGTAATGAGGGTTTTCCTCAAAAACAAAACCGTTTTTATAAAGTGCATCGCCCACAAAATGCGCCATATCGTGCTTTTTTGCAACGTTGTAAAGCTCAAACATAGTTTCGGCGGTTATTTTACTTTTAATATTTTCATCAAGTTCTTTTCCCGTTATCTCATATTTAATGAGAGCCAGTAAAATTTCAAAATATTCATTCATAAATCAGTTACCGCCTTTCCTTTTGAATTTCGAAAAAATCATATCTTTAAAGGATGCTAACGACCCTTTGTTAATGTAAAAACAAATTATAATATCTGCAACAAGCACAGCAGCACAAAGATACAAATTATTAACGTAATAACAAACCGAAGTCACAATAAAAGCAGCTGTCAAAGTCGCGTGCTTTTTAAAATCAAGCGATTTGCCGATATCCTTTTTCACGGCTACATATCTGATAACAAGTATGGTAACGTATGCTATAACAGAAGAAATAGGCGCAGCATATATGCCGATAAGTTTTATCAGCACAATATGTACCGCAACGTTTATAACACCCGCTAACACAGTACAAAGGGCTACAAACTTGGTTTTTTCCTTTGCTATAAGCACAGCGCCGTACATACCGAGATAAACGTCCGCCACGGCCGCCAGCATATAAATTGGAATCAGGTTATACGCCTGTGCGTACTCAATGTTTACAAAAAACGGGAATATAAAGGGCATTACCGCCACAATTCCAATACCAAGGCTTGCAAAAAGCGCCGTTACCGTGTTTATTGTTTTTGCAATATATGCTCTTCCTTTTTCGCTTTTGAAATTTAGAATTACCGATTCGTTCCAAGAAAGATTAAATATGTTGTAAAGCGTTATGTAAACCGATGAAAACTTTTGTGAAACGGCTATAATACCGTTTTGCGCCACCCCGAGCAGAAAGGTCACTATTGAGCGGTCGGAAGCGTGAATAACCCACCACGCAAGCTCTTCAGGGACAAGGGGCAGACTGAATTTAAGCATTTTCTTAAGGTGTGAATAGGAAAACATCTTTATATCAACGTATTTGTGAAGCCCCGAGAAAAGCCACAAAACCAAAGCGGCCACAGCCGAGGATATTCCCCCCGCCAAAAGAAGCCCTGCCACCCGCATATCAAACACGGTAAGAAATACAATGTTAAGCACTATCATCAGTGCCGAGCTTAAAACACCGGCGGCAGCATAAAGCCCCGTTTTGTTGATGCCGCGCACCATTTGCTGTGTGTCGTAAAGAACAACGGTAGCTATTATCCAAAGCGCTAAATATTTAAGATATACATAGTCAAAAATCAGAATTACAGCAGCAAAAATCAAACCGTAGACCACCACTTGAAGCAGCATAAACAGCGTTGTGGTGGAAACAGTTTGCCTATAATCAGCACCCTCGTTTCTAACTTCAACAAGGTACTTAAAAGCAGCATAATTTAGTTGTAGGCTCAGTATCGGCACAAGCAGAAAAATATAGGTGTGCAAAAGGTCATAGGTGCCGTACTGCTCGGTTGTGAGAATATAAGTATAAAACGGAAGCAGTAAAAAATTTATCAGTTTTGTACTTATATTACCAATAGTAATTATTGCCGTTTTTTTGAGCAATTCTTTGCTATTACTTTCCAAACTTTTACTCCTGTTTCTTTTAGTTCTAAAATGCCTGCTTCTTTTTCGGTTTCTTTATCTACTCCTATTTTGAGGGCAATTACAGCAATTATCACCGGCAGCATAAGGTCTGCGGGGTTTAAAAACTGAATTGTTTGCACAAATATAAGTGTTGAAAATAAAGGTAAGGCCAGCATTAGTTTTGTTTTGCCTTCAAACTTTTTCATCGGCGAAATATGTTTCTTTATAGCTAAAACCATAAAGGCTACAAAGGCAGTAAATCCGAAAACACCGTAGCTTATAAGCACCTGCTCGGTACCGTTATGAACAGAATTTTCTATGCCGTAGACAGAGTGGTATGAGAATGTGCCCCCGCCAAAAAGCATTGCGGCAGGATTTGTGAAAAATGCCGCTAAATATTGTACGAAGATTTCGCTTCTTACGTCCTGTAAGAAGAAATCAAGCCCTTCAAAACGTTTTAAAAAGGCACTGAATACGCCGCTCACAAGCAATGCCAGCAAAACTATGACAAAGCTTGAAGCAAATATAATTTTTTTGCGGCGGCTAATTTCACCCTTAAAAACGGTATAGGCAAACACCGCTACTTGAAGCATAGCGCAAAGATAAAATGCTTTCGAAACAGTAAGCGCGCCAAGCGCGAAAATTACAAAGAAAAGACAAAGCCAAATCGGCTTTTTTTCAACGTGGAACAGGCTTAAAGCCGTAGCCATACCGGCAATGCAAAAATACGCAACATTGTTGGTATTTGTGCTCATTATCATTCCGGCGTGGCCCGTTTCCATCCAATAATCGCTTATATTTCCAAGTCTTGTATAGCCGTTAATTATGTGTGAAAGCGGGTTGTCTTTAAGATAAATTGCCGCAACTATAACGATAAAAAGGGTTATTCCCGCCGTAAAATATTTAACAACGCGACGGCAGTTAACACCTTCAAAATCTTCACTTAAAATGAAGAAAAAGAAGAAAAGCCGCATAAAATATCCTAAATACGTGGTAAAGCTTGAAGTCGTTCCGTAGGCAAAGGTAAGCACCAAATCCCAACACACAAAGGTGGAAAATACCACAATTGTGCTCACATTGAACTTGCGCTTTACCATCATTACTAAAGCCGCAATTATAAAAATATAGTTACTTGGTATACCGAACGTAAGTGCAAACAAAAAGCCTAAAAGGCAAAGCAATTCGCCGTAAGCCAAAAACGGCATCGCAACCGAGCACACCACTAAAAGCAGATACTTATTTACGGAAATTCCCACAACATCGCGAAAGATAAGCAAGGCGCCAATCAGCACGCAAATGTGAAATACCAATTTGTGCTGGTTTTCGCGGATATAATTTTCTGCTTTTCGAAGCTTCTTTAACAGTACCATCAGCTTATCCTTTCTTAACGTTTTGCTTAAAAATTTCCGTGTATTTTTCAGCCATTTTTTCAGACGAAAAGTCAGCAGTGTAAGACTTTGAAAGCCCGCCCATTTTTTCGCGCAAGGCCTTGTCCTCCAAAAGCATACACATAGCCTTAAAATAGGCGTCCTCATCGTTATCCTTTACTAAAATTCCGTTGTCCTTAACAATATCGCTTATTCCGCCGACATCAGTAGAAATAATCGGTAATGATGCCGCCATGGCCTCGATAATAGAAAGCGGAAGCCCCTCTCTGTGAGAGGACTGAAGATATATATCCGCGCGGCATAAATAATTTTCAGTATCGGCAACGTTGCCCGTAAATTCAACCTTATCGGCAATATTAAGTTCTTTCGCAAATTCTATAAGCGATTCGTGGCACACGCCGTCGCCGCAAAGGATAAGGTTTATATCATTTCTTTCCTCGCAAAGCCTTGCAAACAGTTTTAAAATAAGCTTTTGGTTTTTGTTTTCGTCCTGACGGCCGACGTTTATAAAGGTAACGCCTTCATGGCTTTTTTTATAAAACCTAGACAGGTCTACCCCGTTGTTAACGAATTTTACCTGATCGTCTTTCAGTCCATACGCCTTTTGCAAAAGCAGACGGTTTTCTTCGGAAACGGCGGTAACAACCACCTTTTTACACCTGATAAGAGCCTTAATAAATGCGGTTGTACGCTTGTTAAAGGCCTTTTCGGGCGAGGTGTGGGGGGTGATAACCATCTTGGTTTTGTGGGTAAGAATCCAAGGCATACCGTATGCCGCACCCGCCATATGTGCGTGAATTATATCGGGCTTTTCGCGCTTTATCATACGGTAAACCTTTAAAAGTTTTTTAGGGGTTACCCTGCCCGAACATTCGGCATATTCGTTTTTGAGTTTTAGGTCGTCTACCTTTTTTTCAAGGGCACTGCCGCATCTTGAACGCAGAGTTATTATACTTGCGTCCACCTTTTCTTTATCAAGGTTTTTCGCAAGCTCGAATACCATATTTTCGGCCCCGCCGATTAAAAAGGCGTTATGTATTATTACTACCTTCGTTTTGTCCTGCGACATAAAGTTTTACTCCGTAATAAATTTATTTACAAGCTCCACTAATTTCGACTTGTATTTTGCAATATCAAAACGTTTAGCACCCTTTTGCGCCCTTTCACAAAGTTCCTTATTAAAGGCTTCATCCTCAAGAACGCGCTTTATGGCAAAGCTAAAGTTTTCATTGTCCTTTGTATAGGTATCGTAATCATACTCGGCCGCCTTTTCGAAGGGCTTTACAAGTATGCCGTAATCGGCAACGAAATTGCCGTTTTCATCGTAATTTATCACATTGTCGTTTTCGCACAAAAGCTCGGCAGGGCCGGTTAAGCAGTTAGAAGCTATTACGGGTGCGCCGCATACCATAGCCTCTGCAAGAACGTTGGGTATGCCTTCCGATAGCGAAGGCAATACAAAAACGGAAGCCCTGCTCATAACGGCATAAGGATTAGAAAGCTCGCCCGCAAAGATAATACGCTCAGAAAAACGGCTTGCGCGCGCCATTTCTTTAACAGAGTCCATTCTTCCCGTACTGTCCGCCCCGACAAGAATTAAATATGCGTCGTCTATATACTCGGCCGCTTTTTCAAAAGATATAAGCAAATTAGCGTGGTTTTTCGGTGCCTTAAAGGAACCTACGTGAACCACGGTTTTCTTTGTCGCCAAAATTTCCTTAAGGCTTTCAGGCGGTTCCTCTTTGGCAAGTGTTTTAATTTTTTCACAGTCAAACGGGTTGCCGAAAACCTCTAACTTTTTATATACTTTGTCCCCATAGCGCTCGCGCATAATTTCCTTAAGCGCCGCGGTTTGAATGATTATCTTATTTCTCTTCGAGTTTACGGTATGATTAACAAAAACATTGGAATTCAAATCTGCCGCACTTCTGATAGAACATATTTTTTTAGCCCTGTGCGGTGATACAGTGTTAACAAGGTTGCACTCGTTACAAAAGCTTATAACTATGTCAATATTTTTCTCTTTTACGAATTTTTTGAGCTTTAAAGCACGCTTTAAAACAATTAAAACCTTAGTAAAAAAGTTTCGGTTGTCAGAGGGCACGTCCAGAGAGCAAAACTCCCCCGAATATGAATAACAAACCTTTGACTGACTGTTGCAAACGGTCATAAAAACGTTATAATCATCCGAAAGCAAGGTCGACCACTGGCTTATAACCCTTTCTGCCCCGCCTGAGCGCAGGTCGTATATCAAAAGGCAAACATTCTTCATCGAATATCCCTTCCCAGTCCCTTTAAAAGTCTTGCGTATGCCTTAAAAAACGATATGCCGCTACGGTATCTTGGATATTTGCTAACAGCAAAATAGGTACAGTAGGCGAAGCCTACCAAGCGGCCCATCAATCGTCTTATAATAGTTCCTCGGTTTAAAAAATACTCCTCATCAAAGCCTTTAAACCACTTGGAATCGGCTTGTGAAACCTCACCCAAAAGCTCGGGCACGTAGCGTATTTTAATACCCTTTTTAAGACAGTCGTAAAGGAAAATGTTTTCTTCACCCGAGCCAAGACTTGAGCCCGAGCCGTAATGCTCGTCAAACCTAATTCCCGAATCAATAATAGCCTGACGTCTTATGGCTATCTGCCAAGTTGCTACCTTTAAAACCCGCAAAAAGCCCATTTTACAGGGGTGGTTTTTATACTTCTTCTTTGAGCGTTTTAAAGCAGTGGAAGCATTGTCTTGAGGAGGGTTAACGTTTATCTTGAAGCAGATAATATCAGCGTCCGTATAGGTTTCAAACGCCTTAATTATCTTTTCCTCATAACCTTCGTAAAGATATTCGTCGTCATCGCACAAAAGGCAGTAGTCCCCCTCAGCGTTTATAAGGGCGGCATTTCGGCTGCGGCTTACGCCACGCTCGGTAGTGTAAATACACCTTACTTTGCCGTGTGCCCCATCTTCGCAAACGGTTTTATTTTCATCGCATTGATTTATAATCAAAGCATCTGTTTTAACGTTGGTTTTTTCTGCAATAGAGGTATCTTCAAGATGCATTGCAGCAATTAAAACCTCAACCTTTTTCATTTTTTGCTCCCTAAATCAAGTGTTTTCTAAAATCTTTTGTGCTTTCAGCATCAATTCGTCATATTTTTCGCGAGTTACAGCGCCCGTTCTTAATAAATAGTCGCCAAAATCTTCGGCAGTTGCCTTACCCTCTTCGGAAATGTCCTCGCGGGCAAAAACCTTTTTAATTGTTTTGAAAAATATCTTAACGTCACCCCAAAAAGAGATATTCTCGATATATTCCAAATCGTAATTCAGCTTGCTTTCCCAAGCTATTGCATTTCTGCCGTTAACCTGTGCCAAACCCGAAAGTCCCGGTCGCACACTGTGGCGACGGCGTTGATTTTCGCTCATAAAAACCATATCGCGCACAAGCTGAGGTCTAGGCCCTATAAGCGACATATCGCCCACTAATATGTTAAAAAGCTCGGGCAATTCGTCTATAGAGGTCGAACGCAAAAATTTTCCGTATGCAGTAAGCCTTTTATCATCGGGCAAAAGCTTTCCCTCTTTATCCTTTTCGCAGGTCATGGTACGAAATTTTATAAGACTGAATACCTTTTCGTTAAAACCGGGTCTTTTTTGCAAAAAGAAAGGATTACCCTTCATAGCAACAGCACCAATGATAGCAAAAATCAATAAAAAAGGCCATAAAACCAAGATAGCGCAAAGGCTTATTAAAAAATCAGCAAAACGCTTTATAAATCCTTTGTACACGCTTTTTACCCCTCAAAACATTCTTTTACAAGTGCTATAATTCGGTCCTGCTGTTCAGCAGTCATCTTAATATCCGAAGGCAGACAAAGCCCCTGCTCAAAAATTTCCTCATCTAAAGCGGTATCACCCTTTGCAATAAAGTCATTTCCCGCGAAAACGGGTTGCATATGCATGGGCTTCCAAATGGGTCTTGCCTCTATGTTATTATCGGCTAATTTTTGCATAATTTCTTCGGGACTAACCTCAGTTTCTTTCGAAAGCAAAATGCAGGAAAGCCAGAAATTCGGAACAGTTTCATCTATGTACGGATTCATATCAAGCGGCAAACCGCAAAAGCCCTTCTTATATCTTTCGTATATCAGGGTTTTCTTTTCGCGGTGCTCTTCAAGGTGCAAAAGCTGACCTCTGCCAATGCCCGCCAAAACGTTAGACATACGGTAATTGTATCCTATTTCCTTATGTTCATACCAAGGGTACGGCTCGCGCGACTGGGTTGCCCAGAAGAAAGCTTTATCCCTCGCCTTTTTTTCGGCCGTGACAAGCATACCTCCGCCCGAGGTGGTTATAATCTTGTTCCCGTTAAAGCTAAGAGCGTTATAGTCGCCAAAGGTGCCGCACTTTTGTCCCTTATATTTTGCCGAAAGAGCTTCGGCGGCGTCTTCTATCAGTATAGCGTTGTGCTTTTTGCAGATTTTTGTTATTTCATCCATCTTTGCAGGGGTGCCGTAAAGATGGGCCAACATTACCGCCTTTGCATTAGGATATTTTTCAAAGGCTTTTTCAAGACAATCAGGGTCCATATTCCAACTTTCAGCCTCGCAGTCAACAAAAACGGGAATACCGCCCTCGTAGACAATAGGGTTTACCGTTGCAGCAAAGGTCATATCCGAGCAAAGAACGATATCCCCCTGCTTAATACCCGCCAATTTTACGGCAAGATGCAAAGCCGCCGTACCCGAATTCAAGCACAAACACGAATAGGGCAAGTCAGAACCACTGCTCAAATACTCACCCATTTCGTTTTCAAAACCGTCGCAATTAAAGCCGAGCGGCGCTATCCAATTTTTATCAAATGCTTCCTTAACAAAGCACATTTCTTCACTGTGCATAGTAGGTGAAGAAAGCAAAATTCGCTCTTTCACAAGCCTTACCTCTTTAAACAGTAATATATATAATTATACACTGTAATTCTACCACATAAGAGTTAAGGTGTCAATACGAATAAACTTAAAGTGACGCTACTGCTTCAGTAATTTTTCGGTCTATATATTTCTTTGTATCCGCCTTGTATTTTACACAAATCACTGCCGACTCGTCCGCAAAAACAGTCATTAAATCAGGCATACTCGTAAGGGATGAAACTTTGCCGTTTTCGTCTGTAATACCGCTTTCAAGGTTATATTCTTCAAATTCGGTGGGTGTGGTGCCCTCTTCAAGCTGAACACTACTCTCTGTTGACAGCCCCAAACTTGTGTAATCACTTGTAGTTTCAAACTTTATATATCTTGAATTCCCACTGTTAAAAACCGTAACACCGCTCGCAATCAGGTTTGCAGAAACATTTTCCACATTGTCACCGTAAATATCGAATAAAACACCATCTAAATCCTTTACCGAAACAACGTAGTCTGTGTTAGATCTTACTCTGACTGCATTCGCAGAAGATAATATTCCGCTATCGTTTTGAAGCGCACCGTCAAATAAATTTTTTCCAACTCTGTTTACTGTAAGACCTGCAACAAAATTTTCGTTATATGAACTATATTCAAAAATTTCTGCCCAAACATCACTCTTTTCTATAATTGATAATCTGTAAGTTATCGATCCCAATTCGCCCACATAATACCTGCTGTATGTCGAGACAGTATGTTTTACTGAAGAAAAATCACTCATTGTGGTTACGTCGTATACTATTATTTGACCCGCAGACAAGTTTTCAAATTTATAAAACTGCCTTTCTGCAAATGGCGAATCCGCATCATGTACGGGGGCAATTGACCCTGTTCCGCTGACTTCTTTTATTTCAAAAATTGCTCTATACACTGTATTTGGTTTAAGCTCATAATATCTGTCAGTAGTAAACCCGGGATATTGAGGGCTTGAACCCTCTGAATTATCGTATGTTACTGTTATCCAATCATCTTGTCCTTTTGTGTAACATGAAGAATTAGCCGAACTATAATCACAAAGATTTTTATACTTCATACCCACATTTGAAAAATAGGGTTTGAAAACTACTCCGTCCATGGTCACACCGGGGCCAACATATATAACTATGTTAGTAGTTCCACTGATACTGGGGGTAAAGGTTGCACCAGAACCGGTATCTCTTGCCAACTGTGAATTTCCCCAAGAGTCAAGATATATTGCCTGTAGGTTAAAATTTAAACTTTCTCCTGCTGCGCCTCCGCCAAGATAATAAGTTGCTCCTGCTGTAGTATTGAAACTACCTACAGCCATCGACGAAGTAATAGTTGCCGTACCGCTTGCTGTTATGCTACCATCGTCATTAAGAGTGTAGGTTATACCGTTGTTCGTATAGGTATTACTGTCGGCAAAAACGGTCGGTGTAATGCCTTCTAGCCAGTTATCATCTATTATTCTTTCTACCTGAACTTCAATATCGTGTTTTATGGGCGAAGTATCCGCAATGGTTAAAAACTCTCCGCTTTGCTCGGTTTCTATTGCCGAAGCAAAGACACCCGATATTGCTTTACCGCTTGCGGCATTATCGCTTTCGGGGTCGTATACTTGCTCAACGTTTCTAAGCTCACCGGGCTCGCCTTTAAGTGCTTCGAGCTGTTCTTCGGTGAAGTCATCGTAGGTGAAAGGCTCACCCTTGTCACCTTTATCACCCTTGTCACCTTTATCACCTTTTTCGCCTTTTTCGCCCTGAATACCCTGTTCGCCCTTGTCTCCTTTTTCACCGTCTTGACCGTCTTTTCCATCGAAAAGTCCGTTATCGGCGTCATCTCTTACCGATTGAGCAATATCTTTAGTTGTCTGCATAATAGCAACTATCTGCTGATACTCGTTTTCAGTCGGCTCCAAGGGCGCATCACCCAGTGCATATCCGCTTTCGGTTACAGTTATTTTCACTCTCGGTGTTGTGGCAATACTTTCCCCCAAGACACCGAAAACCGATAAATAAAATTCCTCTTCAAGCAAAACCTCGTAAGGAATATAACATTCCTCATCCGAAAGACAAAGTGGGTTGTCCTTTGACAAAACAATATTTAAATTTTGCCCTTCACCGTAAGTGAAAACCGCGGTTTTTGTATAGCCCTGCCAGTGACTTGGAAAGCCAAATCTTATGCTTTCAAATTTAACACCATCTGATATGGGACTTGCGTCGTTTTTTTCGTGTATTAAAATTCTGTTGTTATTTAAAATTTCCGCAAATATCATATATTTTCCTCCTTAAATTTTAAAATTTAATATATCCGAACTGCTGTTTTCCCTCCTTTCAAGTTCGAATATTCTAATATATGATACCCTTCTTTATAACCGACATTTGCCGACATAATTTGTTCCGAAACCGACTTGAAAATCAGACTAAAATCCTTTATAATGATTATGTTTTGTAATAACAATTACCCCTTTAAACATATTTTTAAACAGTATGTTTTAGGGGTGCGATATGCTTATAAACAAAGTTTTTCGTATAAAACCATTTGCCGTTGCGTCGGTTTTGCTGTGTGCTGTCAC
>CAZHYD010000007.1:0-25603 GCA_964536645.1 uncultured Ruminococcus sp.
TTCGCAAAGGCCGCGACCTGCGTACCACATAAGGTTGTCTTCAATAAGGAAGGTGTCAATATAGCTGGGGTTAGAATCGGAAGAGGTAATCCAATATTCGATAGAATAGTTACAGTTTTCAATAACGTTGCCTGAGTAGAGAACGTTTTTCTGGGTGCGAAGTGTATTGTTAGTAAGTGTGATCTGCTGAGTGATACCTGCGTCATAAATCTGGTAGATATAGTTGTTAACTACGGTAAAGTCACCGCAATATCCCCAAATTTCAACAGCGTTACCAAGTCTTGTATCACTTGAACCGGGGTTATGGAGTGAACCACCTATCCAGCCGAATTCACAATTTTGAACGGTAAGTCCGTATGCGGTACCTGCTCTAACACCGTGCCAACCGCCGAATTTAAGGCACAAATTATCAATAGTGGCGTAGCTTGATGCTTCAACGATATGTTGACGGATGTTGAATTCAATAGAATTGAAGCGGGTTGCGGGGTTGGATGTACTATAAAGGTAAACGACACCGTTTGTATAGTCATGGTAGAAAGTGAGATCGGATTTTACAGCACCCTTGGTCAATACTTTAGTAGCGTATGAAGAATCGTCGAAAATAAGGGCACCAATGTCATCCTTAAGTTCAGAGGATGTAAAAGTCCAAATATTGCTCGAAGTTTCTACCCAGTTGCTTACGTTTGCGCTGCCACCGCCGTTGAAGGGAGAAGCGTAAATTTTAGGCTTGTCACCTGTGCCGTATGCAGAATATGTAACATAGCCTTTTGCGGTAAGCTGACCTCTCCAAAGACCACCGCGTTCGAAAAGAACATAGGTCTCGGTTCTCTTGTTACCCTTTACGGAAGAAGCCTTTGAAAGAGAAGCCCAAGCGGTTGCGGGGGAAAGACCGTCGTTAGAGTCGTTACCGGAGTTGGAAACGTAGTAAACGGTAGCTCCGGAAGGGATGGTGAGGTTGGGTGTATTTAGGATTTCTTCAATACGATTATCAGTCACTTTGCGAAGGCTGTTTAATGCGGCGAGGGTTTGATCGGTATTTTCAATAAACTTAGCCTTTGAAGTGGTGGTTGCCGTTGCAGTCTTCATAAGGGCAGCTGCCGACTTAATTGCGGGTAAAAGGTCGTATGTAGTAAGCTTTGTTAAGGTTTCAAGACTGTCAGACATACCGACAGTTGTTAAAGTCCAACCCGAAGTATCGGTTTCCTTGATGCTGACATCGGGGTCCTGATAGTTAGATATGGTTATGGAAGTGTTACCTGAACTTGTTGTAGATGAATTTGAATTGCCGGTAGAGCTGTTTGAACCGGTTGAAGAACTACCGGAAGAACTTGTAGAAGAACCGGTAGAAGAAGAAACGGTAGAAGAGGAAGAATTGGTAGAAGTAGTCTGTGAAGAACTGTCAGTTGAAGTGTTCTCTGAAGAGGTGTCACTGCTGTCAGTACTGTCCGACGATGAGTTATCGCTATTTGTTGTTGAGGTCTGCGAAGAGCTCGAAACTTCAGTATCAGAATCGGTATTCTCGGGTCCGCAGGCCGCCATAATAAAAACGAGCGAAAGTGCAAGTAGTAATGCAATAAGCTTTTTCATTTTGTGATTTCCTTTCGGGATTTTTTGTATAATCAGTATAGCAAACAAAAGGTGCTTTTTCAAGCGAAATAAAATTAAAAATCAAGTTTGCTGATATAACCGAATATATCACCGTTAAGTTTAACGTCGGTATATTTGAGAATTTCTTTGTTAAAAGGCACTGTTTCGGGCCATTCCTTATTATCGGGGGTATCCTGATGGGCAACGCCAAGGGTAGCGGCAGTGTCTGCTAAAACAACGTTGTTGTTGAAAATCGGCATTGAATTGCCCTCGTCGGTAGACCATACCGAATAAATATTCATAAGATATTCGCGCGAATCAGCCATAACGTTGTTTCTAACGGCGTACTTCTTTGCGCGGTTGCGGTCATAAAAACGCCAACCGTTAATGTGAGAACCGTTACCGTGGTCGGGGCGCTGCTCGCAAAAACCGCGGCCCGCATACCACATATAATTGTTTTCAATAAGGAAGTTTTCAATGTAGCTCGTATTCGTATCGGAAGAGGTAATCCAATATTCAAACGAGTAGTTACAGTATTCAAGTACGTTGCCCGAATAAAGCACGTTGTATTGGCGCATTTCTTTATCGTCGGTTATGGTGAACTGCTGAGTTATACCTGCATCAAACACCTGGTAAATATAGTTATTGATAACTGTAAAGTTGTCACAAACGCCCCAAATTTCAACAGCGTTGCCAAAACGGGTGTAGCGTTCGGGGATATGGATAGAACCGCCTATCCAACCGAATTCGCAGTTTTTGACAGTAAGGTTATTTGCCGTGCCCGAGCCTACGCCGTGAGCACCCGTGTACTTAATGCAAAAATTATCAATAGTCACGCCGCTCGCCGCTACTATTGCATGCATACCCACGTTTATTTCAATAGAGTTAAAACGCTCTGCGGGGTTGCCGTACTTGCTAACGAGATAAACTGTATTAGTATCCCATTCGTGACAAAAATCAAGGTCCTTCGTAATGGTTGTTTTGGGGTCAAAGGTCTCACCGTGTAAAGAACGCAACGTAACCTTCTTGGCGTCAATTTCACCCTCATTACAAACAAGCGTGCCAACGTCTTTTACAAATTTATCCGAAGTAATAGCCCAAATGTCAGTACCTTCAATATTTTTCCAAAGGTCTGCGTTTTCGGCTCCGCCTGCATTAAAGGGAGATGCATATATTTTAGGCTTGTCACCCTCACCGTAGGCAGAGTAGGTAACGTTCGGGTGAGTCTTTAACTGACCGCGCCAAAGTCCGCCGCGCTCGAAAAGAAGGTAGGTGCTTTTGCCTTCAAGAGCGAAGATGGTATTAGCCTTTTCAAGAGATGCAAAGGCGGTTTCAGGCGTTAGGCCGTCGTTTGTGTCGTTTCCCGAATTTGAAACATAGTAAACTGCCGCACCATTGTCAATTTCTATATTAGGTGTGTTTAAAATTTCGCAAATACGCTTGTCTGTCGCTTTGCGAAGAACTGCCAAAGCAGCGTCGTTTTCGGCGGTGTTTTCGACGAATTTTGCGCCTGTGGAGGTCACGGCTGTTGAGGATTTAATATAAGAAGCCGCCTCCTCTATAACGGGCAAAATATTAAAAGAGTTTATTTTCGAAAGGTTTTCAAGGCTTTCTGTAAGTTCAAACTTTTTAAGGTTATTCATAATGGGAAATTCGGTCCTTTCGCAATTAAAACTTATTGCCGTAAAGACAATAAGTTTTAATCTTTTAGTTAGTTTTATTTTTCTGCTGCGTCAATTATCTTCTGGGCAATCATCTGCGGAACTTCTTCGTATCTTGCAATTTCAAGTGTGAAGGAAGCCGTGCCCTGTGTTATTGAACGCATAGCGGTTGAGAAGTCGGACATTTCAGCCATAGGAACTTCGCCTATGATTTCCTGCATCTTGTTCTCCAATGGGTTCATGCCGATGATACGACCTCTGCGCTTGTTGATATCGCCGATAACGTCGCCCAGCATTTCGTCCGGCACGGTTACCTTAAGTGTACCTATGGGTTCAAGCAATACGGGAGAGGTCTGCGGAATACCCTCCTTATAAGCAATGGCAGCAGCCATCTTAAAGGACATTTCAGAAGAGTCAACGGGGTGGTAAGAACCGTCAACCAAAACGGCCTTAACACCAACCATCGGGTAGCCTGCAAGCACGCCCTTTGCGGTAGATTCGCGAAGACCCTTTTCAACGGCGGGGAAGAAGTTCTTGGGAACTGCGCCACCGAACACTTCATCTTCAAATACAAGTTCTTCAGAATCGCAGGGTTCAAAACGAATCCAAACGTCACCGAACTGGCCGTGACCGCCCGACTGTTTCTTGTGTCTACCCTGAACCTTAACCGACTTGCGAATGGTTTCGCGGTAAGCGATCTTGGGCTTTCTGAGTTCGACTTCAGCGCCGAACTTTGATTTAAGACGGGATATAATAACGTCTATATGCTGCTCACCCAACGCTTCGAGTACCTGTTCCTTGGTTTCGGTATTCATATATACGTTAATCGTGCGGTCTTCTTCAGCCATACGGTTAAAGGCAGCGGTAATCTTTTCTTCATCACCCTTAGCTTTGGGATATACTGCAACAGAAAGTGACGGGCGGGGGAATTCAATTTCAGCAGAAGCAATATTGCCTTTTTCGGAAAGGGTGTCGCCCGTAAGAACGTTACCGAGCTTAGCAACAGCGCCTATATCACCTGCGGAAATAGCGGCAGCGTCTTCCTGCTTGCCGGATTTAAGGCACATAATCTTGGAAATTCTTTCTTCCTCGCCTGTGCGGTTGTTTTTAAGGCGGCAGTCGTTCTTAACTTCGCCCGAAAGAACTTTGAAGTAGGAAAGCTTGCCAACAAAGGGGTCAGCAATAGTTTTGAAAATCTTAAGAGCGGTTTCACCCTTGGAGTCATAAGCCTTAGCGTCACCCTCTGCGGTGAGATATGTACAGTCAGCAGCGGTGGGCATTGTTTTAAGCATAGTGTCAAGCATCATACCGACAGCGTCACCGTTTTGCTGAACACCGCAGTAAACGGGGCAGATTTCGCCTGACTTAAGACCTGCGGCAAGGCCCTTGATAATTTCGTCCGGAGTAAATTCCTCACCCTCGAAATATTTCTCCATCAAGGCTTCATCACTTGAAGCTATAGCTTCGAGTAACATACTGCGTACATCGTCAAGCTCGGAACTTACGGGCATACGCATTTCTTTATTTTCTTTACCGTTGCAGGCGTAAGCCTTGTTTTCGATAAGGTTTATGTAGCATTTAACCTCGTCGTTCTCAACAAAAGGAACGATAACGGGGCAAATAGCCGCGCCGTAATTGGCAACGAGTGAAGATAATACTCTGTAAAAATGAGCGTGCGAAGAATCAAGCTTACCTACGAAGAAAGCAATACTCTTGCCGAGTTTCTTTGCCTTTTCGTAAGACTGCTTTGCGCCAACGGTAAGACCCGATTTACCCGATATTGTAATTACGGCACTGTCGGCCGCTTCAAGCGCTTCACAAACACCGCCCGCAAAGTCAAAAAGACCGGGCGCATCTATAATATTAAGCTTGCTGCCGGCAACTTCAAGTGAATAAACCGAAGTCTGAACCGAAGCCTTTCTCTTCTTTTCTTCGGGGTCAAAATCCATAACCGTGGTGCCGTCACCGGTTTTACCGACACGGTCGATAATGCCCGCATGGAATAATACCGCATCAGCAAGAGTGGTCTTACCGGCGCTGCCGTGACCTAACAATGCGATATTGCGAATGGAATCTGTTTGATACTGTTTCAAAATAATACACTCCCTTGTGTAAAATAGATACATATGCATTGTAACACAAACTTTTAGCAAATACAACTAATTTTTTGTGAAAAAATTCGAAAAAATTATTAAAATATAATAATTAACGCCTGTATTTTGAGTTAATGTTACAAATTGTAATCTTATAGGGCTAAAAATTACAATACTGTGATAATTTGTAATCGAATTGTTGCTGATTTTTTGGCGCGAGTATGTATATAATGGTTATAGTCCTAAAAGAAGGGTAAAGGATTAAATTTTGAAGGAGGCGTAAAGGGTGAAAAAAGTAATTATCAGCATACTTGTTTTAGTACTGACAATATCCGTGGCATTTGCTTTGCCGGTTTTCGCCGTTTCAAATGATGACGGTTCCGCCCAAAGCGCCGACTTTGATATGCAGATGGTACTAAAAACCCGTTTTCTTAATATGCTTAACCACAATTTTGTTTACGGCGAAGATTTAAATACGGTTGAAGATATTGTGAACAACGCTGCCATAGCTTTACTTGACCTCAAGGAAGGCGATTTTATTGCAGTGGCTAATATTGCTCCCTTTGTTAAGGATATGTACGGTGTAACCCTTGATGAGAATGCCCAGCTTAACGTCGAGTTTCCTCAAAAAGCAGGCTATATTTATGTAATACCGCGCGGCTTTTCGGTTTACAGTCACGATTTTGTTTCGGCTACTCTTAACGGTGACGGTACTTATACCGTTAAAACAAAGGTTACCGTTTCTTATCACGACGGTGAGGACGCAGAGTTTGACTGCACAACTCTTTTTGCACCGAACGGTGATTCGGCCTTCGGCTACAACATAATAAGCTCTGAAATTTTGGGCGATAATCTTGCAGTGTAATATAAATTTTTAAACAAAAATAAATTATATAAGGAGTGGCGGCGCTGCTCCTTTTAATTTTGGGAAAAAATATACCGTTGTTTTTTATATAAAAATATGATAAAATACTGTCGAATTACTTTTTAAAAGGAATGCTTTATGGGAATTTTAACAACCGAAAAAAAGAAGATAGACGTAATTGACGAAGCCGTTACCGGCCATTTACGTAAATATTTTGAAATAGTTTCGGATAAAAGGTCAAGAATAACAGCCTGTATTTTAGGGGCTTTGTGTCTTGCGCTTATTATGTGGAGAGCAGATTCCTTTATAAATCAGGAATTTGCGGGCAAGTGGCTATTGCTTGCGGCGGTTATGGTTGCCGTACTTTTGATAATTATTCTTACCCTTTACACAATTAGGATAAAGAACGAGCTTTTGAACGAAATTTGGCATTTTGCAGCCCTCTTTTTAATGCCGATACTTACCGTCACTATGAGCGAGTGCTTAAACGGTGTATTTGTTTACAATATGACATATGCCGGCTTTTTTGCGAACTATATACTTATTTTAATGCTTTATTTCCTTTTTTTCGGACTTTTCGGAAATTTCAAAGTCGCGTATATTACGGTTGACAGTATAATTTACCTTTTTGCTTTAGCACATTCTTATATAGTTGAGTTCCGTGGCACACCCTTTTTGCCAATGGACTTTTTAAGCATAGAAACTGCGGCAGGAGTTGCGGGTACTTATGATTTTACCCCTAATTATAAGGTGGTAACTGCAACCGTTTTATTTGTTTTGCTTATTGTAATTGCCTGCAAAACAAATACGCCTAACTTTAAAATGTCTACAAAATTGGTTTCGCGAGTGGCTATGCTTATTACGGTATCTGTTTTATTCTTTACCTTTTTCTTTACAGATTACTTTACCGAAAAGGGCTTCAAGCCTGACTTTTGGAACCAAACCAGAGGTTACGGCAACTACGGCTTTGCTTGGAGTTTTTTCTGCAATACAAAATATTTATATATGTCCGAGCCTAACAACTATAATGCAGACGAGGTTGGCGGATATATAACAAGCCTTTTGGGCGATGATGACGATGACGATAAGACGGTAGTTTCTACCGAAAAGCCTAACGTTATATGCATTATGAACGAATCGCTTGCAGACCTTAGCGTTTTGGGCGATTTTGAAACGAATATAGAATATATGCCATTTTTAAACAGCCTTACCGAAAATACTGTAAAGGGTAATCTTTACGTGCCGGTAATCGGAGCGGGCACGTCTAATACCGAGTTTGAGTTCCTTACAGGTCACAGTACGGCGTTTTTACCCTCGGGCAGTAATGCTTATATGCTTTACGTGAAAAACGCCATTGCTTCCTTAGTATCTACTATGGAATCGCAAAACTATTCTTCCTACGCGCTTCATCCTTATTATAAGGCGGGCTGGAACCGCGAAAGCGTTTACACGAATTTTGGGTTTGATACCTTTGATTTTCTTGAAGACATAATGGATATTTCCCTTATGCAGATGTATCAGGAAAATGACAAGAACGCCGACTATCTTCAAAGTCTTGTTGAAGCCTATTATCCCGGAAACGACAATATGATAATTCGTCAGTACATAAGCGATGACTACAACTATCAGCTTATAATTGAAGATTTTGAAAACAGAGATACCACAAAGCCGTATTTTATGTTTAACGTTACAATGCAAAATCACGGCGGTTATACTACAAGCTGTATCAATTTTGAAGAATCGGTTTACACCACTTCTACTCAAAAAAGTTACAACAAGACTAACAAGTACCTTTCTCTTGTGAAGGCAAGTGACGATGCTTTTAAGGAACTGGTTGAATATTTCTCGGCAGTGGATGAGCCTACGGTTATTCTTATGTTCGGCGACCATCAGCCTTCCGTTGAAAACAAATTCATTTCGGAAATTATGGGAGTTTCGGACCTTTCAAATCTTACTATCGAGCAGGAGCAAAGCCGTTACTGCACACCGTTTTATATTTGGGCCAACTATGATATTGAGGAAGAGTATGTCGAGGCGCTGAGCGTTAATTACCTGTCCTCTCTTTTATTAGAGGTTGCAGGTATTGAAATGACCGATTATAACAAGTATCTTTTAAGGCTTAAGGAAATACTGCCCGTTATAAATACGGCGGGATATATCGATGCAAACGGCGTTTACTACAGCTGGAACGACGATTCGCCCTACAAAGTTTTGCTTGCCGAATACGAAAGGGTGCAGTACAACGCCATATTTGATACCGAAAACGTACGCAACGAACTGTTTTATATAAATAATTAAGGTGCGGATTAAAAATGCGAAATACAACCCTTTGCCATATTGAAAAAGACGGGTGCTATCTGTTTTTGCACCGCGTAAAAAAACAAAATGACCCCAACCGCGACAAATGGATAGCTATAGGCGGTAAAATAGAGGAAAAAGAATCTCCTGAAGAGGCAAACAAAAGGGAGGTTTTCGAAGAAACGGGACTTACCTTAAACAGCGCGAGATATTGCGGTATAGTCACCTTTGTTTCAGACCTTTATGAAACCGAGTATATGCATATTTTCCATTCCTTAGATTTTTCGGGCACAGTGTGCGAGTGTGACGAGGGTAATCTTGAGTGGGTTGATAAAACAAAAATTTACGACCTTCCCATTTGGGAGGGGGACAAGATATTTTTAAGGCTTATTGAGGAGGCAGGACCCTTCTTCTCGCTTAAACTCGAGTATGAGGGCGATAGGCTAACAAATGCTGTTTTGAACGGAGAAAAAATATGAAAATTTGCGTATACGGCGCTGCCAGCAACGAAATAGACCGCGAGTATATTGACGTGGTGGAAGATTTTGGCGAAAAGATGGCAAAGAAAGGACACGAGCTTGTTTTCGGCGGCGGAGCGAGAGGTCTTATGGGTGCGGCGGCCAGAGGTGTTACCAAAGGCGGCGGCAGAATAACGGGTATTTCGCCTTCGTTTTTCAATGTTGACGGCGTGCTTTACGATAAGTGTGACGACTTTATCTATACCCAAACTATGCGTGAAAGAAAGAAGCTGCTTGAAGACAGTTCGGATGCTTTTGTGATTGTGCCCGGCGGCGTTGGTACCTTTGACGAGTTTTTTGAGGTGCTTTGTCTTAGGCAGTTGGGACTGCACGAAAAGCCAATAGCAGTCTTTAATATAAACGGTTATTATGATGATCTTGAAAATCTTTTAAAGGGCGCAGTAAGCGGCCGCTTTATGAATGAGAAGAATTTAAACCTTGTGAAATTTGCCTGCAAAACCGAACAAATAATAGAATATTTGGAAGGTTACACCGCACCCGATGACGATGTATCGGTGCTTAGAGGATAATTAAAAACCACCCAAAGAATTTCGTTCTTTGGGTGGTTTTGTTTTTAATGTTAGTTTTATCCGAAAAGGGTTGAGAAAATTTCTCTTAAATATTCCGAAGGTGTAACGCCGTTTTGAGTGGGCACGTACAGTACGGCATAACAAAATACTGCTATTGCTACAAACAAAAGTATTGTTGTTATAAGCATAAAAACATTGCTCTTTGAAGACTTTTTATAGGGTCTTGCTGAATATTCTTCGACGTAATCGTCTGCCAGGTCTTCGTCCTCGGGATATTCTATAGGTGCAAAAACAATATCACGGTCATCCTTATAGTCTTTAGCTTCGGTTTCTTCTTCAGCGGTTTCTATCGGCTCGGCGGGAATTTCGTCTGCAGTGATATCTTCCGTTGTTTCCAAAATCGGTTCGGCTTCAGTTTGGGAGGACTGGTTTGCGGTTTCAGCTTTCTTTTCGGCCGTTTCCTTGTAAAGCTGAGCAGCAAGCTCGGTTATATACGGATGGATAAGAGTATTCATAATCGATTTGCGAACGCTCTTATTTTCGGTGAGCAGTATAAGTGTTTGCGGGCCGCTTTCAATAATGCAACCGCCGAAAACACCCTGCGGGGATACGAGCGGGGTAGCACCGTCTATTATTTTAATTTCGCTGTCGTCTTCTATGCCGAAATCGGAATTATTTATAACTGCAAGTTCTTTACTTATAGCTTTTGCCGCAAGTGAAAGAATACCGTCGTTTCCGAAAAGGTTACCTATTATAAGAATTATGCGGCTGCGGGAAACGGCTCTCGCCATAGAGGGAATAAGATTTTTAGTGTCGGCAACTTTATCAGTTAAAAGGCGCATACGGCAACAACCGCAAATACTGAATTCAAGCTCGAAATCGGTATTTGTTTTGTAATAAATAATATCAGTTTTAATGTTTTGCACCATCATTATTTTTCTTCCTCCGAATCGTTTTGGTCGCCATAAGGGTATTCAAGTTTTCTGTCGTCATACCAAATTTTTGGATATCTCGGGTCGGGGTTTTCGGTGGCTATGCTTGTATCCAAAGTGCCAACCTCGTCCTCATGAAGCTCTCTCGCCATAATAATAAGTCTGGCGTCGTCAAAATCGTCACAACAGGTCACAAAAGTGAGTATGCTGTCACTAAAATTAACGTCAATGCCTGTATCAACAAGGCTTCTGTCCTTAGCCTCGGCTATCCATTCGTTAAACTCTTCCTCGGTTGCAAAGGCGGTTTTGTAAATATTAAAAATATAATTGTTGTCGTCCTCTCTTACAGCGTTTAACAGGAAGGTCGAGAACACAACGTATTTCTTTTCGCCGTTAACGGTTGTAAGGGTTATGGTGTGGTCGGTATCGTAATAATCGGCATCTCTAAAAAGCTTGAGCTTGCCGAACATCGAGCCGTTTTTCATTGAATGGCCGTAGATTACAAGGTTTTGGTCCTCGTAATTTTTGGTGATTACGGTGCGGTAATCGTAGTAAAGTGCGCCGTAACCGCTAACCTTCTTTTCTTGATTGTGGTTAAGGTAATAATCGTTATCGTCTGCCTGATAAACAGGATGGTCAACGTTGGTGTTTTCTATCGTAAGCCAACCCATAAAATCATCATTAATGGCAAGCATTCTTTCAAACGGGGTGGGCTGGTCGGGACTTAGGGACTCCTGATACCATATTTCACGGGCGTTATTCTCAAGCTTTTCTTGTGTATTGGCTTCACTAAAATAGTTTACAAGGTAACATACCGAAATTATAAGCCCTACAAGAGCGGCAAGAAAGATTATTTTTACTGTTATTTGCTTTGCGTTATCCTTGCGGTTAGGCAGATAAGAAGTCGCAAGATTTTTTATAAATTCCTTAAAGTTAAATTTTTTATAGTGGCTCATTGTAGTTCTTCCTTTAATTTGTTTTCTAACGTTTTCAGTAATTCATTAGCGGCAAAAAGTCTTACAAAATCGCGGCTTTTAGGTTTTATGTTAAGCTCTTGCACCGTAACCGATGCGCTATCGGCCAAGGCTATGTAAACAAGTCCTGCGGGGTGACCTTCACTTGAAGAGGGGCCCGCAACACCCGTAACGGAAAGTCCGAAATCGGCAGCTGCCAGCTTTTTGACATTCTGCGCCATTTCATAAGCGGTGTTTTCGGATACTGCGCCGTATTGCTCGAGAGTTTTTTGACTGACTGACAAAATTTGCGCTTTTGTGCGGCAGGAATAGGTGCAAACGCCCAGCTCGAAAACCTGTGATGCGCCTGAAACTGCAGTTAAAAGTTCGGAAACAAGTCCGCCTGTGCAGGATTCCGCAGTGGCTACGGTTAGATTTTTTTCTTTTAAAAGGGATACGACCCTTTCGGCTCTTACGAGCGCTTCGTTTTCCATTTTAATGCCTCTTAATCAATAAAGGTATATTGTGTTTCGGCAATTGCCTTTTGGACAAGTGCCTCAACATTAAGCTTTTTTTCTGCCTCTTCGCAAAGAGCAATTGTGGGTCTTGTTTTAGGGTGCTTGGGGGTAAAGACAGTACAACAGTCTTCATAAGGAAGAATAGAGGTTTCAAAGGTGTCAATAACCCTTGAAATTCTTATTATTTCTTCCTTATCCATGCCGATAAGAGGGCGAAGCACAGGCATAGTTGTAACCTGGTCCGTGGTGACAAGCGCGGGCAGGGTTTGACTTGCAACCTGACCCAAGCTTTCGCCTGTAATAAGGGCAAGACTGCCGTTTTCTTTAGCAATTTTTTCGGAAATGCGCATCATCATACGTCGCATAATAAGTGTAAAATAATCTTCGGGGCAGTTTTTTGCAATTTCGTCCTGAATTTCGGTAAACGGAACAATTGCAAGCTTAATTGCACCGCTGTAACGTGCCACGCGGGAAAGCAGGGTTTTAACCTTCATTTCGGCGCGAAGGCTGGTGTACGGAGGGCTTGCAAAATGTATCGCGTTAAGGCGAAGACCCCTTTTAGCCATTGTCCAAGCGGCAACGGGACTGTCAATTCCACCTGAAATAAGAATAGAAGCGGTGCCCGCAGTACCTGTCGGCAAGCCGCCCGCACCGTGCAACTGTTCTGCGCGGACGTAGGCCGAAAAATCACGGATTTCAACGTAAACGGTTTTTTCGGGGTTATGAACGTCAACCTTTAAGTGACTGAATTTTTCAAGCAGCTTTCCGCCAAGCTCTGCGCAGATTTCGGGAGAGGTAAGGGGAAAACGCTTGTCTGCTCTTTTAGCTTCAACCTTAAAGGTTTTTACGTTTTCAAGGGACGGTTTTAAGTACTCGAGGGACTTGGTGATAATATCATCCATATCCTTTTCGCAAACGCAAGCGCGGCTAAAGCCCGCAATACCGAAAACACGCCCAACGCGGGCCAGTGCTTCCTCAAAATCAAAGTCATCGTCTTTAGGCTCAACGTAAATGGTAGACTGCGCCTTTCTGATTTCAACTTCGCCAAGGCTTTTTAAACTGCGGCGCATATTTTTTATAAGCGCATCTTCAAAATTACTGCGGTTAAGGCCCTTAAGCGCCAGCTCACCGTTTTTTATGAGTATAATTTCTTTCATTACATAGACCGCCTGAGCTTTGTTACCGCTTCCTCTAAAGCGGCGATTAGCAGGTCGATTTCCTCCTTAGTGTTTTCTTTTGAAAAGCTGATTCGAAGCGCACTGTCACTCTCAAGCGGGGTTAGTCCCAAAGCCTTAAGCACGTGACTGGCTTCGCCCTTTGCACAGGCACTTCCCGAAGAAACGAAAATGCCCTTGCTTTCTAAAAAGTGAAGCACTGTTTCAGAATGGTAGTGCAAAACCGAAACGTTAAGTATGTAGGGAAAAGCGTTTTCGGGCGAGTTGATTTTTATAAAATTACACTTTGAAAGCCTTTGTCTTGCGTAACCGTTTAACTCGCTTACTTTTGCAAGTGCTTTTTTAGTATCCGAAAGCTCATACGCGGCGCCGTGGAAGCCTGCGATAAGGGGGACTGACTCGGTGCCCGAGCGCCGACCGTTTTCCTGACCGCCGCCTGTAACCAGGGGTAATATCTGCACACCTTTTTTGCAGTATAGAAAGCCAATACCCTTAGGCCCGTGAATTTTATGTGCGCTGGCAGAAAGCATATCTACCCCAAGGGTTTTAACGTTAATTTGCATTTTGCCGAAAGCCTGCACAGCGTCACAGTGGAAAAGGGCATTAGGCGCTTTTTTCCGTGTGAGTTTTACCGCTTGTGTAACGGGCTGTATAGACCCCACTTCGTTGTTTACAAGCATTATGCTTACAAGAACGGTTTTTAAGTCAAGCGCGGATTCTAATGCACAAAGGTCTATTACACCGTCACCGTTGCAGCCTATACGCACAACTTCAAAACCCTCTTTTTCGAGTACTTTTAAGGTTTCAAGAACGGAAGGGTGTTCAATAGCAGAGGTTATAATTTTGTTGCCGCGACCCTTAAGTTTGCGGGCGGTAAGCAGGGCGGTGTTGTTGGCTTCGGTGCCGCTGCCTGTGAAAATAATTTCGCTAACGTTTGCAAAAATGGTTTTTGCAATAAATTCGCGAGCATTATTCATAACTACTTCAGCCTCAATGCCAAGACCGTGCAGGGAGGAGGGGTTTCCCCAATTCTCGCAAAGGGCGGCATTCATATAGTCACATGCCGTTTTGCAGGGCTTTGTGGTTGCGCTGTTGTCAAAATATGCATTAATTTTCAAAGAAATCAACTTCCAAGATACAATATATCAGATACATTATACAGTATAAATTACATTTACACAATAGAAAAAATTGTAAACTTTGTAATAAAAAACACCAAAAAGTCGTATTTATTTTTTTAGGTGAGCTATAAATATGCGGTTTGTGAGTTTTGTGTTTGATTTAATATCGGGAATTTTGCCTATGACCCTTATTCTTGCAGTGGGTGTCTACCTCACGGTAAAGGGAAATTTCTTTCAAATTAAAGGTTTACATAAATCTTTTTCGCTTTTGAAAAAATCATTAAAAAACAAAAGCGATAACGGTGGTATATCCTCATTTTCAGCCGCTTGTACAGCCCTTTCTTCAACGGTTGGAACAGGCAATATTGCGGGTGTTGCAGGGGCAATTTCACTAGGCGGCGCGGGTGCTGTTTTTTGGATGTGGGTAAGTGCGTTTTTCTCTTCAGCAGTGAAATTTGCCGAAATAAAGCTTGCCGTAAAGTACAGAAAGCGCAAGGGTAACGGCTTTGTCGGTGGAGCTATGTACTACATAAAAAAGGCGTTTTCAGGCCGTTTTTCCTTTTTGGCACCAATTTATTCCGCGGTTATGATACCTGCCGTTATATTCAGCGGAAATATTGTTCAAACAAATGCCGTAGTATCGGTTTTTGAGGGAAATTCTTTTTTAAAAATAGCAGTGGGTGTTTTGTTTTGTTTGCTTTGCGCGCTTGTTTTAGCAGGCGGTGTAAAGCGGGTTACGAAAATTTCCGAAATATTGGCACCTATAATGGCTGTAGTTTACATAATATCCACAATTATAATTATATCGGCAAACTATCAACTTTTGCCGCAGGCTTTTTTAATGATAGTAGAAGGCGCTTTTAAACCGTCGGCTGTTACGGGCGGGGTGGTAGGTTCGCTTATTTCATCCTTTGTATCGGGTGCTTCAAGAGGCGTTTTTTCCAATGAAGCGGGGCTTGGAACCTCAGCTTTGGTGCACGCTGCGGCAGATGACGCAAACGAACAAACCCAAGGCTGCTTTGGTATTTTTGAAGTTTTTGTCGATACCGAAATAATATGTACCCTAACTGCATTGACAATTCTTTGTTCAGGGGTTAAAATAGAGTACGGAACCGTCGCTTCAAGCGAACTTGTTTTGGCGGCATTTTCAACCGTTTTCGGCAAGTTTTCCTCCTCTATTTTGGCCTTGCTTATGCTTGTTTTTGCTTTTTCAAGCATTACTGCCTGGGGGGCTTACGGCAGGCTTTGCACTTCGCATTTATTCGGCAAAAGGGCAGAACTGTTTTTCGCGGCGATTTATCCGTTATTTTGCCTTTGCGGCGTTTTTTTAGATGCTGCATCTTCCTGGTGGCCCGCCGCATTTTTTTCGGGGCTGCTGCTTTGTATAAACCTGCCTGTAATACTTTTTTCGGCAGATGAAGTTTTAGATTTTCGGAGGTTAAAATGAATAGAATTAACAAGCTTCAAAAGATTTTAAATTCGGGCGAAGCCGCCCTTATAACAAGCGGTGTTTCGCGTAGATATTATACGGGTTTTCCGTCCTCTGCGGGAACGGTTCTTATAACCTGTGATAAGGCTTATTTTTTGATCGATTTCAGATATTTTGAAAAGGCAAAGTCGGTTGTAAAAACGGCCGAGGTAGTCCTTGCAACCAAATTGTTTTCACAAATAACCGAACTTGCTAAAGCGCAAAATGTAAGCGAAATATTTGTAGAAACCGATTCGGTTACAATGGATGAGTACAAACGCTATAAAAATGCACTGTCCGATTTTACCGTCAGTTCCGACGAAAAGGTTTCACTTAAAACGCTCGAACTTCGTAGCATAAAGGAAGAAGAAGAAATTGCGGCTATGAAAGAGGCACAGCGCATTACCGACGAGGCTTTTTCTTACATTTTAACAAAGATAAAGCCCGGCGTTACCGAAAAGGAAATAGCGCTTGATATGGAATTTTTTATGCGCCGACTTGGCAGTGAGGAGGTTGCCTTCGATTTTATCGTGGTTTCGGGCAAAAATTCCTCTTTGCCGCACGGCGTGCCTACCGATAAGAAGATAGAAAAGGGCGACTTTGTTACTATGGACTTTGGCGCCACCGTAAACGGTTACCGTTCGGATATGACCCGCACCGTTGCCGTAGGTTATGTAAGCGAAGAACAAAGACTTGTTTACGAAACGGTATTAAAGGCGCAGCTTGCAGGTCTTGCAAGTATTAAAGCGGGTGTAAAGTGTTGCGATGTTGACAAGGCTTCGAGAGATATTATACAAGCCGCAGGCTACGGCGAGCGTTTCGGTCACGGAACGGGACACAGCGTGGGTCTTGAAATTCACGAAAATCCCGCCTGCAACACAAGGGATACAACCCCCCTTAAAGCAGGTATGACTATGACGGTTGAGCCGGGAATTTATTTGGAAAACAAATTCGGTGTTCGCATTGAGGATATGGTTGTTGTGACCGAAAACGGTTGCGAAGATTTGACCGAGAGTCCTAAAGAGCTTATAATTTTATAAAAATTAACAGGGTGTTCGCACCCTGTTTTTATTTTGCATTGATTATTATAATAATTAATTTAATTATTTGACATTATGGCAAATTGAAGGTATAATAAAAAATTGAAATGGTTATAGATTTGAGGAAAGAAATGCGTTTACTTGCAATTGGCGACGTTTGCGGTCCCGTAGGACAGGAAGAACTGCGCCGAAAATTACCCCTTTTAAAAAAAGAAAAGAATATAGACGTCGTTATAGTCAACGGTGAAAACTCTGCCGAAGGTAACGGAATTACCCCCGCCAGCGCGGAATTTTTGTTTGCCTGCGGTGCAGACGTTATAACCGGCGGAAATCATTCGTTAAGAAGACCTGAAATTTGCGAATATCTTGATTCTAATCCATTCGTTTTAAGACCGCATAACCTGCCTAAAGCCGAAAACGGCAGTGGCTACTGCCTTTTGGATATGGGCAGATATTCGGTAGCGGTTATAAATCTTGCGGGCAAAATTTACCTTGAAAAGCTTGGCGCAGATAATCCGTTTTTAGCCGCCGACCTTTTGATACAAAGGGCGAAGGATGACGGCGCCAAGGTTATAGTGGTTGACTTTCACGCCGAAGCCACAAGTGAAAAACGCGCTATGGGCTTTTATCTTGACGGCAAGGTGAGCGTCGTTTTCGGCACCCATACCCACGTTCAAACCGCCGATGAGCAGATATTGCCGCAGGGCACGGGGTATATCACCGACCTTGGAATGACGGGGTGCATAAATTCCGTTTTAGGTGTTAAAACCGATATTATAGTAAACAGACTTCGCGATAACGATATGTCAAAATTCTCCTTTGCCGAGGGTGAGGCTATGCTTTGCGCCTGTATTTTTGATATAGATACCGCCACCGGCAAAACTCTGGCTATAGAACGAATCAAAATTTAGATTGGAACTAAAAATGAAAAAAATAACTGCCTTATTTTTAGCTTTTGTTATTGCGTTTTGCGTTACTGCCTGCACGAAAAATCCCGAAAACCTTTCTTCTGATACGGGAATTTCTGCAGCAAACAAAAATATTCTTAACACAATTACACTTTTATACTCCGCGGCAGACGGATTCAACCCTTACACAGTATCGACCGATACAAACCGCCAGCTTTGCAAGCTTTTGTACGAGCCGCTTGTAAAGCTTGATAATGAATTCCAACCTGTTTTCTCGCTTGCGGAATCGGTTGAAGTAAATGGCAAAGAGTGTATTGTAACCCTTAAAAACACAAAATTTTCCGACGGCAGTTCTCTTACTGCCGACGACGTGGTTTATTCCTGCAACCTTGCCTTAAAATCGGGCACCTCTTACGGAGCAAAGCTTTACGAGGTTAAAGAAGTTGTTGCGGCAAATTCCAAAACGGTTGTATTTACACTTACAAAGTCCGACCCGTATTTTGCAAACCTGCTCGATTTTCCGATAATTAAGGTCGGAAGCGACAAGGTGACCGATTCGGACAACGTTTATCAGCCGCCAGTTGGCTGCGGCAGATTTAAGGTGGCAAGCGACGGGGCAAGTCTTGTTATTAACCCTTACGTATTTTCGGGCGAGGGAAGTATATCTTTCGTAAAGCTTATCAACGCGCCCGACAGCGAGGCTATTGCACACTATATTGAAGTGGGCGCGGCTGATATTTATTATAACGATCTTTCGGATAATGCGGTTGTTCGTATGAGCGGCGACAAGTACGATATAAATTTAAATAATTTAGTTTATATCGGCATAAATTCCGAATACGGCGCTTTGACCCAGAACGAATTGCGGCAAGCACTTTCGTCCGGCATAGACCGAGAAAGTATATGCGAAACTATCTACTACAATAATGCGATTTCTGCAACAGGTTTCTATAATTCGGTTTGGAAAGACGTAAAATCCGTGCAAAATATACAAACTGTTGCCAAATCTGAAATAACTGTTGAGAATTTGGAGAAAATAGGATATAATAGTTTGGATGAAGATGGCAAAAGGGTAAATTCTAACGGCAGAAGCCTTAGCTTTACACTGCTTGTCAATTCGGAAAACACCGCCCGCGTGCGCCTTGCAAACCTTATTGCAGAGCAACTTTGGGCCTACGGCATTAAAATAACCGTAATAGAGCGGAGCTATGAAACCTATCTTTCAATGCTTAACGAAGGTAATTTCCAACTGTATTTAGGTGAGGTTAAAATCACTGAAAATATGGACTTTACCGAAATCATTTCGCCAAACGGCAGTATGGCATACGGCATAACTGCAGAGAATAATGATGATTCTCAAGAGGAGGAAACAACACCTGACGACACGGTTTCCGCAAAGTCTTACAAGGTGCTAGAAGCCTTTTACAACGGCCAAACCACAATAACCGACGTGGCACAGGCCTTGCAGAACGAAATGCCGTTAATTCCCCTTTGCTACCGCACGGGCGCGCTATTCTTGAATGACAATATTGAAAACGTAAATAATTCCTCAGCGAGTGATATTTATTTTTCGATTGAATCATATATTTATAACAAATAATAGGAGGACGTTTTATGATTGCTTATGAAACCAGATTGGGTAAAATTCATTTATCTGAAAGCTTTCTTTCAAAGCTTATAGGCCATGAGGTTGTTTCCTGTTTCGGTGTTGTGGGTATGGTTCCCAGCAACAGCAAGCAAAAAATCATCGGTAAATTATATAAAACCGAACTCATTGATACTGGCATAAAGGTTACCGGCAGTGGCGACGGCATTAAGGTTGAAATTCATATTGTAGTTTCTTACGGAATGAATATCAACGCAATAGCCGCAAGCATTACCGAAAAGGTGAAGTATGTTGTTATGCAGGCAACCGGTATAGAAGTTAAAAAGGTTATCGTTAAGGTTGACGGTATTAACGAATAGACTGAAGGAGTGTTACAATGATTAACGGAGATATATTGCGCGATGCAATAATTTCTGCCGCGAATAATTTGTCAAACAGACGAAAACAGGTAGATGATCTTAATGTATTTCCCGTGCCGGACGGCGACACCGGTACTAATATGTCCATGACCCTTGCAAACAGTGTAAGGGAACTTGAAAAAATGTCGGGTGCTACCGCAGGCAAGGTAGCAGCGGTTAATGCTTCGGCTTTGCTTCGCGGCGCGAGAGGAAACTCGGGCGTTATTACATCGCTTTTATTCCGTGGCTTTGCAAAGGGTATCGGTGAGGACGAGTACGTTACTGCCGAAAATATTGCAAAGGCATTTGAACTCGGTGTAGAAGCAGCATACAAAGCAGTTATGAAGCCTACCGAGGGTACGATTTTAACCGTTGCCCGCGTGGCTTCTGAATATGCTGAAAAAGCACTTGAGGACGGTAAGGACGCTATAGGCGTTTTCGAAGCCGCTATTGAGGGCGGCGAAATTGCCCTTGAGCAGACACCCGAACTTTTGCCCGCACTTAAAAAGGCAGGCGTTGTCGATGCAGGCGGTTACGGATTCATCCTTATTTTAAAGGGTATGCTTTCGGTGATGCGCGACGGTGTTATTGTTAAATCCACAAAGGCTGCAAATGAGCCTGAAGAAGAGGAAAGTTCGGTTAGCGCGGCAGGCGAATTTGAGGGTGAAATCACCTTTACCTACTGTACAGAGTTTATTGTTAACCGTGACCCCGAATGTGAAAAAGAGCCCAACGACCTTCGCCTTTTCCTTGAAACCATTGGTGACTGTGTTGTTGTGGTTGACGATGAAGAAATCATAAAGGTGCACGTTCATACCGACCACCCCGGTAACGCTATTGAAAATGCGCTTACCTTCGGTTCGCTTGTTCACCTTAAGATAGAAAATATGCGTGACCAGCACGAAAGGGCAAAGCATGACGCTGAAATGGCTAAAAACAAGCCCGCAAAGAATGCCGACCTTTCGGAAACTATCGTATCGGTTGAAGCTACAAATCCCGTAGGCTTCGTTTCGGTTTGTGCAGGTGACGGAATTGCCGCCCTCTTTAAAGATTTGGGTGTTGATACCATCGTAAGCGGCGGACAAACAATGAATCCCAGCACGGATGATATTTTAAAAGCTATTGAAGCTACCCCCGCTAAGACTGTTTTTGTTCTTCCCAACAATAAGAACATTATAATGGCAGCTGAGCAGGCTATTCCGATAAGCACACGCAAGGTTATCGTTCTTCATACCCGTACTATCCCGCAGGGTATAACCGCAATGCTTTCCTTCGACCCTGACGTTGATGATGAAAAGAACGCTATTGCAATGCAAAAGGCAGCTGAAAAGATTGCTACGGGTCAGATAACCTTTGCCGCAAGAGATTCCGAATTTGACGGTCACAGCATAAAAAAGGGTGAAATTATGGCCCTTCTCGGCGGTAAGATAACCTACGTTGACACCGACCTTGAGAAAACCGCTTTAAAGCTTATGAAGCAGATGATAAAGCCCGACAGTCAGTTTGTCACGGTAATCTACGGTGAAAACGTAACCGACGAGCAGGCAGGCGTTCTTGAAGCCAAGCTTCAGGCTAAATACGGCGCTAAGACCGAAATCACCTTTATTAACGGCGGTCAGCCGGTTTACTACTACATTATCTCTGTTGAATGAGGTGTTTAATATGATAACAGCCGCCACCGATATTCAGTATCTTAAGGGTGTTGGTGAAAAGAGAGCTGTTGTTTTAAAAAACAAGGGCATCGATACTGTCGGTGCCCTTTTGCGTTTTTATCCCAGAAAATACCTTGACTGGACCGATATTACCCCTATTGCCAACTGTGAAGGTTTTGAAAACAGGTGTATAAAGGCCGAAATCGTAACCCCTATTACAGAGCTTAAAAAGGGTAGAACAATGTCTATTTTTAAGTTTGCTGTAGAGGATGGTACCGCAAGAGCCGAAGTCACTCTTTTTAACCAAAAATATTTGGCAGAAAAGCTAAGGCAGGGCAGGCAGTACCTCTTTTACGGCAAGGTTGAGGGCGGCTTTTATCTGCGGCAGATGTCCGCACCGCTTATTATGGAAGCGGGCTTTGATACGGTTGAGCCGATTTACAGGGCATCTAAAGATATGCCTTCAAAAACGCTTGAGCGGCTTATAAAAACGGCTTTAAATTCGGTTAAAATGCCCGAAACCTTACCCTATGAAGTAAGGCAGAATAACGACCTTTGCGATATTGATTACGCGCTTTGGAATATACATTTCCCCAAAACCCGCGAAGCACTCGAAAAGGCTAAAAAAAGGCTTGTTTTCGAAGAACTTTTTGTTTTGCAGGCGGGCCTTACCTTCCTTAAAAAAGCCTCACGCGGCAGTACGGTTTTATTATTTGACAAGGGCTATTTTGCAGATTTTCAAAAAATGCTTCCTTTTGAACTGACGTCTGCTCAAAAGCGGGTTGTGGGCGAATGCTTATTTGATATGGCTTCAAGTAGGCCTATGAACCGCTTGGTGCAGGGTGACGTCGGAAGCGGCAAAACGGCGGTTTGCGCGGCACTTTTGTACGTTACGGCTAAAAACGGGGTGCAGTCGGCTTTGATGGCTCCGACCGAAATCCTTGCTGAGCAGCATTTTAAAACCCTTTCTTTCTTTATGGAAAACAGCGGACTTAATATAGAAATTCTTACCGGCAGAACAACCAAAAAGCAAAAGGAAGCAATAAAAGCAAAATTGGCTTCGGGTGAGATAGACATTGTTGTCGGAACCCACGCTCTTTTGAGTGACGGCACAGAATTTAAAAATTTGGGACTTGTAATAACCGATGAACAGCACCGCTTCGGCGTGGCACAAAGGGCGAAATTAAAGTCCTTGGGTAAAAACCCGCATACTCTTGTAATGTCGGCAACACCAATACCCAGAACTCTCGGCCTTATAATCTACGGCGACCTTGATATAAGCATTATTGACGAGTACCCGAAGGGCAGACAAAAAATAGATACATATTACGTTGATTCTTCCTACAGGCAGAGAATTTTTAACTACATTAAGAAAAATCTTGATACGGGGCGTCAGGCCTTTGTAGTTTGCCCCTTGGTTGAAGAAAACGAAACTTTGGATATAACCCCCGCAACCGAATATTACGAGGGGCTGAAAAGCGGCTTTTTTGCAGATTATAAGTTGGGTCTTTTACACGGAAAGCTTACTCCAAAACAAAAAGATAAGGTTATGACCGATTTTTCAAAGGGTGAAATACAGTTGCTTATTTCGACCACCGTTATAGAGGTTGGAATTGACGTGCCCAACGCCACCTTAATGGTAATTGAAAACGCCGAAAGATTCGGTCTTTCACAGTTGCATCAATTGCGCGGCAGAATAGGTCGAGGTGAGTATAAGTCGGAATGTATCTTGATTTCGGACAGCCGTTCACCCGATACTAAAAAACGGCTTAATACTATTAAATCCACTGTAGACGGCTTCAAAATTGCCGATGCCGATTTAGAGCTTCGCGGACCGGGCGATTTTTTGGGCTCGCGTCAGCACGGGCTTCCCGAAATGAAGATAGCCGACCTTTTTGCCGATAGGGCGGTACTCAGAATGGCAGGCAACGAGGTTACCCGCCTTTTGCAGAGCGACCCGAAGCTTGAAAAGTCGGAAAATTTGCCGTTAAGGCAGGAAATTGCGGCGCTTTACAAAAAATTAAACGGTAATTAGGTAGAGTAAATGAGTATAAATAAAACGGAATTTTCGAAAGCTCTAAAGCAGGCTTTTCCAAACACAATGCCCGTACTTGCAGGTTTTTTGACACTTGGCGCGGCATACGGAATTTTAATGCAGGTAAACGGCTACGGCGTGCTTTGGGCGGTTCTTTTCAGCGCAATATGCTTTTGCGGAAGTATGCAGTTTGCCGCAATAACCCTGCTTACAACGGCTTTTGACCCCGTAAGTGCCTTTTTATTAAGTATTCTTGTAAATGCAAGGCACCTTTTTTACGGGTTATCGTTTCTTAAAAAGTATAAAGGTATGGGAAAGGTTAAATTTTTCCTTATATACCTGCTTTGCGATGAAACCTATTCAATAATAGCCTCACGCGAACCCGATGAAAACACAAATCGCAAGTATTACTATTTTTGCGTTTCCGTGCTTGACTACATATATTGGGTTTTGGGTACTTTTATAGGCAGTATTGCCGGCGGGCTTATAACCTTTGATACAAGCGGTCTTGATTTTGCTTTAACGGCGCTTTTTGTTGTGCTTTTTGCCGAGCAGTTAAAGCAAAAGAAAAATTGGATATTAGGCTTTATAGGTATTGTCTGCACCGTTTTGAGCCGACTTATTTTTGGCTCGTCAAACCTTATAATTCCCGCTATGGTGATGATACTTGTAATCTTGTTTGCAGGGAGGAAACGCTTATGCCGCTAACCTCTATACAAACACTAATTATACTTTTGGCGGTTGCTTTGGGCACTGTTATAACAAGATTTTTACCCTTTGCGGTTTTCCCGCAGGGCAAAAACGTGCCAAAACCGATTTTGCAGCTTGGCGAAATATTGCCACCTGCGGTAATAGGTATGCTTGTTGTCTATTGCCTTAAGGATATTAACCTTTTGGCATCGCCGCACGCTTTACCTGAAATTATTTCGATAGCGGTAATTCTCATTTTGCACAAGTGGAAAAATAACGTGCTTTTGTCAATAGGTGTGGGCACGGTATTATATATGATTTTAGTGCAGTTAGTATTTTAAAGGAGTATGCTATGTTTAAAGAAATTAGTCCAAATCAAATTGACGGAAACTTTATAGATATGATTTCTGACGAGTGGATGCTGGTGACGGCAGGGGACGAGAAGGGTCATAATATGATGACGGCTTCTTGGGGCTTTGTCGGTGAAATGTGGGGTAACAACTGCGCCATAGCGGCAATACGCCCCCAAAGGCACACAATGAAATTTGTAAATGAGTCCGATTATTTTACTTTGAGTTTTTACGGCGAAAATAAAGAAATCCACAAGGTTTGCGGCAGTATGTCCGGCAGAGAGGTTGATAAAACCGCCCTTACGGGCCTTACCCCTGTTTTTGAGAACGGAACGGTTTATTTTAAAGAGGCAAGACTTGTGCTTATTTGCCAAAAGCAGTATATAGGCCAACTCAAAGAGGAAAACTTTACCGATAAGGAGCCGCTTAAATGCTACGACGGGGACTATCACTATATGGTTGTAGGCAAAATATTAAAGGCGCTTGTGAGGGAATAATATGAAACTTTTAATTGCATCCGACATTCACGGTTCGGCCTATTACTGTAAAAAGCTTGTTGAAAGGTTTGAAACCGAAAAGCCGGAAAAGATGGTCCTTTTGGGTGATATCCTTTATCACGGGCCCAGAAACGACCTGCCGCGCGGCTATGCACCGAAAGAGGTTATAGCCCTTTTATCTCCCCTTAAGGACAAGATTTTTTGTGTCAGAGGCAACTGTGACAGCGAGGTTGACCAAATGGTGCTGCCCTTTCCGATAATGGCAGAATACGGTGTGATTTTACTTGAAAATATCATTGCTTACGCGACGCACGGTCATAAATACGGCAAAGAAAATCTTCCGCCATTGCAAAAGGGGGATATTCTGCTTTGCGGACATACCCACGTTCCCGAATATTTTAAAACGAAAGATTATACTTATGTGAATTGCGGGTCGGTTTCTATTCCGAAGGAAAATTCACCTCATAGTTATATGATTTATAGCGACGGCGAATTTTTGTGGAAGGACATAACCACCGGCGAAATATACAAAAAAGAAAAACTGTAAGACTTAAGTGGCATACTCTTAAGGATAGTAAAACTCTCTGCTGATTGCCCAAGTGTTCCCAAGGACACTTGGGCAGTTTTATTCGCCAAAGGCGAGTTATATTGCTACGCAGTTATATTCGGCTAAAAGCCGCGTGGTATTGCCTTCGGCAGTTTAAGGGC
>CAZHYD010000008.1:0-25257 GCA_964536645.1 uncultured Ruminococcus sp.
CCGGAACTGCCGTGGCCGTTATCGGTGACGGCGCTATGACCGGCGGTATGGCATACGAAGCCCTTAATAACGCGGGACATAAGTCAGGCAATTTTGTCGTTGTGCTTAACGATAATAAAATGTCTATCTCAAAAAACGTAGGCTCCCTTTCAAAAGCCTTTACGAAGATGCGCAACAAGCCAAAATATCATCATTTTAAATCTTCGCTCAGCAAATTTTTGCTTAAAAGTAAACCCGGTCGGCATATATATAACTTCCTTGACACAATGAAGGAAAGAATTAAGCGCCTTGTCTATAAAGAGGATATTTTTACTGCACTTGGCTTTAAATATTTAGGTCCCGTTGAAGGGCACGATATCGGCGCATTAACCTCTCTTTTAAAGGTGGCAAAAAATTCCTCTAAGCCCACACTTGTTCACGTTATTACTACAAAGGGCAAAGGCTATGCTTATGCTGAAAATAACCCAAAAAATTATCACGGTGTGTCACCCTTTGACGTTGATAAAGGCGCCGCAGTAGGTGCCAAAACTGACTTTTCCAATACCGCCGGTCAAGCACTTTGCGCCCTTGCTGAAAAGGATGAATCAATATGCGCTATAAGCGCCGCTATGACCGAGGGAACGGGCCTTTATGAATTTTCTAAAAAATACCGTCAAAGATTTTTTGACGTAGGTATTGCGGAGTCGCACGCCGTAACCTTTGCTGCAGGCTTGGCACGGGGCGGTATGAAGCCTTATTTTGTCGTCTATTCATCTTTTTTGCAAAGAAGTTACGACCAACTTTTACACGACGTTGCAACCGCAAAATTGCCCGTAAGACTTCTTATTGACCGAGCGGGAGTTGTCGGTGAGGACGGCGAAACCCATCAAGGTATTTTTGACGTTTCCTTCCTTACGGATATACCCGATATGACGATTTATTCACCCTCGAATTATGAGGAACTCGAATACCGTATAAATTGCTCGGCAAATGACGAGCGTATGTTGGCTATAAGGTATCCCAGAGGCTGTGAAAAACCTTGTATAAATTTTGACAAGGAGTCTGATTACTACCTCTTAAAAGGCGATAGTGATACTTTAATCGTCACCTATGGACGACTTTATTCGGAAGCCTGTCTTGCAAAAGAAGAAGCTACGGATATTAACGTTTTAAAGCTTAATAAAATTTACCCCTTGGAAAAAGAGGTAATTGATATTGTTTCGGGTTTTAAAAACGTTTTTATTTTCGAAGAAACTCAAAAAAGAGGTTCTATCGGTGAACTTTTAGCAGCCGAGCTTTTAAGACGTAACTTTAAAGGCAGCTGCACGTTAAAGGCTATAGATAATAAATTTTTGCCCCAGTCCACCGTTTCAGAAGCGCTGCGCGACTGCGGACTTGACGCAAATGGAATGTTAGATGCCGTAAAGGGCATACAGAAGGGAATTTAAATGACTGAAAAAAAGCGACTCGACCTAGCACTTTTTGAATTGGGTTTTGCCGAAAGCCGTGAAAAAGCCAAAGCGCTTATTATGGCGGGAATAGTTTACGTTAATAATCAAAAATCTGATAAACCGGGTAATACTGTTAAGGCTGACGACCTAATTGAAGTCAGAGGTGAAACCCTAAAATACGTAAGCCGCGGCGGACTTAAGCTTGAAAAAGCGGTAAAAAGCTTTTCCTTGTCACTTGATGGTTTAGTTTGCGCCGATATCGGTGCTTCAACCGGCGGTTTTACCGACTGTATGCTTCAAAACGGTGCCGCAAAGGTTTATGCTATTGACGTTGGCTACGGTCAGCTAGCTTGGAAGTTGCGCACTGACGAACGGGTTATTAATCTTGAACGCACCAATTTCAGATACGTAACTGAAGAGCAGGTGCCCGATAAGCTTGATTTTGCTTCGGTTGACGTTTCGTTTATATCTCTTTCGCATATTTTTCCTGTAATGCGCACTCTTTTAAAGGATAATGCTACAGCGGTTTGCCTAATTAAGCCGCAGTTTGAAGCCGGCAAAGAAAACGTGGGCAAAAAGGGTGTCGTACGCGAAAAACCGGTACATATTGCCGTAATTAATAAGATACTTGAACTTTGCAAAACTGAAAAATTCAGTCTTTTGGGACTAGACTTTTCTCCCGTAAAAGGTCCCGAGGGTAATATCGAATACCTTTGCTATATTAAAAAGGCTGAAGATGCCGAAATTTTGACAGACATAACTCCAGAGGAGGTTGTCGAGGCTTCGTATAGCGCCCTTAACACTTAAAAGAGGTGAAAAAATGAAAGTCGCACTTATTCCTAATCTTGATAAACACGGCTCGACCGACGTTATATCAAAACTTGGAAAAATTTTAAAGGAAGAAAATATCACCGCCTATTTGCCTGACAGTATTTGCGCTACCGACTTTTTGCAACTGCCTGTTGCAGAACTTTTTAACGTTGCCGATATTATTATCACCATCGGCGGCGACGGTACGATTATCCGTTACGCTAAGGAAGCCGCACTAAAAGGCAAGGCGGTTTTAGGTATAAATGCGGGCCGAATGGGCTATCTTGCAAATATTGAACAAAACGAACTTCATTTCATAAAAAAACTTAAAACCAACGAGTTTTTTGTGGAAAAGCGAATGATGCTTTCGGTGGAAATATATGAAAACGGCAAGTTCATAAACCGCTATAACGCCCTTAACGACGCTGTTATTACAAGCGGTTTTATTTCGCGTATTATCGATATTTCGGTAACCGTTGAAGGTGATTCAATTAACTATCGCGCTGACGGACTGATTCTTTCAACGCCAACGGGTTCTACCGCATATTCAATGTCGGCAGGGGGTCCTATAATAGATCCGCTTACCGAAAACGTTTGTATAACGCCGATTTGCTCACACTCGCTTTCGGCAAAGCCGATTCTGTTAGGTGCAGACCATAAAATTAAGCTGAAAGCTTTTTCTAAAAAGCGTACGGATATTTATCTTACTATTGACGGCAGAAAGGTAGCCGCTGTTAAACCTTTTACGGAAATTGTTATTACCCGTTCGGAACAAACGGCTAAACTTATAAGACTTAATGACCGTTCGTTCTATAAAACGTTATCATACAAATTCAAAGACGGCAGGAGTGTTTAATTTGAAAAATTTAAGACAGGAAAAGGTTATACAGGTAATAAAAGAAAAGGTTTGCCTTACCCAAGAGGACCTGCAGCAAGGCCTTTTAGAGTTAGGTTTTAAGGTTACACAGTCCACAATTTCGCGCGATATTAGGGAATTAAAGCTTGTAAAGGGCAGAGACGAGAAGGGTAACTACCGTTATCTTGTTAATGAACCCTTGTCGAATGCGCAAAAATCGGGCAACCATTACCACGAACTCTTTGTTCGCGCGGTAAAAAACGTAAAATATTCCCTTAACAACGTTGTAATCAAGTGTGATACGGGTATGGCTTCAAGTGCCTGCGTTGCCGTTGACGAGCTTTTTGGGGATATGATGTTAGGCTCGCTTGCGGGCGATGATACAATAATTATCGTTACCCAAAGTGAGAGGGATTCTAAAGAACTTTGCGATAATTTGAATAAGCTATTATAATAACGGCGGTAGTGTGATATGCTTAAATATTTACATATTGAAAATATTGCTGTAATAGAACATTCCGATATTGAATTCACCGAAGGCTTTAACGTTCTCGTGGGTGAGACGGGGGCAGGTAAGTCAATCGTAATTGACGCCATTAACGCGGTTTTGGGAGCCAGAACCTCTAAAGACCTTATAAGAACAGGTTGTGACGAGGCTTTGGTTTCGGCCCTGTTCGGCGATTTTGCCAACGAAACTGTTTTAGCTCTTAAAGAATTCGATATTACTCCCGATGAGGATGCTAACGTTTTAATTGAACGCAAACTTTCGGTTTCGGGCAAGGGAATTATTAAAATTAATTCAAAGCCCGTAACTGCTGCGACTTTGCGCGAAATTGCGCCGATACTCGTTGATATTCACGGCCAGCATGATAATCAGTCCCTTTTAAATCACGAAAAATACGTCGGATTTATTGACTGTATGGCAGAAAACGAAGCTCAACGCGACAAATATTACAGCGAATTTAAAAACTTAAATTCCATTAGAAAAGAACTTATTTCTTTGCAGATGGACGAGGAAGAAAAACTCCGCAAAACCGACCTTTTAGAGTATCAAATTAAAGAGCTTGAAGAGGCTGATATTAAAGTCGGCGAGTATTCTGATTTAAAATCAAAGCTTTTGCTTGCTGAAAATATTGAGGCCACTCTTTTGGCCCTTAATAACGCTTCTCATCTGCTTTCGGGCGATGATAATGCCGACGGCGCGTTAACTCTTGTGAACAACGCCGCAAAGCAACTTGTTCGGGTTAAAGATAATAAAATTTCTGAACTTGGCGCAAAGCTTAATGAGACTGCGTCGTCATTGATGGATATCTCGGCAGAAATAAGTTCACTTCTTGACGATAATTCGCTTTTTGAACTTAACCCGAATATTATTAATAAAAGGCTTGACCGCCTTAATAAACTTATGTTAAAATACGGCAGCAACGAAGAAAAAATGCTTGAATTTTTAACTGCCGCTAAAGCTGAACTTAAAAACATTCAGTTTTCCGACAAACGTACTGCCGAGCTTGAAATACTGCTTGACAGTTCTACCGAGCGTTTGATTTCGCTTGGCGAAACACTGACTAATTCCAGAAAAATCGCAGCCGATAAGTTTTCCAAAAACGTTTCTGACAGACTGGCTTATATGAATATGCCTTCGGTAAAGTTTAATGCAACTGTCACTAAAACGAAGTACACAAAGTGCGGGTGCGACGATATTGAGTTTCTTATCAGCGCAAACGCCGGCGAAACGCCAAAACCCTTATACAAAACCGCATCGGGCGGTGAATTATCAAGAATAATGCTTGCAATTAAAAGCACCCTTCTTGATAAGGATACGGTAGGCACGATGATTTTTGACGAAATTGATTCGGGTATAAGCGGTTTTGCAGCCGACAAGGTAGCAGCGCAGCTTAAAAAGGTATCATTAGGCAGGCAGGTTATTTGCATTACCCATTTAGCACAAATAGCCGCCCGCGCGGATAACCACTTGCTGATTTCTAAAACCACCGATAACGGCAGAACCTATACTAAAGTTGAGCCCCTTTCGTATGAGGGAAGAATTAAAGAAATTGCCCGCATAATGTCGGGTACTGATATCACAGAAAATTTATATAATTCTGCAAAAGAATTGTTAGATAGGAGTTTAAAAGATGAAAATTTATGAGGAACTTGTTGCCCGCGGACTTATAGCCCAGGTAACCGACGAAGCAGAAATTCGCGAGCTTGTTAATAACGGTAAAGCCACTTTCTATATAGGTTTTGACCCCACTGCTGACAGTTTGCACGTAGGTCACTTTATGGCACTTTGCCTTATGAAAAGACTGCAAATGGCAGGTAACAGGCCCATAGCGCTTATTGGCGGCGGCACCGCGCATATCGGTGACCCTTCAGGTAGAAGTGATATGCGTTCTATGATGACTGCCGAACAAATTAACCACAACTGTGAATGTTTCAAGAAGCAAATGAGCCGCTTCATCGAATTCGGTGAGGGCAAGGCTATGATGGTGAACAATGCCGACTGGCTTTTAGACCTTAAGTACGTTGACATTCTTCGCGATGTCGGCGCTTGCTTCTCGGTTAATAATATGCTGCGTGCGGAATGCTACAAACAGCGTATGGAAAAGGGCCTTTCCTTCCTCGAATTCAACTATATGATTATGCAAAGCTATGACTTTTATCATTTGTTTAAAGAATACGGCTGTAATATGCAGTTCGGCGGCGACGACCAGTGGAGTAATATGCTTGGCGGTACCGAACTTATTCGCAAAAAGCTTTCGAAGGACGCTTATGCTATGACCATTACCTTGCTTCTTAATTCCGAAGGCAAGAAAATGGGTAAAACCGTTAGCGGTGCTGTATGGCTTGACCCCGAAAAAACCTCGCCGTATGAGTTCTATCAGTATTGGAGAAACGTTGGCGATAAGGACGTTTTAAAGTGTATCCGTATGCTTACCTTCCTGCCGCTTGAAGAGATTGATAAAATGGACACTTGGGAGGGTAACCAACTCAACACCGCAAAGGAAATCCTTGCCTTTGAATTAACTAAACTTGTTCACGGTGAAGAGGAAGCTACCAAGGCACAGGAAACCGCCCGTGCAGTATTTTCGGGTATTGGTTCTAACGAAAATATGCCCTCTACCGAACTTGAGGAAAGCGACTTTACCGACGGCAAAATAGGCATTCTCGATATGATGGTCAGGGCAAATCTTATAACTTCAAAGGGCGAGGGAAGACGCCTTATTCAGCAAGGCGGCGTAAGCCTTAATAACGATAAGATTACCGACCCCGCGTTGTTCCTTGCAATTTCCGATTTCAGTGACGAAATCATTGTCAAAAAGGGTAAAAAGGTATTCCACAAATTCTCTCTTAAGTAATTTCGGAGTGATTTTATGAGCAAAAAGCATTTCTTTCCCGCGGACATTTTATTGCCTAAATCTGATTTTGAAAGCTGGTCGTGTATTGCTTGCGACCAGTATACTTCAGAGCCTGAGTATTGGCAGGAAACCGCAAGAATTACAGCGGGCAAAAACTCGGCATTTCATATAGTTTTGCCTGAGGTATATTTGACGCAGGATAACAGTGAAAAAATTTCAAAGATAAACGAAAATATGAATAAATATATCACTGAGGATATATTTAACGTCTTTGAAAATTCCGTTTTTTATATTGAAAGAACCCTGAAAAACGGCAAAATCCGAAAAGGACTCGTAGGGCTTATCGACCTTGAGGATTACAGTTATGTAAAAGGTGAAAAGACCACTATTCGTGCTACCGAGCAGACCGTACTTGAGCGTATTCCGCCCCGCGTGAAAATACGAAAGGACGCACCGCTTGAGTTACCTCACGTAATGCTACTTATAGATGACCCTAACGATACCGTAATTGCCCCTATTTCACGCCTTAGCGAGAGTTTAAGGAAAGTATATGACTTTACTTTGATGCAAAATGCAGGGCATTTAAAGGGATACAAACTTGAAAATGAGCAGATAGAAAACCTACAAAACGCTTTAGAAACTTTAAAATCCGCTTCAAAAGACGGACTTTTGTTTGCCGTGGGCGACGGCAATCATTCCCTTGCCACCGCAAAGGAGTGTTACTCTAAAGGCTCTGGCTCGCGTTACGCATTGGCGGAGATTGTAAATATTCACGATTGCTCACTTGAATTTGAGCCGATTTACAGAATCGCTTTTACAGATGACCCCCAAAAGCTTTTAAACGCTTTTATAGACTATCAAGGCGGCATTTATAAGGGTCAAGGCGCCCAAAGTTTCACCTGCATAATAGGGGAGTGTAAAACCGAAATTTCAGTAAAACCTTCGGGGAAGCTTGCGGTTGCAACGCTGCAAAACTTTTTGGATATATATATTTCTGAAAACCCTTCGGTTAAAATAGATTATATTCACGGTATAGAATCAACTGAAAATTTGGCAAAAACCCTTAAAAACAGTATAGCCTTTATATTTAACGGTATGGAAAAATCGGAACTTTTTCCTGCCGTTTCCGCCGATGGCTCGTTGCCCAGAAAAACCTTTTCTATGGGTTGCGCCGACGATAAGCGTTTTTATCTTGAAGCCAGAAAAATTTAATATTAAAAAACCGCAGTACTTCTATTTTTGCTGCGGTTTTTATTTTTTGTTTGAAAAATTTGGGCTTTTGATTTTGTCGAATAAAGTTGACATAAATAGTAATAACTGTTATAATATTTTTGTTATTTTAATAGAAAGGAATTATGTATGAGCGGCCTTAAAAAACTGTCCTCAATCCTTTTGGCTTGCATTATTGCGGTTGTGGCATTTGTCTATCCACTTTCCTTTGTAGCAACCGCCGAAACCGTTACAACTTTATACATAGACGGTACGGGCGTTCGCGTACGCTCTGCACCAAATACTTCCGGCAATAATATTATTACCACCGTTTCTAACAGAAGCGCTACCGTTCTTGAAACTGTAATTGAAACTACCTCTTCAAACGAGTATACGTGGTACAAAATTTCCTATACTACAAGTTCCGAAACAATTACAGGCTACGTACGTTACGACGCTTCGTATATGCGGGTGGTTACCACCGAATATAAAGAAGATGCCACCTTTGAAGAAAAGCTTGCTGCTTTTCCCGAAAGCTATCACAAACTTTTACAAAACTTACACGCAATTTATCCTAATTGGGAATTTGTGGCCGATAATATTGATCTGACCTTTTCCGAAGCGGTAGCTATGCAGACGGTAAATAATCTTAAGCAGGTTAATATGTCCTCTCATCCGATTTCTTGGCGGTCAATGAGTTCGGGCTATTACGACTGGACCGAAAAAGCTTGGGTTTCAACTAACGGCGGGTGGACAGGAGCTTCAAAAGAAATTATTGCTTATTATATGGACCCCCGCAATTTCCTTAATACCGATTCTATTTATCAGTTTTTACAACAAGGCTACGACCCCGCGCTTCAAACTGAAGAAGGCCTTGCGAAAATAGTTGAAGGCACTTTTTTAGCCGGTACTTATGAGGATTCTTCAGATACGGCGTACGGCGGCTCTTACGTTAAGGTAATAATGGCCGCTGCCGAGGCTTCGGGTGTCAGCCCGTATATTATAGCAGCCAAAATCCTGCAGGAGCAGGGAACGGACGGTAAGAGCAGCCTTATTTCAGGTAAATATTCCGGTTATGAGGGCTATTACAACTTCTTTAATTTTAACGCTTACGGCAGTTCTAGTTCGGCCGTCATTGTCAACGGTCTTAAATATGCCAAAAGTATGGGTTGGAACAGCCGTTCAGCCGCAATAATAGGCGGTGCTAAGAGTTATTCTTCAAGTTACATTTCTGCAGGACAGGATACTTTTTATTATCAAGATTTTGACCTTCTTACTCCTGATAATTTGCATCAATACGCACAAAACGTTGCCGATGCATATCAAAAGGGCTTAGGTATTGCCGCCACATACAGTGAGGGTTATAACTACGCTTTAACCTTCCGTATTCCTGTTTTTATATCAATGCCGAGAGAACTTTCAGAAATGCCCGAATCTTCTTCAAAGCGCAATAACTATTATTTTGCCAATATTGAGGTTGCGGGTCTTACACCCTCATTCTTAATGTACGGGTATGAGTACGACCTATATGTAGAGACTGATACGACCGTTACCGTAACCCCCGTAGAAGGCGCATCTTTTTACGGATACGAAACTTACAACGTCACTAAAGGAGACAATTTAATTCCCTTAAGAGTAATTTCCGAAACGGGTTATATAACCACGTATAATCTTTCGGTAAATGCCGCAAGCGACTGCATTGTTACCGTTGCCTGCAACGGAACTACCGTTACTCCCAGCGAGGAGGACGAGCCTTCTGATGAAAGCTCCTCAAGTGCATCAAATTCTTCCTCGGGTTCATCTTCAAGTTCCTCTTCAAGCGGTTCGTCGTCAAGTAATTCGTCTTCGTCAAGCAGTTCTTCTTCGAGTTCCGTTACGGTCAAAAAAGGCGACACTAACGGTGATAGTAAGATAACCTTAAGCGACCTTGCCAACGTCAGACTTCACTTGCTTGGCAAATATGTTTTAAAGGATGATAAAGCCGTCGCGGCTGACACAAATTCCGATGGCAAGATTTCTCTTACAGACCTTGCTAATATAAGACTTCATCTTTTGGGTCTATACACTATCAAATGATAATTTTCACAGAAAGAAACGGTGAAAAAATGAAAAATTTCTTTAAAAAATCTTTATCTGTTTTGCTTGTTATCGGCATTTTGGCTACGCTTTTAACCTTTAGCGTATCTGCCGCAGGCACCACTATTGCTTTTAGCAATAAGAATCTTAAAGTTGACGATACGCTTACGGTTACTGTTTCTGTAAACGCGGGTGAGGCTATGTACGGTGTTAGTCTTGTTGTTAACTACGATTCCTCTGTACTTAAGTACCAAAGCGGCGCAGGTAGCGGCGGTGCAGGCACTTTGCAGATTGTTGAATCACCCTCCGGTGAAACTAAGGTAAGTTATACTTTAACATTTACCGCTATTGCAACGGGTAATTGTACAATTACCGTTTCTAACTGCTCTTACAGTACTTTAGGTGATGACGGTGCGGTTGACCGCAGCCTTACGGGTGCGGGCGCTACTGTAAACGTAACCGATATAACCCTTTCTTCCAATGCTAACCTTAAGTATCTTATCCCGACAGCCGGTACACTTTCACCCGCTTTTTCTAATTCGGTAACTTCTTATACAATTGACGTTCCTTATTCTACGACCGTTTGTAAGGTAAATGCCGAAACCGAAGATTCTGCCGCAAGCTTTATTGTTGAAGGCAGTGCCAATTTGAAGGTTGGCAAAAACACCCGAACCATCATCGTTACCGCCGCAAACGGCACCACAAAATCGTATACTTTAACCATTAACCGTGCTGCTGAGGAGGTTACCTCTTCCGAAACAACAAGCAGTGATGACGGTAACAACGGAAACGAAGATGACAACCCCGACAGTTTGCTTGCAACTTCTATTGATGCGCTTCCCAAAATTGCAGGCTTTACTGCTAAACTTGTAGATTATAAAGACATTTCGGTTGCGGTTTTGTCTGACGAAAATTATACCGTTTACTTTATGAAAGAAGCTGATAGTGACAGTCTTTTGCCCTACAGCTATGATGAAGCTACGGGTCTTTTTGAAAAAATGACCTTCATTCATCAAAACGATTATTACTATCTCTTGACGGACATTCCCGAAGATTCATATATGCCTTCGCAATATTACACTTCTTCTACCACAATTAATTCCGAAAGCGTTAAGTGCTATAATTCTTCTGATTCTGTTGATTCGTCTTTTTGTTACCTTTATTGCTATGTAGACGGCAAATATGGCTTCTACCGTTATGATACTAAGGAAAACGTTCTTCAAAGATACCCCGAACTCACCCTCTTAACCCAAGAGGACGTCGAAATAGATAATGAGGGCGGAGGTTTTATTGAAAGATTTAATTCGCTTACATCTAACAGTAAGGTTGTGGTTGTTTGCTTATTGCTTATAATCGTATTTGCTGTTATACTTCTTGTAATGTTGCTTTTCAAATTCTTTAAAGGTCCGAATTATGAATATGACGACGAAGATTTTGATGAATATGATACCTTTGAAGATTTCGACGTAATCGAGGAGAACGAAGTAGATAACGTTGTAATAGAAGAAACTTCTTCCGAATTTAACGAGATTGTTCTCGAAGATTCTACAAACGAAACCGACAAAGAAGCTGAATAATTTTTACTTGGGCCAAGGTTTTTGCTTTGGCCCTTTGTAATTTTATACTTTAGCCCCACATATTATTTACGGGTGGTTTTATGACGGTAATTAAGTATGTTGCGGCGTTTATTCTAATAATTGCTTTTTTAATTATTTTAGGGTTCTCAATATACTCTAAAAAGCCCTTTAGTTTGCTTTTAATTAATCTTTTATCGGGTGTAGTGTGTCTTACGGTTATTAACCTTACAAACAAGTATACGGGCTGTTACATACCGATAAATCAGTACAGTCTGATTTCGGTTTCAACACTCGGCTTGCCGGCTGTTGCGGGACTTTTAATTTTGCAAATAATTTTTTATTAAATACTCGCATTATTTTACAAAATATGCTAAAATGTAGGAAGGTTTAAAGGAAGGTGAACGAAATGTTGCATTTTATATACGGAAAACCCTCTTCGGGTAAAAGTTATACCGTAATGCAAAATGTAAAAAGTTTGTGTGAAAAGGCAAAAAAATCTATTATCATCGTGCCCGAACAGTTTACCTTTGAAACTGAACTTGACCTTTTAAATACAGCAGGGGATAAGGCCGCTCTTTTTTCAAAGGTGCTTTCATTTACCCGCCTTTATGATGAAATCGGCCGTATTTCAGGCGGCATTTCGGCCACCGTTTTATCCGGTGCCGATAAAATTGTGTTTATGAGCCGCGCACTCCGAATGGCCGCTGAAGAGCTTGTGATTTGGAAAAAGTTTGTTCACTCGGCTGAATTTGCAAGCACGGTTTTAAATACTATTGACGAGTTAAAACAAAACTACATCACCCCTGAAATGCTGATTTTAGCTGCCGAAGAATGTGAAAACAATTCGCTGAAATTAAAACTAACCGATTTAGCGGCGGTTTATAAAGCTTACGACATTATTTTGGGTGAAACCTATATTGATCCGTCGGACAAGCTTAATAAACTTTATAAAAAGCTCGAAAACAGCGACTATTTTAAGGGAAAAACAGTATTTTTTGATTCTTTTAAAGGCTTTACGGGTCAGCAATTTAAAATTATTGACAGGATTATCGCTACCTGTGACGACGTTTATTTTACCTTCGCTTCAAATCCCGCTTCTGCATGTGAATTAGACCTTTTTACGAATATTCATAAAACCTGCGATACAATTAAAAATATTGCTAAAAAGTACGGCAAACGCGTAGCGGAAGACCTTTACTTTGATAAAATGATTTCTGTTAACAGTTCGATTTCTGCTGTTGAAGAACTTTTATCAGGCTGCGAAATTTCTTCGATAAATAAAGAGGGAATTTCTATCTGCCAAGCGGAAAATATCTTTTACGAAGCCGAATACACAGCCAGAACTATTAAAAAGCTCGTTCGTAAGGAGGGTTATCGCTACAAGGATTTTGTTATTATTTGTCGTGACCCTGATTCCTATGGCGAGGCTGTGCTTTCTGCCTGCCGCAAGAATGATATTCCGTGCTATTTTGACCTAAAATATCCTTTATCGTCTTTTCCGGGTGCTATTTCGGTAAGTATGGCTATAAAAGCCTGTAACCTTTCAACCGAAGGAATATTGCGCTTTCATAAAACGGGTCTTGGAACTCTCACTTATGACGAGGTTGCCTTGCTTGAAAATTACTGCTACATTTGGAATATTGACGGTGACCTTTGGTTAAATGAATGGACAATGGACGTCAGAGGTCTTACTGCCGACGATGAGGAAGACACAAACGGCGAAGAACTTACAAAACTTAACGAATTAAGGGTAAAAGCTTTAAAACCCTTGCTTAAATTTAAAGAGAATTTCTGCGATAACGCGCTTAAAATGGCAACTGCTATTTTTGCCCTTTTTGAAGAATGTGAAGTGAGTGAAAAATTAAGCGTGTTATATGAAAAATCCGCCGAAATAGGAACTTCTTTTTCGGCAGACGTTTTGCGCCAATCTTATGATGAGTATATTAAAATTTTAGACAGTATCGTCGCGTGTTACGGAAATTCTGCCGTTTCCAAAACCGAATTTGCCGAAGCATTAAACCTTGCGGTTAATCTTTCGAAGGTTGGCATAATTCCACAAACTCTTGACGAGGTTTCCTTCGGCGCGGCGGACAGAATACGACCTAAAAACCCTAAAATTGCCTTTGTTTTGGGCGCTAATCAAGGTGTTTTCCCGAAGGCAGTAAAAAATTCAGGTCTACTTAACCTAAATGACCGCAAAAAACTCATAGAATTAGGGTTTAATATTGTTGATAATTCGCTTTATACCGCCCTTGAGGAAGAATATCTTGTATACTCAAACCTTTGTTGTCCTTCCGAAAAGCTTTATATTTCTTATTCAGCGGTATCTTCTGGTGGGACAGGCCTTAAGCCGTCACACTTTGCCGAAAGAATTACAGAAGCGTTTGATATTACTCTAGATACCGAACCGCAAAGCCATATAACCGCAGAAAATCACCCCGAAAGCAAAGATATGCTTTACAGTGAAATATGCCGCAGAAGTTTTGACGGTTTTGACTTTGCTAACCTTGCTGCCGCGCTTGACAGTGATACGGTTAGAGTTTTAGAAAATATTTCGAGTGACTACAGCACTCATTCGCGCAATATTACTCCCGAAACTGCCGAAAAGCTTTTTGGAAAAGACGTTTATATGTCACCATCAAAGCTGGATACCTTTAGCCGTTGCAGTTTTTCTTTCCTTTGCAATTACGGTTTTCGTGCAAAGCCTTTGCAGATAGCCGAGTTTAACGCTTTGCAAAAAGGAAATATTGTTCATTTTGTGCTGGAAAACTTGCTTACAAAAACCGAAAATTTATTGAACCTTGAATATAACGACCTTGAAAAACTTACCGAGGATATGGTTCAAGAGTATTTAGACCTTATAAGCGGATACCGCCAGGTAGAAAACGCTCATTTAAAGTTTTTGGTGTCCCGCCTTGTGCGTTCGCTTAAAGAGGTTGTTTGCCATATTGTTGATGAATTAAGGCAAAGTGACTTCAAAAACCTTGCGTGCGAAATGAAAATCGGTGAAAATAACAGCGTTACATTCCCGCTTCAAAGTGGGAATGTACATCTGGTCGGCACTATCGACCGTGTTGACGTTTATGATGATTACGTAAGGGTCGTAGATTATAAAACAGGCAACCGCAAATTTAAACTGCCTGATATTCTTTACGGTCTTAATATGCAAATGCTTTGCTATCTTTACGCTGTAACAAGGGCTGATAAAAATTCAAATTTAAAGCCTGCGGGAATTTTATATCAACCCTCAAAGCGCGATCTTGATTCTAACGGCCTTGCTATGAACGGACTTTTAGAAGCCAACGGTGAACTTGTTTTGGCTATGGATAAAAGCGGAGAAGGTCGATTTGTCCCAAAAATCAGCTATACGAAGGCAGGCACGATATCCAAAAGACTCACTTCGTTCGTATCCGCAGAGGATTTTGATGCAATATTCGATTATATTGAAAAAGTTTTCAAAAAAATCGGCGATACTATTCATAGCGGCGACTTTTCGATTAATCCCGTTGACGGCGGCGACAGTAAAGCTTGCAAATACTGCAATTTTGCTTCGATTTGCAGTTATAAACTGTTTGAACCTATAAAGGTTCCTTCTCTTAAAAACGAAGAAGTTATAAACAAACTGAAAGGGGGAGAGGTTTAATGGCTTTTAATCCTACACCCTCACAAGAACTGGCGATAAATTCAAAAGGTAATATTTTGGTTGCGGCGGCGGCCGGCTCGGGAAAAACCGCTGTTTTGGTTGAACGCGTTATCAGAATGCTGACTGACAGTGTGTCACCCGTCAGCGCAGACAAACTGCTTATCGTTACCTTTACCGAAGCCGCAACTGCCGAAATGCGCTTAAGAATTGAGCGCCGTCTTGACGAGGAATATCTAAAAACCCCCGAAAATATTTTCCTGCTTAAGCAGCGCCAGCTAATTAAAAATGCAAAAATATGTACTATTGACTCGTTTTGCATTGAACTGGTTCGCGAAAATTTCGAAAAATTCGGTATTTCGCCCGATTTTAAAATAGCACAGGAAGAAGATCTTTTGCCATATAACCGAAAGGTGATTTATGAAATTATTAATCGTTATTTTGATGAAAATAACGGTAATTTTAACAGGCTTCTTGATGTTATCGGAACAGAGTACAGCGAAGAAAATTTTGTTGAATTCATTTTTGAAATTTACAAATATTCCACTCAACTGCCTTTCCCACGGGAGTGGTTTAAAAACTTAGCTGACCAATATTCTAATCCTTTCGACAGCAATAATTTATGGTATTCTTACTGTTTTAAAACGGCTAGGGGTATATTGTCAGAGCTTATTTCTGCTATAAACGGCGCCATAGAGTTGCTATATCTTAACGAGAACGCTTATGAGGCGTATAATGCGTCTTTCTGCGCCCTTTTGGAAGAACTTAAGGATTTATATTCGGTAGCGATTGCGGACAAATGGGACGAATTTTATACCCTTTTAAACCGCTTTTATTTGCCCGAACTTACTACTAAAGGTGTTTCGGCATTTTCCAAAATACCCGAAATATCCGCCGCAAAGACAATTTTTAAATCAACCCTTAAAGGAATAGAGCGTCTTGCTAAACTGTTTTGTTATGATGAAGCATTTGTGAAATGCCAATTTGCCGAGCTTAAAGAGCCTGTAAAGTTGCTTTGTGATATTCTTTTAGAGTTTGATACTGCTGTATTTGAAGAGTACAAATCAAGGAATACTTTTACTTTCCACAACCTTGAGCATATGGCGCTGGATCTTTTATGCAAAAATATTGACGGCAAGCTTACCGTTCGCGAAGAGGCTAAGGAAATTATCAATTCTTTTGAAGAAGTGCTTATCGACGAATATCAGGATACTAACGACCTGCAAAACCTTATATTTACAATACTTTCCGATAACGAGAAAAAGCTTTTCACAGTTGGAGACGTTAAGCAAAGTATTTACGGTTTCAGAGGGGCAAATCCCATCAATTTCTTAAATATGAAGAACAGTTATCTCCCTATTGAAATAGCTGAGGGAAATATGCACCAAAAAATTGTTTTGGGTCAAAATTTCAGGTCTAAAGATGCTGTTTGTGATTTTATAAACGACTTTTTCGGCATTTTTATGACCGAAAAAACTGGTAAAATCGTTTACAGTGGGGAAGAAGAGCTTGTTCCGGCCGCTAAATTCCCCTCAACCAATCTTTCGCCTGTCGATTTTGTTTTAACCGACTGCAAGGATACAAAGGTTAAACCGCTTTTTGCCGACGCAAAAGCTATAGCTGACTATATTAAGCGTGTAATGGGTGAGGGTGCAGTTATTAAAGCAGACGATAATACTTTAAGACCTGCCAAATTCTCTGATTTTACGATACTTTTAAGAAATGCTAAAAACAAGGCACCGATTCTTGCCGAAGAATTGCGCAAATTCGGTATTCCCACCTCATATGCCGGTGAAAACTTTGCCGATTCTTACGAGGTTTTAACTTTTATAAATTTTTTAAAGGTTATTGATAATCCGCTTTTAGACGTTGAAATGCTTTCGGTATTGCTGTCGCCGATTTTTGATTTTTCTATCGAAGAGGTAGCACAAATCCGCGCAGAAAGTAAAAATAGCACACTTTATTCCGCAATGATTTTGGCAAGTGAAAACGAAAACGAAAAGGCAAAAAAATTCTTAGAAAAACTAAGCAGTTTCAGAATTTTGGCGGCTGTTACGCCACTTGAAAGCCTGGTTTCAACTATCCTTCATAAAACCAAGTTTTTAGACACGGTATCCCTTATGCCTAACGGTCGGCAAAAGCGCGAAAATTTGTTGCTGCTTATAGATTTCTCTAAAACTTTGGTAGAAAATTGTACTTCTTTAACGGCTTTTGCGAAAAAAATTGAATCTTTAAAAGATTCTTATAAAAATTCGCTCGTACAATCAGGTGAAAGCGTCAGCATAATGAGTATTCACGGCTCAAAGGGATTGCAATTTCCCGTTTGTATAATTGCCGACCTTTCGACCGTCTTTAACGACCAAGAAGCAAAGAGTGCATCGCTATATTCAAAAGATTTAGGAATAGGCTTTAAGTATTTTGATGAAGCATTAAAGGAAAAGGTTACGACTGTAGGGCGCGAGGTAATACTTGATAACATTCGTGCAACCCGCAGTGAAGAAGAATTGCGCCTTTTATACGTTGCTATGACGCGCGCTGAGGACAAGCTTTGCTTTATTTCTTCTCATAAAAATCTTGAGAAAAAAACAGAAGATTTAACCTCACTGCTTATTGCTTCTAACTCTCAAATTTCTTCTTTTCTTTTTTCCAGAACATCGTCTTATGCCGATTGGTTAATTTTGTTCCTTTTATTACACAAGGACGGCGAAATTTTAAGGCAAAACGGTCATTCTTTGCTTCTTTGTAATGCTAAAAGTGATATAACGCTTTCTGTGGGCCTTGCAGACGATTTTGCGGTATCGCACCTAGTCAGTGACACTAATCAGCCCCAAAACCCCGACGAGCGTCTTGTAAACGATATTAAGGCGGCGCTAAGTTACGAGTATCCGTATAAAAAGCTGTCCGAGCTTCAGTCAAAGGCTTCGGTTTCTGCGCTTGCAAACTCTGCCGAAAGCGCGAAATTTGCCTTTTCAGCTAAACCTTCGTTTTTGTGCAGAGAGGGGCTTTCTGCAACACAGCGCGGTACGGGTATGCACAAAATTATGCAGTTCTTTGATTTTTCAAGGCATAATAATATTGAAGAAGAGCTTGACCGCCTTTATGAATGGCAGTATATTTCCGAAGCAGAACGCGATGCGGCGGATATTTCGGCTATTAAAAAGTTTTTCTCATCTGATATATTCAGCCGTATGGAAAATTCTCTTCAGCTAGAACGCGAAATGCGCTTCTTGACCGAGGTTGAGGCTTATACCGTAATGCCCGATATTGACAAATCGCTTTTAAACGAAAAAATTGTAATACAGGGAGCTGTTGATATTTGTTTTGTTGAAGACGACGGGGTAGTGGTACTTGACTTTAAGACTGATAGGGTGGATAATAAGGAAGCTTTAGCTCAGACTTACGGCGAACAGCTTAATATTTACGCTATTGCCTGCGAAAAGATTTTTGACAAAAAAGTAAAACAAAAAATTATTTATTCATTTGCATTAGGTTGTGAAATTGAGGTATAAAACTATGCTCAAACTTTTGCGCTACTTAAAAAAGTATACCGTTCAGTGCATTGTAGCGCCTCTGTTTAAACTGTTAGAGGTCTGCTTTGAACTTATGGTGCCGCTTATAGTTTCTGCTATAATCGACATCGGTATATCGGCGGGAAACACCGATTATATTGTTAAAATGGTAATGATACTCGTGCTCTTTGCGGTAACGGGTCTTTCCTGCACGCTTGTAGCACAGTTTTTCTCAGCAAAAGCGGCAGTTGGTTTTGGATGTGACCTTCGTGCAAAGCTTTTTGAAAAAATTCAATCCTTATCTTACAGCCAGCTTGATAAAATCGGCACTTCAACCCTTATAACAAGACTTACCGGTGATATAAATCAGGTGACTACGGGTGTGAATCTTACTTTGCGCCTGCTGTTGCGCTCGCCTTTCGTAGTATTTGGCGCAATGATTATGGCATTTTCGGTCGACCCTAAAACAGCCTTAATTTTCACCGTTGTAATTCCTGTTCTGGCAGTGATTATTTTCGTAATAATCTTTTTAACAATTCCGCTTTACCGCAAAGCCCAGACTTCGCTTGACGGGGTAGTAGCAAAAACCGATGAAAATTTGCGCGGCGTAAGGGTTGTAAGAGCCTTTTGCAAACAGGAAGAAGATATAGCCGAATTTGCCCAAAAAAATCAACTGCTTTACCGTACGCAGATTTTTGTAGGCAAAATTTCTGCAGTTTTGAACCCTGCAACAGTTATAATTATCAACCTTGCAATAGTCGGCTTAATTTATGCTGGCGCAATTCGTGTTGAAACGGGAATTCTTACTACGGGTCAGGTTGTTGCTTTATATAACTATATGACCCAGATTCTCGTTGAGCTTATAAAGTTTGCCAACCTTGTTATTACCGTTTCAAAAGCGGTTGCCTGCGGCAACAGAATTGAAAATATTTTGGAAATCGAGCCTGATTTGGTTTCGGGTAACGTTACAGAAATTACGCCTTGTGATACTGCGGTTGAATTTTCTTGTGTTTCTCTTAATTATGATGATGGTGAGCCTGCGCTATCAGATATTACCTTACAAATAAAAAAAGGTGAAACTGTTGGTATAATCGGTGCTACGGGTGCGGGCAAAACCTCACTTGTAAATTTAATACCGCGTTTTTATGAAGCTACAAAGGGCGAAGTTAAAGTATTCGGCCGTAACGTTAAGGAGTATAACATTGACACGCTTCGCTCTGTAATCGGGATAGTTCCGCAAAGTAATGCGCTATTTAAGGGTAGTTTGAGAGAAAATATGAAAATCGCCAAAGCCGACGCCAGTGACTGCGAAATTCTTTCCGCATTAAAGGCTGCACAAATTGAAGATTTTGTCAGCGCTAGGGAAGAAGGTCTTGATTTTATGATTGAACAGGGTGGCAAAAACCTTTCAGGCGGTCAGCGTCAGCGCATGAATATTGCAAGAACGCTTTTAAAGGCGCCCGAAATTCTTATTTTGGACGATTCTTCAAGTGCGCTTGACTACGCTACCGATGCAAAGCTTCGCGCCTCGATTAAAAATCTTGACTTTGGCGGCGCGGTTATAATCGTTTCACAAAGAGCGTCGGCAATTATGAATGCCGATAAAATAATAGTTTTGGAGGACGGTAAAATTGTCGCCGTCGGCACTGATGAAACCCTTAAAGAAACCTGTGAAATTTACCGTGAAATTCGTGATACACAGTTTTATAAGGAGGGAGGTTCGTTATGAAAAATGAATCACGCTCCAAGGTAATTAAAAGATTGCTTCGCGAACTTTCCGCCTATAAAGGACTTATAGGACTATCACTAGTTCTCTCGGTATTTACGGCCGCGTTTACACTTTATATTCCTATTTGTGCGGGCCGCGCTATCGACAATATAGTAGGTTTAAACGACGTAAATATCACAAAAGTAGTCAAAAATCTTGTTTTAATCGTAATTTTTGCGCTTCTTGCGGCGGTTTCGCAATATTTTGTAAGCCTTATAAACAATAAAATCGCTTATACCGCAGTAAAAGACTTTAAAAATCGCTCTTTTAAGCATTTAAACCGCTTGCCGCTGTCATACATTGATTCCCATCCTTATGGGGATATTGTAAGCCGCATAACGTCTGATGCCGACCAGTTTACCGATGGCATAATTCTTGGCTTTTCGCAGCTTTTTACAGGTGTAGTTTCAATATTAATTACCCTGATTTTTATGCTGGTTTTGAACCCTGCAATTACTTTGATTGTTGTTGTTTTAACCCCGTTATCACTGCTGACGGCCAGATTTATAGCTTCAAAAACGCATTCCTTTTTTAAAAATCAGTCAATGATTAGGGGAGAACAGACCGCCCTTTTAGACGAGATGATTAAAAATCAAAAAACAGTTAAAGCATATTCATACGAAAACAGGGCCTACGACCGCTTTTTCGAAACTAACGAAGCCTTGAGAAAATGCTCTATTAAATCGATTTTCTTCTCCTCATTAGTTAATCCGACAACGCGTTTTATAAATAACGTCATTTACGCGGCAGTGGTGCTCTGCGGTGGTTTTGCTATCCTTAATAATTTCCTTACAGTCGGCAGTTTTGTAAGCTTTTTGTCCTACGCAAACCAATATACAAAGCCCTTTAACGAAATTTCGGGTGTTATGGCTGAGCTACAAAACGCCTTTGCCTGCGTAGGAAGACTTTTTGAGCTTTGGGATATTGAGCCCGAAAGGGAAGACGGCGAGAATGCCATAACCCTAGAAGCTACAAACGGCAACGTTTCAATTAAAAATATTGATTTTTCCTACGATCAGTCAAAAAAGATAATAAATAACCTTTCGCTCGATGCAAAATCGGGTCAAAAAATAGCGCTGGTAGGACCCACAGGTTGCGGAAAAACCACGCTTATTAACCTAATTATGCGGTTTTATGACATTAATTCGGGCGAGATTTTGATTGACGGCACCGATACCTTTAAAATTACTAAAAACAGCCTTAGAAACCGCGTAGGAATGGTTTTACAGGAAACCTGGCTAAAGAATGCTACTGTTGCCGAGAATATTGCATACGGCAAGCCTAACGCCACACGCGAAGAGATTATAAATACCGCTAAAAAGGTTAAGGCCCATAGCTTTATTACGAAATTAAAAGACGGATATGATACTGTAATTTCTGATACGCAAGGCTCATTGTCGGCGGGTGAAAAACAGCTTATTTGTATTGCTCGCGCAATGCTTTGCAACCCATCTATTTTAATTCTTGATGAAGCTACTTCGTCAATAGATACGCGTACCGAAATCATTGTTCAAAAGGCGTTTAAAGAGCTTATGAAGGGTAAAACCGCCTTCATTGTGGCTCACAGACTTTCTACGGTTATGGACGCGGATATGATAGTTGTAATGAAGAACGGCGAAATTATCGAAAAGGGAAGTCATAATGAATTGCTTTCGCTCGGTGGGTTTTACAGTAATCTATATCACAGTCAGTTTACAGTTTAATACTTCAAGAAATTGCAACTGCCCAACATCTTATTGGATATTGGGCAGTTATATTTTTGTATTTCACCTATAAAAACAAAGCGGCATATACTAGTGTGGAGGTGAATTTTATGTCTCTATTTAGTTGCGAACGCAACAATAATTGTACCGCTGTTGCGGTAATTGCAAGTATTGTTGTAGGTATTATCACGGCTTTTCTTCAAATTACCGGCGTTATAACTGTAAGTACTGTTTTTCTTTGGGTAGTTTTAGGTGTGGCTGTTGTGTACCTTGCAGTTTTGCTGGTAACAGCTGCTTTAAAAGGCGAAACTTCGGCATTTAGATGCGTTTGCGCTGCGCTTAATGCGGCACTTGTAGGCGTTTTGGGAAGCGTATTATTTTCAGTTATCCTTTTGGCCGTCGGTATCGTTGCAACAAGCGTTACTAGCGCAATTCTTGTGGGTTTGCTTCTGCTTTTTGCTTCACTTATACTGACAAGCTCAGCCTGTCTTGTAAGGTGCCTCTTTAATTGCAGAGATTAAATTTAAAGCTAGCAAAAAACCTCGGTGAAAATTCACCGAGGTTTTTAAATTATATTTTTTCAGATAAATTTGCTAATTGTTCTATTGTGAGTTGCTCGCCGCGAATTGTTTCAATTAGCCCCAACTCGTTAAGAGCGTTTCTTAATACTTCTTTTGAAATTCCCAACGTGTTTGAAACGGTATTTACCAGCGTTTTTCTGCGTTGTGCAAAGCAAGCTTTAACAAGGGCAAAAAACTTCTTTTCATCGCTCACTTTTACTGCAGGCTCGGGTCTGATATTCAGCTTTATTACTGCCGAATCAACATTGGGTGCGGGAATAAAGCTTTCTCGTCCTACCTCGAACAAAATTTCTTTATCGGCATAGTAGGTAACCGCCGCAGTAACGGCGCCGGCTTGTCGTGTGCCAACCTCAGCACAGATGCGTTCCGCTGCTTCAAGCTGGACCATAACTGTAATATTATCAATAGGCAAGCGACTTTCGAGCAACATCATAACGATAGGAGAAGTAATGTAATAGGGAAGATTAGCGCAAACGCTAACCCTCTCACAGTCGGAAAAATTTTCTTCAATAATTTTACTCAGGTCAAGCTTCATCGCGTCACCGAAGATAACCTTTACGTTATCACAGTCGGCAAGCGTTACAGGTAAAACCTCTTTAAGTCTGTCATCAAGTTCGATAGCTACAACCTTTTTTGCAACCTTTGATAATTCTTGAGTCAGCACTCCAATACCGGGACCGATTTCAAGAACGCCTGTATTTTCGTTGCAAGCAGCTGCCGCCATAGCAGGACAAACAGAACTGTTTATCAAAAAGTTTTGGCCAAGGCTTTTCTTAAAGGAAAAACCGTATTTTGAAAGCAAGCGTTTTACAGTATTTATGTCAGAAAGATTCATTAAAATTCTCCCAAAAAGTTTCTGAAAGTATTATACACTTTAAAAAACAGCCTTGCAACAAAATTTTAGTGACAAATAAAGAATAATGTGTTATAATAATATAAAATAATTGTTTTTGGAAGTGAATATAATTGGATAATAGATATTTTGATAACGTTATTGCCGAAATTGAGCCTTTACTTTTGGAAAACGGTCTTAAAAATTCGGGTGAGGGAAGTTTTATAAGTGAAACTAAATCATTTACCGTGGCATATAACGACGATAAGCAGATGTATACCTTAAGCGTTGCCGATGTTTTGGAGGATGGCGAACTTACAGAACCTAAGGAGATTAACGCTTGGCTTTTTGACGACTCGCAAAACGCGAACGACGCTGTAGCAGTAGGTATTGACTTTTTAACTTCAATTCGCAAAGAGCTCGGCATTAAGGTTGCACGAAAAGTAAATCAGCAAATTGACCTTCCTACAGCTACAAAATCGGGCAATATTACCGTTAGTGGCTTTAGTAAAAAAATGCTTGATATTTTCCCGCCTTTAAAGGAAAAATATAAGGAACATGTTGCCACCTACGGTGAGTTCCTTTACGTTAACTTTTTCGGTGAAAATTTGGTGCCCGCACTTAAGGAATATCTAAATTCCGCCAATAAAAAGCAACTTAAAAAGCTTTATGATGTTATTCAAGACGCCTATATAAAAGGGGATAGGGCTACAGTTAATATCATTGTGGCACTGCTTTGCGCAGTATCATATAACGACGAGAAAACTACCGCCATTATTAAGGAAATGCTTGCCGAAAATGAGCATTTTATGTCTTCGTACACTAATTTCATTCCCGTTTTTCCAAAAAATAAGGCGCTCTTTAACGCCCTAATTAAATAAAAGAGGAGAATATTTATGCCGTTTATTATCGCTTTAGCAGTAATTATTTTCATACTTGCAATTTCACTTAAAATTGTGCCGCAGGGCCACGCTTACGTTATTGAATTTTTAGGTAAATATAAGACTACGTGGGAAGCGGGTCTTCATTTTAAGATACCGCTTATTGAAACAATTTCACGTAAAATCACTCTTAAAGAGCAGGTTTTGGATTCACCTCCGCAACCCGTTATCACAAAAGATAACGTTACTATGCGCATTGATACTGTGGTGTATTTCCACATTTTTAACCCCAAGCTTTACACTTACGGTGTTGTAAACCCCATAAATGCGCTTGAAAATCTTACCGCAACAACCCTTCGTAACCTTGTTGGCGAACTTGAACTTGACGGTACCTTAACCTCACGTGACACCATTAACGGCAAAATGACCGAAATTTTGGACGATGCTACTGATAAGTGGGGAATTAAGGTAAACAGGGTAGAGCTTAAAAACATTATTCCGCCCGAAGAAATTCAGAATGCGATGGAAAAGCAGATGAAGGCTGAACGCGATCGCCGCGAAACCTTGCTTCAAGCTGAAGGTCACAAGGCTGCCGCTATTACACGCGCCGAGGGTGAAAAACAAGCTATGATTCTTGCCGCTGAAGGTGAGCGTGATGCTCGCATCGCTAAGGCAGAGGGTGAGGCTAAGGCGATCCTTTTAGCCAAACAGGCCGAAGCTGACGGTTTACGCGCTTTAAAAGAAGCTGCACCCGATATTGCGGTTTTGGAGCTTAAGAAATACGAAGCACTTGTAAATCTTTCAAACGGCACCGCTTCTAAACTTATAATTCCTACAGACGTTGTTAATGCTGCCACTAATAACACGCTTTTTTCCGAAATTACCGGAATCGGTGATATAGTTAAATAAGAAATAAAAAAATAACCGTCGGTTTTCGGCGGTTATTTTTATTTATAAAGACTAACTTTAAGGGGAGATAATTTTATATGCCCCAAAAATTTTAGCGCGAATTATACTAAATGAATA
>CAZHYD010000009.1:0-23954 GCA_964536645.1 uncultured Ruminococcus sp.
GTTAAGCACAACGACAAAATTGCCTGACTTATGGCCCGCGTTATTAAGGGCCTCGTATGCCATACCGCCTGTCATAGCGCCGTCACCGATAACGGCCACGGCAGTTCCGGACTCGCCCTTAAGTTTTTTAGCCTTGAAAATTCCGTAAGCTGCCGAAATAGAACAACTGCTGTGACCTGAAATTACGGGGTCGTGTTCGCTTTCTTCTGGACGCAAAAAACCAGAAATACCGTCTTTAGTGCGTATAGTCGAAAACTTGTCAAAACGACCCGTAAGCAGTTTATGGGTATAGCACTGATGGCCGACGTCAAAAACAATAGCATCTTTAGGGGAAGAAAATGCCAAATGCAGTGCAACCGTCAGTTCAACTGCTCCAAGATTAGATGCCAAGTGTCCCCCGTTTTTAGCAACAGTTTCAATAATCTTTTCTCTTATTTCAGAGCAAAGTTCTTCGAGCTGGCCTTCGGGCAATTTTTTCAAATCGTCGGGAGAATTAATTTTGCTTAAAATCGGATATTCCAAAATTCAACATCCCTTTAAAATTTTCTGTCAAGTAAATAATTCGTGATTAGTTTTAAATTTGCAGTATCACCCTTTATTCCGTCAAGTGCTAAGAGTGATTTGTTTGTGTAATCTTTAGCCATTTCTTTTGCTTTTTCAAGACCGTAAAGTGTAACGAAGGTGGTTTTATTGTTAGCATCGTCACTACCTATGGGCTTGCCTAAAACCGCTTGGTCACCCGTAAGGTCAAGAATATCGTCAATAATCTGAAAAGCGAGACCGAGGTTTTTAGCATATTCACGTGCTACGTTTTGGGTGTTTTCGTCCCCGCCGCCTAATATACAACCGATTTCAGCAGCAGTGCAAAGCAGGGCACCCGTTTTTAGCAGATACATTTTTTTGAGTTGTTCGGCCGTAGGTTTAGTAACTTCAAAGGAAAGGTCCATAACCTGACCGCCTATCATTCCGTGAAGGCCTGCATTTTTTGAAAGAAGTGCAAGGGCTTTAATTTTTTTATCGTTATCCGCCTTTGAAGTAAGCGCTACGTTAAAACTTTCCGTTAATAAAGTATCCCCCGCCAAAAGAGCAATATCCTCGCCGAATTTAATATGGCAAGCAGCTTTTCCGCGGCGCATATCATCGTTATCCATTGAGGGCAGGTCGTCGTGAATGAGAGAATAAGTATGTATCATCTCAAGCGCTACCGCAAAGGGCAAAACCTCGCTTTCTTGCCCGCCGCAAAGTGATGCAAACTCAAGCATAAGTATAGGTCTTATTCGTTTACCGCCAAGCAAAAGGCTATATCTCGCAGCGTCAGAAACCGATTTATAACAGTCGGAAATTTCTGGAAAAAGGTTATCAATTTCACGCTCTATTGATGCTGTGTGCTTTTCTAAAAGTTTATCAATCATCACTGTTTACTCCGTCTTTGGTTTCGGCAAGTTTTGTAATTTTAATTTCGGCGGTGTCAAGCGCCTTGCGGCATTCCTTTGCGTATGCCATACCGTCCTCAAAAAGTTTTATTGATTCTTCAAGGGTGCACTCGCCGTTTTCAAGTTTTTTAACCGTCTCTTCAAGTGCCAGCATATTCTTTTCAAAATTTTTCATAAAGGAATCACTCCCCGATAATATTTTTAACAAGACACTCTGCTTTACCGTCAGAAAGTTTAAGTGAAATACTGTCGCCTATAGACAGGTCGCTTACACTTTTTAGAAGCTCATCGTCTTTTTCGGCAACGCTGTAGCCGCGCGAAAGTACCTTTAACGGACTAAGCGCATCAAGGCGGGAAACAAGGGTGGTAAACTCGTTTTCCTTAGCTGTAACCGATTTTTCAAAGTCTGAAAGCAAAGTGGCCGAAAGTTTATCAAACTCTAAAAATCTGCGGTAAATTAAAATATCACGCGGATTTTTAAAAGCATAAGAATTTTCAAGGGTTGAAAGCTTGTTTTTTGCACGTTTAAACGCTTCTGAAAGATAAGTTTTAAGCGCCGATGCCAAATCTTCGATATAGAGAGAAACCTCCCTGATGTCAGGCACGGCAAGCTCTGCCGCGGCAGAGGGTGTCGGCGCGCGAAGATCGGATACAAAATCGCATATTGTAAAATCGGTTTCGTGACCTACCGCCGAGATTACAGGTACGGGTGATTCATAAATCTTTCTTGCAAGGTTTTCATTGTTAAAAGCCCAAAGGTCCTCAATAGAGCCACCGCCGCGACCTATGATAATAAGATCGGCGATATTGGCTTTGTATAATTTATCCAGCGCAACAAGCATTTCACCTACAGCGAGTTCACCCTGAACCGAAACAGAACAAAGTATTATTTCGGCAAGGGGCCATCTACGCGATATAATGTTCAAAATATCCTGCAAAGCGGCACCCGTAGGCGAAGTCACAACGGCAATTTTTTTAGCAAACTTAGGTAATTCGCGCTTAGTTTCGGGGTTAAATAACCCTTCAGCCGCAAGGCGAGATTTAATCTGCTCAAACTGAAGAAGAATATCACCCATTCCGTCGGGAATCATATCCTCAGCATAGAACTGATACTGGCCGTCCTTCTCGTAAAGAGAGACCCTGCCGCGAATTATGACCTTCATACCGTCCTCGGGCAGAAACTTTACTTTTGCAGCTGCAAAGCGAAACATTACGCAGCGAATAGCAGCACCGCTGTCTTTAAGGCTAAAATACCAATGCCCGCTTGAGTAATGGTTTTTGAAATTAGAAATTTCGCCCGTAACCGAGATATTTAAAAGTTTTGTATCCCCCTCGAGCAAGGACTTAACGTAAAGGTTAAGCTGAGATACACTTACGGTATTATCCATCGTTTTCCTTCTTTAAAACCGAGGAAAGAATACCGTTTACAAAGCCCGCATCCTCTTTAGTGGAATAGGTCTTGCAAAGCTCAACCGCTTCGTTAACCGATACCGAATTCGGAATTGAATCGATATACTTTATCTCATAAATTGCAAGGCGCAAAATTGAAAGGGTTGTTTTAGAAATTCTTTCAAGTCGCCAGCCTATCGAATTCTCAGAAATAATAGCATCAATTTCGGCAATGTTATTGAATACGCCGCCGACAACCTCGCGAATATAATCATTAGGTTTAAGTTCGCGAACTTCGGCCGCCAGTTCGAAAAGTTCTTCAATAGAATTATCGTTAAAAATCTTTTCGAAAATTAGGATAAACGCTTCTTCTCTAGCTTGTTTACGTGTCATAAAACGACCACCTTTTAAACTTATCTATATGCAAGATAATATTATATACTATATTATGCATAATTTCAAGCATAACGGCCTTATTTTTGCATAAAAACCTTTAAAAAGTGAAAAAAGCCTCCAAAAAGGAGACTTTTTGCATAAATTAAAATTTTTCCAGCTCTTTTTTAAGTCTTGGAACAGGCAAGCCGACCACGTTAAAATAGTCACCCTTGATCTTTTCTACAAAAAGACCGCCGAAGGACTGAATACCGTATCCGCCTGCTTTATCGTAAGGCTCTGAAGTGGCGGTGTAAGCTTTAATTTCTTCATCGGAAAGCGGGAAAAATTTAACCTTTGTTGTAACCGAAAAAGATTTAAGCTTCTCCCCCTTTACCAGCGCACAGCCCGTAATAACCTTATGAGTCTTTCCCGACAGGGTTTTCAGCATTGAGAAGGCTTCTTCGGGTGATTTAGGCTTGCCGAAAATTTTGTTTTTATAAATAACACAGGTATCAGCACCGATAACAAGGCATTCGGGATACTTTTCGGCAATATTTTGCGCTTTTAATTTTGCCAAATATTCGGGTGCGTTTGTTCCCGAAATACCTTTTGGCAAGGTTTCATCAACGTCGGACGGAATAATTTCAAATTTATTGAAAATCAGTTTTAAATACTCCTTGCGTCTTGGAGAAGCCGAGGCAAGTATAGGCTTAAACTCTTTCACTATTTTATCCTCACTAAAGATGTACGGTAAAATCGTTTATAAGATTTTCTGCATACTCGTTATATTCGGCGACGGTATACCTGAAATATACGCAATAAGCCGTTAAAAGATACGGTAAGGTAAAGACGAGCGGTATTACAAAAAGGGATAACAGTATCCACCAAAAAAACGAGAAAACAAGTGATATAAACTCAATATTTGCCTTTTTTGAGATAATTACAGACATATTAAAGGCTTCGTCAACGTCCATATCCTCATCCGCTACAAGCAAAAGCGGCACCAGGTGGTATTTAAGCAAAATGCTAATCAAAATTATAACTGCAACAAAGTTGATAATACCCATGCTAGCATCCAAATTCGCCGTCCATATAGGTACGTTTGCGCCTAAAAAATCAAATATGATTCCCTTTGAAATAAGCAGTGCGGCAGCAACGGGTAAAAATACAAAAATCGAGATAGTGAGAATCTTAAACAGCAGGGTTAGTACAAACTTAAGCGCCCTTTTGTAAAGCTTAAAAGCGGAAAAATAATAAAAGACCGAAAGCGGTAAATCAATTGACCCGTGAATCAAGCGCCAAAAAAAGCGCAAAAGTCCAAAATAAAGCGGGAATAAAAGTAAAATATATGAAATTATAAGCAAAATAATTGCTGCAAATGCCCCGATTGTTTGGGATAAAAGCGAGGCTAAAAAATTAAAAATCAGGGTTAAAAATACCGCTGTCATTCCTGCAAAAATTGCAGAAGTTACGTTCTTTTTAATGGCTATAATTGCGGTGCTTTTAACTGCCTTTGCGGTAGCGGCCATTATTAAACCTCCAAAATTAAATTAATTTAAAACTGTAAGCTTGGCATAACCTGCCATAACCTTTTTCGTACCCACGTTTTCAAATGCAATTTCAAGCAAAGCATCGTTACCGGTAGGTGTAACCGATAAAATAGTGCCAATGCCAAAGGCTTTGTGAGACACCTGCATACCAACCTTATATACCGAAGTGTCGGTTTTGGGCTTTTGGTCGGTATAACTGTTTTTTGTGAAATCTTTAGCCTTTTTGGGTGCAGAATAACTGTCAAAAACAGGTGTGAACGAAGAAGAAAAAGCAGGGCTTAATCTAGCGGTTCTGCCGCTGATTTCGGAGAGTTCTTCGGGAATTTCCTCTAAAAAGCGGGACGGGAAATTGCGGCTTGTAGAACCGAAAATTACCCTCATAAATGCGTTAGTAACGGTTAATTTCTTACGGGCTCTTGTAATGGCAACGTAGGCCAGTCGCCTTTCCTCTTCAATTTCACTTTTGCCACCCGCAATAGAAAGGTTGCCGGGGAAAATTCCCTCTTCTAAACCAACAAGATAAACGTTGTCAAACTCAAGACCTTTTGATGAATGGACTGTCATTAAAACAACCCTGTCAGCGCTGCTGTCAAGCGAATCAATATCACTCACAAGGGAGATTTGTTCAAGAAAATCCGAAAGCGAGGGTTCTTCGGTTTCGAGTTCGTACTGGAGAATTGTCGAAGCAAATTCCTTAACGTTTTCAAGCCTTTCCGCACCTTCAAGCCCTTCATTAGCAAGTGAAATCGAGTAACCGGTTTTATTGAGCATTTCTTCAAAAAGCTCGCTAATTGACAAGCCTTCGGCAAGGTCGGTAAGCTCTTCAATCATATCGCAAAAATTCTTAAGTTTTGCTGCGGATTTTGCTAGGGCAGCGTATTCATCTGCACTTTTTATGACCTCAAAAACAGAAACGTCAAGCTGCGAAGCTATTTCGGCCGCGCGGTTAACAGTAGTCTCCCCTATGGCGCGCTTCGGCGTATTGATAATTCGGCGAAGTCGCAGGTCGTCGTTATTGTTGTTTATAAGGTGCAAATATGCCAAAACGTCCTTAATTTCCTTACGGTCGAAGAACTTAGTTGAACCCACAACGGTATACGGAATACCGCTTCTTGCAAAAACGCTTTCAACCGCGTTTGACTGGGCGTTCATACGGTAAAATACCGCGTGGTCGGAATATTTTGCACCGCGTCTTACGTTTTCAAGAATACTGTCAGCAACGAAACGGGCTTCTTCCCTTTCATCAGCCGCAGTGTGAAGAACTATCTTGTCGCCTTTGCCGTTATCGGTCCAAAGGGTTTTGCCCTTTCGGCCCTCGTTGTTGGCAATAACCTTGTTTGCGGCATTTAAAATAGTTTCAGTTGAGCGGTAATTTTGCTCAAGTCTAATAATTTTAGCATTTTTATATTTTGTTTCAAAGGACAAAATATTTTCAATTGTAGCCCCTCTGAAACGGTAAATACTCTGGTCGTCGTCACCCACAACGCAAATGTTGTTCTCTTTTGAAGAAAGCAAAGAAACAAGTACGTATTGCGCGTGGTTAGTGTCTTGATACTCGTCCACAAGGCAATAACGGAATTTTTTGGAGTAATATTCAAGTACCTCGGGGTTGTTTTGAAGCAACTCAACAGTTTTGTAAATCATATCGTCAAAGTCCATCGCGTCGGCGCGTTTTAAGGCTTCCTGATACAAGGAATAAAGCTGTGCTACGGTCTTTTGACGAAAATCGTGACCTGCTGTTAAAGCATACTCTTCGGGCGAAATTAGTGAATCCTTTGCTGAAGAAATCGCAGATAGCACCACCTTGTGCGAAACAAACTTTTCGTCTATATTATGCTGTTTCATAATTTCTTTCATAAGACGGCGCTGGTCATCGGTATCATATATTGTAAAATGCGAAGAATAGCCCAAACAGTCAGCATAACGGCGCAATATTTTACCGCAAACCGAATGGAAGGTTCCTGCCCAGATTTCCTGTGAATCAGGGCCTATTTTGTCGGCAATTCTTTCCTTTAGTTCGTTTGCAGCCTTGTTGGTAAAGGTAATGGCCAAAATTTGCCAAGGCTTTGCAGGCGAAACGCTGAAAACGCCTTCGGGAACCGTGTCTGATTTGCCCTGCAAATAAGCCATACCTTCGGCAAAATCGTTATCGTCGTAAAAAGGCACAAAATCACTGTGATAAGCGTTTCCGAATTTTATAAGGTTAAGAATTCGGTTGACGAGTACGGTTGTCTTGCCCGAACCCGCACCCGCAAGCACAAGTAAAGGGCCGTCAACAGTAGTCACTGCCTCAAACTGACGGTCATTCATATGGGAAAAATATTTTTTTATAATTTCGCGCCTCAGCGTTAAAAAATCCATATATATACTCCAAATCGACATACTACTCAACTATAATACTATCTATTGTAGTAAATGTCAATTTAAAAAACTTTGTTTTGCCGACTTGAAAAAGTAAACTTTTTTTGATATAATTATTAAAAATTTTAAAAAAGAGGAATTTTAAAATGGCAGTTGGGTTCAGAAAAAGCCTTTTAGGTTTTAATTGCTCCGATGTTATCGAATACATTGAAAAAACTCATAAAAATTTTGTTTCAAAGGAAAAGAAGCTTAACGAAAAGCTTGACGCTGTAAACAACGACCTTAACCTTGCTCTTGAAGAGCAGAAAAATCTCATTCTTGAAAAGCAGGAATTATCGGCAAAGCTTGACGAGTTTTATGCAAAATACGACGAAATTGAGCGTCTTTCCGAAAATATCGGCAAGCTTTATCTCGTAGCTCAGATGAATTCCCGCACAATGATTGACAGTTCTGCCGAGAGCGCAAAAATCGCTTTGGAAGAAGCCGAAAAGAATATAGGCAAAATTGATGAAGCGCAGGGCTCTTTAAATCAACTTCGCGCTGAAATTAACGAAATGAGCGATGAGTTTTCTGATCGCATTTACGCACTTGTCACTTCCCTTGCGGATGCTAAGGAGCAGATTTCCGAAAACAGCGAAGCCGTTAAAAAAGCTGAAGAGGAATTTAACGAAATTTACGAATCGGTTACAGTATGAGAACGTTTCATATAACCTGCAGCGAGATTAAAAAGCGCGCACCTGAGCTTACGGTCGGTGATAGAGTTTATCTTTCGGGTACGGTTTACACCGCACGTGACGCCGCGCACAAACGCATTTTCGAATATATTAAGCACGGTAAAGATTTGCCGTTTGAAATTAAGAATGCCGTTATATACTACGCGGGCCCTACCCCAACTCCCGATAATCTTGTTATCGGCAGTTGCGGTCCTACAACCTCTTCGCGAATGGACCCTTATACCCCCACCCTTTACGATATGGGACTTGCCGCTACCATCGGCAAGGGCGAAAGAAATGCTTCCGTTACAGAAAGTATAATTCGCAACAAAGCGGTTTACCTTTGCGCCATCGGCGGGGCTGGGGCTCTTGCTTCACTTTCGGTTACCGCATGTGAGGTTATTGCTTTTGACGACCTTGACTGTGAATCGGTTAAGAAGCTTGAATTTAAAGATTTTCCCTTGATAGTAGGCATTGATAGTAAAGGAAATTCGGTATTTAAATAGAAAAAGAGGTATCACACGATACCTCTTTTGATTTTATATATAATTTCGGTTTTCCTTTTTATTAACCCCCATTACGCCGCCTATCAGTGAAGACAAGGTAATAATGAAAAATTTAAAAAGTGTGTTGAGAGTTACCCCGCCGTCATCCACAAGCAAAGAAACGAGCGTAACGGCCAAAAAGGTTAAAATTCCTACAACAAACCCTAAAAGCATACCCTTTTTTTCTTTTTTCTTAGACAAATAAAAAGCTGCCGCAAATGCGCCGAAGGCTACCGCAACCGTGCCTAAAACCGACGAATATTCATACCCTTTTTCCAAAAAGAAAAGAACTATGCCGAACATAAATACCGAAAGCAAAGTTACCACGGCAAAAATTAAAAAAGTTTTTATATAAAGCAATGCGGTGCTGTTATCAGTTGTTTTTTTCATAAATAAAACCTCCCGAACACTAAATGTGTATTCGGGAGGTTTTTGATTTATTACATATTATTTTGCGGGAACGTCGTCGTGAACGGTATTGTTGGTTTGAAGAGCCCAACGTGAGAAGGTAAGCTTAGAATGGTCGCTTAAAGATTCAATAACCATTGTATCTTCCTTAAGGGAAATTACACGACCGTGAATACCGCCGATGGTTACGATTTCATCGCCAACCTGAAGATTTTCGCGCATCTGCTTTTCGGCCTTTTGCTTTTTCTTGTTGGGGCGAATAAGCAAGAAGTACATTGCGGCAAAAATTACTACCAAATAAAGCACCATAAAAAGTGTAGAACCGCCGTTGTCAACGGTAGTTGTTGTGGTATCATTTTCAAGTAATAAACTAAGAATATTCATTTGTTAACCTCCAAATTTGCTTTTAAATACCTATAAATTATACAATATTTTCTGCATAAATGCAAGAATTATATTCTGGTAGAATAAATAATTTCTTTTTCTTTTTTAAACTCGGCAAAATTGCCCTTGTATAGCGCATTACGGATATCAATCATAAGGTGATTATAAAACCACAAGTTATGCATTACAAGCAACCTTTGGGAAAGCATTTCTTCGGATTTTAAGAGGTGTCTGATATATGCTTTGCTGTATCTTTTGCAGACAGGACAGTCGCAATTTTCGTCAATGGGAGTCATATCGCGGTCGTACTTTTTATTGTTGATGTTTACAATTCCTTTTGAGGTAAAAAGATGTCCGTGGCGGGCGTTACGGCTCGGCATGACGCAGTCGAAAAGGTCAACACCGCGTTCAACAGCGTTAAGTATATTTGCAGGTGTGCCAACCCCCATTAAATATCTGATTTTATCCTTTGGCATATAAGGTGTCACGTGCTCGATAACATCATACATAACCTCTGTAGGCTCACCTACGGCAAGACCGCCTATTGCATAACCGTCAAGATCAAGGTCAGCTATCTGTTTCATATGCTCAATTCTAAGGTCGTTATAGGTACAGCCCTGATTTATACCAAAAAGCATCTGCTCACGGTTGATTGTAGTTTCAAGGGAGTTCAGTTCTTGCATTTTAGCCTTGCAACGCTTAAGCCAACGTGTTGTACGTTCGCATGAGCCCTTAGAATAAGAGTGTTCGGCGGGATTTTCAACGCATTCATCAAAAGCCATAGCTATTGTAGAGGCTAAATTAGACTGAATTTGCATACTTTCTTCGGGACCCATAAAAATACGTCTGCCGTCGACGTGACTTGCAAAGGTAACACCCTCTTCCTTGATTTTTCGAAGCGAAGCGAGTGAGAACACCTGAAAGCCGCCGCTATCAGTCAAGATAGGTCCGTCCCAAGTGGTAAATTTGTGAAGTCCGCCGCATTCTTTTATAAGGTCGTCGCCGGGGCGAACGTGAAGATGGTAGGTGTTGGAAAGCATTACCTGACAGTCAAGCGCTTTAAGGTCCTCAGCAGAAACGGCGCCTTTAATTGCGGCGGCGGTTGCAACATTCATAAAAGCAGGTGTTTGCACAACACCTTTGTTAGTATGAAACTCGGCGCGTCTGGCGCTTCCCTCTTCTTTAATAAGTTTGTACATAAAATCGTCCTTGTCATTTATAGAATAAGCACAGTGTCATCGAAGTTTACGGCATATGAGATGTCGTAAACAATGAATAGTGAATGATGAATAATGAATAATTTCGGTGTCGGCTTTGCCGACGATTTATAATTCGTGCCGTAGGCACTCCTTAATTCTTCATTTTTCATTATTCACTCTTCATTTATGCAATAAGCATCGCGTCGCCAAAGCTGAAAAATCTGTACTTTTCGGCAACGGCGGCATTATACGCGTTCATAACGTTATCGTATCCCGCAAATGCAGAAACCAGCATTATTAAGGTGCTTTCAGGCAGATGGAAATTCGTTATCAGCCCGTCCATACACTTAAACTCATAACCGGGATAAATAAAAATATCGGTATCACCCGAACAGTCGATAATCTTTCCGTATTTTTGAGCAACGCTCTCAACAGTACGGCAACTTGTAGTACCTACACAAATTACCCTACCACCGTTATTCTTGGTTTCGTTAATGGCATCGGCAGTCTCCCTCGGCACGAAATAGCTTTCCGAGTGCATTTTGTGCTGGGTTACATCCTCAACCTTAACGGGTCTGAACGTACCTAAGCCAACGTGAAGTGTTACGTAGACTACTTTAACACCTAAAGCCTTGATTTTCTCGATTATTTCGGGTGTGAAATGAAGGCCAGCAGTCGGCGCCGCGGCAGAGCCTAAATTTCTTGAATATACCGTTTGGTAGCGTTCTTTATCTTCAAGCTTTTCCTTTATGTAGGGTGGCAACGGCATTTGACCCACCTTGTCAAGACATTCATAAAAATCACCGTTTTTGCAGGTGAATTCAAGTATTCTGTTGCCGTCAGGCAAAACGTCAATTACAGTGGCATAAAAATCATCGCTATACTTAAAGGAATGGCCGATTTTTGCCTTTTTGCCCGGTCCTGCAATACATTCCCAAACGTTAAGTTGCTTTTGCTTTAACAAAACAAACTCAACAACAGCGCCCGTATCTTCGCGAGTACCGTAAATTCTTGCGGGCAAAACGCGTGTATTGTTAAGAACCAAGCAGTCGCCCGCTTTCAAATAATCGGGCAGATTAAAAAAGTTTTTATGGGAAACATCTCCCGTATTTTTATCCAAAACAAGCATACGTGAGGCATCACGCTGCTTTAAAGGGGTCTGAGCAATAAGCTCTTGTGGAAGTTCATAAAAAAAGTCGCTAGTCTTCATATTCACCAATAACTTTCAGTATTTTTGCAAAATTTTCATCATAAAATAATTTGACAAAGAGGCTTTGCAATGTTATATTAAAGTGTAATATAAGTATTATATTGCAAAGAATTGCATATAGCAAGTAATTTTTCCAAAGGATTGTGATCAAAATGAAAAAATTTAACGTTGGTATCATTGGTGCTACCGGTATGGTTGGCCAGCGCTTCGGTTTACTGTTAGCTGACCATCCCTGGTTTAACATAACCGCCCTTGCGGCAAGTTCTTCCTCGGCAGGCAAAACCTATGAGGAGGCTGTTGGCAAGCGCTGGGCTATGACTACCGATATACCCGAAAAAATTAAGGATATGGTAGTGCTTGATGCCGAAAAGGATATTGACGAAATAGTATCAAAGGTGGACTTTGTATTCTGCGCAGTTAATATGAAAAAGGATGAAATCAAAGCGCTTGAAGAAGCTTATGCAAAACGCGAATGCCCCGTTGTTTCTAACAACAGCGCTCACCGTTTTACACCCGACGTTCCTATGATTATCCCCGAAATCAACTCCCAGCATACCGATATTATCGAAGCACAAAGAAACCGTCTTGGCACAAAGCGCGGTTTTATTGCAGTTAAGTCTAACTGCTCACTTCAAAGCTATGTTCCCGCCCTTTATCCCCTTGATAAATTTGGTATTGATAAGGTGCTTGTTTGCACATATCAGGCAATTTCAGGCGCGGGCAAAACCTTTGAAAGCTGGCCCGAAATGATAGACAATGTTATTCCCTTTATCGGCGGTGAAGAGGAAAAGAGCGAAAAAGAACCTCTTAAGATTTGGGGCACTATTGAAAACGGTGAAATCGTGCCCGCTGCTTCTCCCAAATTCACCGCACAGTGTTTGCGTGTTCCCGTTTCTGACGGTCATATGGCGGCAGTTTACGTTTCCTTTAAGAACAAACCCTCAAAGGACGATATTCTTACCGCTTGGGCCGAATTTGCAGGCGACCCTCAAAAGCTTGAACTTCCCCATGCGCCCAAGCAGTTCTTACACTACTACACCGAGGATAAGATGCCTCAAACCAAGCTTTGCCGCGATCTTGAAGGCGGTATGGCTGTATCTATCGGCCGTTTGAGAGAAGATACCCAATACGACTATAAATTCGTTTGCCTTTCTCACAACACCCTTCGCGGTGCCGCAGGCGGTGCCGTACTTTTAGCCGAGTTGCTTTGTGCTAAGGGCTATATGGACTAATTTTATATTTAAATTCATCTGTTAGGAGTGGTTAGTAATGAAAGAAAAAATCTTCACCGGCGCTGCTACAGCTTTGGTAACCCCCATGAATCAGGATGGAAGTGTAAACTATAACAAATTGGAAAAACTTGTTGACTGGCAAATCAACGCGGGTATTGATGCCCTTGTAATTTGCGGTACGACGGGTGAAAAATCTACCCTGCGTTACAACGAACACGTTAAGGTAATTGAGGTTGCGGCAAAGACCGCCGCAAAGCGTGTTCCGATTATTGCGGGAACAGGCAGTAACGACACCGTTTATTCGGTTGAGCTTTGTGATGACGCCGAAAAGGTTGGTGCCGATGCGTTTTTGATGGTAGCCCCCTATTACAACAAGACCTCCCAAGCGGGACTTGTTGCTCATTACAACTATATTGCCGACCGCGTTGGCAAACCGATAATTCTTTATAACGTTCCCTCGCGCACCGGTGTTGCCATTAAACCCGAAACCTACAAAGAATTATCAAAACACAAGAATATCGTTGCAGTTAAGGAAGCTAACGGTGATATTTCCTCCGTAGCTAAAACACGTTATCTTTGCGGCGACGAGCTTGAAATTTATTCTGGCAACGACGACCAGGTCATTCCTATGATGTCACTTGGCGGTATTGGCGTAATTTCCGTACTTTCGAATATTCTGCCCGCCGAAACACATAAAATGTGTATGGACTACTTAAAGGGCGATTATAAAGCCGCCGGCGAAGCACAGGTTAAGTACGCAGGTCTTATCGAGGCCCTTTTCAGCGACGTTAACCCTATTCCCGTTAAGGCTGCAATGAATATTTTAGGCTTTGACGTTGGTCCTTGCAGATTACCGCTTTATCCTATGAATGAAGCGGCACTTAATAACTTAAAAAACAAACTTTCAGAATGTGGTTTGGAATTTTAAAAAATTTTTGGATGTGAAATGATGATAAAGGTTATCCTTACGGGCGCTGGCGGTAAAATGGGCGGCTTCGTAGCCGATGCCATAAGTCAAGACCCCGACTTAAAAATCGTTGCAGGTATCGATAAGTTCAGCAATAATCAGTCCTTCCCTGTTTTCAGTGATTTTAATGAGCTAGATACCTTAGCGGATGTTATAATTGATTTTTCAAACCCCGCTTTGCTTGAAGATATGCTCGGCTTTGCGGTAAGTCACAATATTCCCCTTGTTATTGCAACAACTGGTTATAACGACGAGCAAATTGAAAAAATCAAAATTGCATCACATAAAATTCCGATTTTCTTTACCTTTAATATGTCTTTAGGCGTAAATCTTATTTGCTCGCTTGCAAAGAAAGCTGCGGCAGTACTCGGCAACGATTTTAACGTTGAAATAATTGAAAAGCATCATAATCTTAAGATAGACGCGCCCTCCGGCACGGCTATAATGCTTGCAAATGCGGTGAATTCGGTTTTTGATAATACGCTAACCTACGAATATGACCGCCATTCAAAACGCGAAAAACGTCCATCTAAAGAAATAGGTATTCATTCCGTGCGCGGCGGAACAATAGTCGGCGAACACGACGTGATTTTTGCCGGACGCGACGAAGTTATTACAATTTCGCACTCTGCCCAGTCAAAAGAAGTTTTTGCAACGGGTGCGCTTAGGGCCGCAAAATTCATAATTGAAAAGTCTGCAGGACTCTATGATATGAACGCTATTTTAAATATTCAATAATACATAATACGCGGTAAAAATTTTTTACCGCGTATTTGTATATTATGGATTTTTATGCAAATGATATAATCAAACAAAAGGAGTTGAAATTATGCTTGATAAAATTTGTTTGATTCTTTCTATCATCGGTTCGCTTAACTGGGGTCTCGTAGGTCTCTTTAATTTTGACCTTGTTGCCTGGGCATTTGGCTCGCAAACGGCAATTTTAAGCCGCATAATTTATGTGGTAATAGCCCTTGCAGGTATCTGGTGCATTACCCTTCTTTTTAAAGACAGAATCGGCAGAGAATAAAGAAAAAACGGAGTGAGAAAATTCTCACTCCGTTTTAATTCTTAGTTTAAATTATGCTTTCTTGGCGGTTACTGCCTTTAATACTGCAAGTGTTGCAACCGTAAGGACAGCGCCTATCGGCAATACTATATACCAAACAGGTACAAAACCTGCTATTACATAGCATACAAATGAAATTGCCGCAACGGTAAGTGCATAGGGTAACTGTGTTGAAACGTGGGTAATGTGGTCACACTGTGCACCTGCAGAGGACATAATGGTTGTATCTGAAATCGGTGAACAGTGGTCGCCGCAAACCGCACCTGCAAGGCAGGCGGAAATGCAAATAATACCAAGTTCGCTGCCAACAGGGAAAATACTGAGGACGATAGGAATAAGTATACCGAAAGTGCCCCAAGAAGTACCGGTTGCAAAAGCAATAAAGCAAGCAACGACAAATACGATTGCGGGTAAGAGGTTGCTAAGCGCACCTGCGCTTGCCAAAGCCGATTCTACAAACGTGCTGGAATCAAGAAGGCTGGTTACGTTCTTAAGTGTTGTAGCCATTGTAAGAATGAGTATTGCGGGAATCATAGCTGTAAAGCCCTTGGGGATACATTCCATAGCCTGCTTAAAGGTAATAAGTCTGCGGGCTATAAAATAGATAATAATACCGATAAGAGCTACGAAGCCGCCCCAAGCCAAGCCAACGGTAGCATCGGTGTTAGATAAAGCATCTATAAAGTTTAGTGAAGGATCATAGTTAGCCGAAGCGAATACCCATTCTTCACCCATACATCTTCCGACATAGAAAAGTGCAAAAACGCAAACTGCAATGAGGAAAATTATCGGGAAAATCAGGTCTATAATTCTCGCCTTGTCGGTGGCGGGAGTTTCTTCTTCAGTAGTGTCTTCTACTACGCTAGTTTCTTTAAATTCATTCATTTTCATCGTACCGTAATCAAAGTTCATAAGACCGATAGCAATTATGAAAACGAAAGTCAAAAGCGAATAGAAATTATAAGGAATTGCCTGACAGAAAAGTGCTATACCCTGACCGTCGGGAGCATATCCTGAAACGGCAGCCGCCCAAGAAGAAATGGGAGCTATCATACAAACGGGCGCCGCAGTAGCATCAATAAGGTATGCGAGCTTTGCGCGTGAGATGCCCGTTTTATCGGTAATAGGACGCATAACGGCACCAACCGTTAAGCAGTTAAAATAGTCGTCGATAAAAATCAAAACGCCGAACAAAAATGTAGCCATCATCGCTCCGAGTTTTGATTTAATGTGTGTAGCAGCCCATTTTCCGAATGCCATTGAGCCGCCTGTTTTATTAAGGAGTGCTACAATAGTTCCAAGCAAAACAAGGAAAATGAAAATACCCGCAGTATCGGCAACGGCGGTAATAAAGCCGTCATTAACAACGGTATCAACAGTATGTATCGGGTTAAAGCCTGTGTAGAGAAGTCCGCCTACAATTATGCCCACGAACAAGGAGGAATAAACCTCTTTAGTTAAAAGGGCAAGGCAAATTGCCACAACGGGCGGAAAGAGTGACCACAAGGTTGCAACAGGTTCGGTAATTGAGCCCGTAAACGAGCATATTACCGCAAATACTACCACAAAGGCAATTATTAAAATTTTCGGAGCAACTTTTTTAATACTCATATGCTACCTCCCAAAAAAATATACAACATAATAGCACAAGCAGGATTATTTTGTCAATATTTTAGTGAAAATGGTTGTAAACCGCCTGTGCATTGGTTTTTGATATGCCTTGCACTTTTGAAATTTCGTCAATTTCGGCGCTTTTCAGCTTTTTAATACTACCAAAATGTTTTATCAGCTTTTCAGCTTTTTTAAGACCTATTCCCTCAATTTCATAAAGCTCGGATTTCAAAAGATTTTTTGACTGCAAGGTTTTATGATAACCTATTGCAAAGCGGTGAACTTCATCCTGAATTTTTGTAATAAGAGCATACGAACGGCGGTTGGATTTAATAGTTATGTCGCCGCCGCGTGTTGCAATGGCTCGAGTTCGGTGCTTTGAATCCTTTACCATACCGAAAACAGGCAGGTCTATTCCGTGTTTTTTAAGAATGGGCAATACGGCATTTATCTGCCCCTTGGCACCGTCAAGCAAAATAAGGTCCGGCAAGGTGGAAAAAGCCTCATCACTTCCCTTTTTATACTCACAAAAACGGCGGTCTAGCACCTCTGCCATTGAACGATAATCGTCCTGACCTACGAAACCTTTAATCTTAAAGCGTTTATAAGCCGCTTTATAAGGTCTTGCATCCTTAAAAACTATCATTCCCGCAACGTTTTCACTACCTGCGGTGTTTGAAATATCGTAAGCTTCGATATACCGCGGTGGTGTTGGCAGACCTAAAAGCTTGGCAAGCTCGTTAAGTTCACCCATTTCCCTACCGGTTCTTTCGTTCTTTTCCGAAAGGCTTTCGGCAGCGTTTGAAAGACACATTTCAAGAATTTTTAACTGTTCACCCTGCTTGGGATTTATAATACTTACCTTGCGTCCGCTTTTTTCTGAAAGCCACTCGGCAATTACCGAAAAATCGTTATCGTAATCTATTAAAATTCTTTGAGGTATATCCCTGTCCTTCGAATAAAAACGCTGTAAAAATTCATCGTATACTTCTTTTTTATCGGTATAGCCTTCAATATGAAAGCTTAATTTGTCGCAAAGACGGTAGTTACGAAAAACAAGGACAGCAATAGTCGCCTTTTCACCCAAAAACGCAGTTGCTATTACGTCCTGCTCCTTATGAGATATTGAAACCACCTTTTGCTGCTCGTTAATTTTTTTAATAGCGTTAATTCTATCACGAAGTCTGGCAGCGTTTTCAAACTGCAGATTTTCAGCGGCGGTATTCATTGAATCGGTAAGCCTTTTTAAAAGCTTTTCATTAGATACGCCGTTTTTAATATACTCCTTTGCAGAGTTAATATTTTCAAGGTATTCGCTGTGGCTGATTTCGCACTTGCAGGGCGCGTCGCAAAGTCCGATATGGTAGTTAAGGCACGGCTTTGAGGGCTTGTCAAAACTACGGTTACAATCGGGAAGTTTGAAAATTCTTTTGGTTTCGGCAACGGTTTCTTTTACAACGAATCCCGAATTATAGGGACCTATAAACTCGCCCGATTTATCGGTCATTTTTGCCGTTTCAATTTTAGGCCACTTTTCGTTAGTAATTTTGATATAGGAATATCCCTTATCATCCTTTAATAAAATGTTATACTTAGGCTGATGCTGTTTTATAAGGGAATTTTCAAGAATAAGCGCTTCAAATTCACTGTCACATATAACGTAATCAAAATCCGTGACATTATAAACCATACTGCGCACCTTTTCGGTGTGCTGATTACCCGCGCCAAAATACTGTGTAACACGGTTTTTTAGAGCTTTAGCTTTACCGATATATATAATTGTTCCGCTTTTATCCTTCATTATATATACGCCGGGCTCAAGCGGTAAGCGGTTTGCTTTTAATTTTAAACGCGACAGTCTTTCATCGTCGGCGGTACGGTTCATAATATCACTTCCTTTCGATAGCATTTTATCAGAAATTAAGACTAAAATCAATAGAGTGTCCTTGACAAAACCTTTATAATTGTTTTAGAATATTTTAAATAGGTTTAGCAAAAATTACTTTTATAATATATTTACGGAGCGAATGTTATGAAAATTTGTGTTTTCGGTGCGGCAAGCTACCAAATAGACCCTTTATATATAAAAGCCGCTGAAGAATTAGGCGAAAAGATGGCAAAACAAGGCCATGAGCTAATTTTCGGCGCGGGCGGTAACGGACTAATGGGCGCCGTTGCACGCGGTATGCACCGCAAAGGCGGAAAAATTTACGGCATTATTCCGAGTTTCTTTAAGGATGAATCCATTGAAGCGATTTTCGGAGACTGCGACGAGCTTATTCTCACCGAAACAATGGCACAGCGTAAAACCAAAATGGAAGACCTTGCCGATGCTTTTATAGTAGTCCCCGGTGGAATCGGGACGTTTGAAGAACTGTTCGAAGTTTTAACTTTAAAACAACTCGGCCGCCACACAAAGCCGATTATTATACTGGATATTAACGGATATTACGAAAAACTTATCGAATTTTTAAACTTTTCGATAGAAGAAAAATTTATATCGGAAAACTGCAACAAGATTTACGGATATTTTGACAATACCGACGCCGCTTTAAAGTATCTCGAAAACAATACCGAAAACGGTCTTGACGTGCATGACCTGAAGATAGGATAGATTATGGAAAATCGTTTTATAAGATGTGAAAAATTAATCGGTGATAAAGCTCTTGCAAAACTTAAAAATTCAAGAGTAGCCGTTTTCGGTGTTGGCGGTGTCGGCGGCTACGTTGCCGAAGCACTTGCGCGTACAGGCGTGGGCACAATAGACCTTATTGACAGTGACAAGGTGGACATCTCTAACCTCAACCGCCAGATAATTGCCCTTGAAAGCACCATTGGTCGCAACAAAACCGAAGTTATGTCTGACAGAATTAAGGACGTAAACCCCGAAGCTCGTATAAACTGCCATAACCTATTTTTCTCGCCAGATACGGTCGATGCATTCGATTTTAGTAAATACGACTACATTGCCGATGCTATTGACACAGTTTCTTCAAAACTTCTTCTTATTAAAACTGCAAATACGGCAGGCGTCCCAATAATTTCCTCAATGGGTACGGGCAACAAGCTTAACCCCGCAGCGCTTGAAGTAACAGATATTTACAAAACCAGCGTATGCCCGCTGGCGCGTGTTATGCGGTACGAGCTTAAAAAATTAGGCATTAAAAACCTAAAGGTTGTATACTCAAAAGAAGAGCCGAAAAACGTTTCGGGTGAGCGTGTGCCTGCTAGCTGTGTTTTCGTGCCCGCAACTGCAGGTATGATTATAGCCTCTGAAATTGTTAAGGAAATTATCTCAAAATAATTTGTTGACAAAGGTTAAAATCGGTACTATAATTCAAACATAATTACAGAGTAGACTGTTATGCGTTAAGTGCTGTCCGGACGGGGAGTTGCCGGTCAGACGAAGGTTAACCGCGGTGTAGCAGTCGCATCCCGCTGACGTTTAGTATTGCTGATATGTTATATAACTTATCCTCCTTATTATTCGTATTCGGGTAAAAGGAGGATTTTTTATGTCAAAAAGCAAAAGTTTATTATCAAAGATTGTATTGACCGCAATTTTAATTGCTCTTAACGTTATACTTGAACGTTTAATGGGCTTTATGAGCCTTACGCAGTATATAAATATTTCGGTTGTAACCGTTGCCTTTGCGGCGGTATTTCTCGGTGTGCCCTATGCGGTTTTGGTGGCCACACTCGGTGACGTTGCGGGCGCTCTGCTTTTTCCGACGGGGGCTTACCAGATAGGTTTTACTGTAACGAATGCCCTTGCGGGACTGATTATAGGTATTTTCCTTTACAAAAAGGCAAATGTTTTAACCATTTCTCTCGGCGTTTTTTTAAGTAAAACCGTTTGTTCTTTAGTTTTAAATTCTATGCTTATTGCCCTTCTTTACCGCGGCGGGCTTGATGCATTTTTCTTAGTTCTTGTCCCACGAATACCAGCTATTGCGATTATGTTTATAGTTGAAATCGTGGTTTTAAACATTGTCTTTAACGAAAAGAGTCCCATTAGAAAATCTTTATCAAAAGTGGTAAAATAAAAAAGTCCCTTGAACTGCAGTTCAAGGGACTTAAAATTTATTAGTACATACCGCCTGCCTGAGCGGCTGCAGCGGCATTTGCTATGGCTGCATCCTCGGGCTTATCTGCTACAAGAGTTTCGGTTGTAAGAACCATAGAAGCCACGCTTGCGGCATTTTCAAGAGCAGAACGTGTAACCTTTGTGGGATCAACAATGCCCGCTTCGATCATATCGGTATAAATTTCGTTGTATGCGTCAAATCCGTAGTTGATTTTACCGCTTGCAAAAATCTTTTCAATTATAACCGAGCCTTCCAAGCCTGAATTTAAGGCTATCTGACGGATGGGGGATTCAAGAGATTTAATAACGATGTTTACACCTGTCTTTTCGTCACCCTCAGTCTTTTCGAGAAGCTCTTTAACTACAGGAATAGCGTTAATAAGCGCTACACCGCCGCCCGCTACGATACCCTCTTCAACGGCCGCCTTAGTAGCCGATAGAGCATCTTCAATGCGAAGCTTTTTATCCTTCATTTCAATTTCTGTAGCGGCACCGACCTTAATAACGGCAACACCGCCTGCAAGCTTTGCAAGTCTTTCTTGCAACTTTTCGCGATCAAAGTCAGAATTTGTAACCGAAAGCTCGTTTCTAATCTGATTTACCCTGTCGCGAATAAGGGCAGAATCACCCGCACCGTCAACAATTATGGTGTTTTCCTTTGATACCTTCACCTGACGGGCACGGCCGAGTTGATAAAGCTGGGTTTCTTTGAGGTCAAGACCGAGTTCTTCGGAAATAACCTCACCGCCTGTGAGAATTGCAATATCGCGAAGCATTTCTTTTCTTCTGTCGCCAAAGCCCGGCGCCTTTACTGCTACACAGGTAAATGTGCCGCGGAGCTTGTTAACAATAAGTGTTGAAAGGGCTTCACCTTCTATATCTTCTGCGATAATAAGAAGTTTTTTGCCGGCTTGAACTATTTGTTCAAGTAAGGGTAAAATTTCCTGAATGTTGGCAATTTTTTTATCGGTAATAAGAATGAGCGCGTCGTCAAGTACCGCTTCCATTTTATCTGTATCGGTAACCATATAAGGTGTGATATATCCGCGGTCAAACTGCATACCTTCAACCACTTCGGAGTATGTTTCAGCGGTTTTTGATTCTTCAACGGTTATTACACCGTCTGCCGAAACCTTTTCCATAGCCCCTGCAATAAGTTCGCCTATGAATTCATCGCCGGAAGAAACGGTCGCAACACGTGCAATATCAGCGCTGCCGCTTACCTTTTGTGAATTAGCTATAACAGCCGAAATTGCGGTATCAACTGCGGTTTTGATACCCTTTTTGATAACCATCGGATTAGCTCCCGCAGCAACGTTTTTCATACCCTCTTTAATAAGCGCCTGCGCTAAAACTGTAGCAGTAGTAGTACCGTCACCTGCGGCATCGTTAGTCTTAACCGATACCTCTTTAACAAGCTGTGCACCCATATTTTCAAACGGATCTTCAAGTTCAATTTCTTTTGCAATGGTAACACCGTCGTTAGTGATAAGGGGCGAACCGTATTTTTTATCAAGTACAACGTTTCTACCCTTAGGGCCAAGTGTCACCTTTACCGCATCAGCAAGCTTATCAACACCAGCCTGCAGGGATTTACGGGCTTCTTCACCGAAAATAATATTTTTTGCCATTTATATCACCTCATAATTATTCAACAAGGGCCAAAATGTCAGAAAGACGGATGATTGTATATTCCTCACCGTCAATTTTAACATTTGTGCCTGAGTATTTTGCAGCAACAACACGGTCACCGGGTTTAACAGTCATAACAACTTCTTTACCGTCAACCATACCGCCGGGGCCAACTGCTACAACCTCAGCAATTTGAGGCTTTTCCTTTGCGGCAGACGTTAAAACAATACCGCTTTTTGTGGTTTCCTCTGCTTCGGTTGCCTTAATTACAACGTTATCAGCCAATGGTTTAATCAGCATTATTAAATTCCTCCTAAAAATAAAGATTCAAGTTTAAAATGTTATGTATTACCAATTATATATGAAAATCAGGAAAAGTCAATTCCATTTTGTGAATTTAAAACATTATTAAAATTTATGCAAAAATCAGTTAAAAATTACCTTTAAAACTTACTGATTATCGACAAAAAAGCCTGCTTTTCGTTGTCTGTTAAGTTTTTTGAAAAAGCATTATTAAAGTCGTACTTTACCCTTTCGAACGATTTTGCAACAATCCCGCCTTTTGAGGTAAGGAAAAATTTGCCGTTTTTTTGTTCCACAAAACCAAGTCTTTCAAGTTCACTCAAATTCGGGTCGTTGCTGTCAAGACTTTCATATATTAGTTTTACCAATTTTGCCGCATTTTCGCCCGTTAATCCCATACGCTTTGCGGGGGAATTTAATGCATCAAGATATTTTTCGTTCACCTTTTTTGCAAAATCTATAAAGTCAATTTTAACGTCCATATTTCTCCCTCCTAAATCGTATTTTAACCCGAAAATGTGCACTTGTAAAGTTGAATTTAAAATAACATATTATCATTTTAGACAAAAATACCAAAAGCCAACTATATATTGTGGTGCAACTCACTGAAAATAAATGCTCCATTGACAAAATATTGTGTTTGTGCTAAAATAAATTTGTTATTTTTAGGTTCTTTGTGACTGACGGTTAAGCAGGTAACTGCGTGGAGCAAAGAACGTTTCAGCCGACCGTCTGGGCACACTTTTTTCGAACGAAACTAGTGCGCCCTTTTATATTTTCAAGGAGGTATTCCCTTTATGAAAAAAGTTGCAATAATTATGGGCAGTGACAGCGATTTACCTGTTGTTTCCAAAGCCGCCAACACTTTAATGGAATTCGATGTACCTTACGAGGTGCATGTTTTTTCTGCGCACCGCACCCCCGTTGAAGCAAGAGATTTCACTATATCTGCGCGCGAAAACGGATTTGGCGCTATTATAGCTGCCGCAGGAATGGCAGCCCACCTTGCAGGCGCTATTGCCGCCAACACTACCCTTCCCGTTATTGGAATTCCCATAAACTCAGGTAAATTAAACGGTATTGACGCCCTTCTTTCAACCGTGCAAATGCCTTCAGGCATACCCGTTGCAACGGTTGCTATTGACGGTGCTGTTAATGCCGCTTTGTTATCTATACAGATTTTGGCAGTAGAAGATGCTGCTCTCGCAGCAAAACTTGACCAAAAGCGTAAAGCCGATACCGCGGCCGTTCTCGCAAAGGACGCTGCCGTTACAAAAAGCATTTAATTTAGTATATTGATTTTTAAGGAGATATATTTATGGAAAAGAAACTTGTTTACAAAGGAAAAACAAAAGACGTTTTCGCGCTCGCGAACGGCAATTATTTGCTCAAGTTCAAGGATGACTGCACCGGTAAAGACGGTGTGTTTGATCCCGGTGAAAACTCTGTTGGTCTTACAATTGACGGCGTAGGTGACGTAAACCTT
>CAZHYD010000010.1:0-23697 GCA_964536645.1 uncultured Ruminococcus sp.
ATATCATACGGCAAAAGCCGTATATCATATCGCGTAAGCGATATATCATTGAAAATATAGCATTTCTATGATATAATTTTTAAAAGGTGGTGATGCTATGTTCTCCTTTTTTAAAAAGAATAAAACAAATCCCTCTTTTGTGATCGACCTTCCGCAAATTGCTATTTCGCCCGACACGCACACCTTTATTGATTCACTAAAAGCATCAACTATTGAATATACACTTGTTACAGATGGATATATTACATTCGTAGGCAGAGCATTTGGTTGTGATATACCTCTAATGTTTGGAATTCATTTCAATGCGTTAAAGATTGAGTTTATTGAAATATTCCGTCCACAAGAGTATTACTTGTCTGATTCCTATGATATTAACGAATCGTATGCACAGTTATCTGGTATATTAAGAAAACAATACGGCAAGCCCTTAATAACTTCCTCTGCCTCGATTGGAGGACAACCCTGCGAACAGTGGCATACATCAAATTATATTGTTAATCATTATATTATGAATCGGTTTGGTCTTGAGGAACATTTGCACATCAATTTCTATAAGAAATAGTGGTGTACTTTTAGGCTTTCTTACCTCGATTCTGCTCCGTTTAGGTAGTCTTTTTGTTTATCCAAGCCGCAGGCTTGGCATATCATCGCGACGCAGTCGTGTATATCATCAAGGGCCTTGCCGCCCTTGTATCTCATCACGCTTTAGCGGTGCATCTTGCCTGCGGGCGTGTGTGGCGCACTTAACTTCACTTCGTGCGTAAGCACGATACTTCACAGCGGCAACGCTACTTCACTTGGAGAAGCCGAACTTCACTAAATATTGCTAATTAACCGCATTTATGATATAATCAGTTTAATAAATCGGAATTTGAACAGGGAGGTAATCTATATGAAGAACACGAAAATTTGTCCTAAATGCCAATCTGCAAACATAGTAAGAATTGACGGATATGCCGGTGCTTATGGTGCCGGCAACAATGTCTTAACCGGAAACTCTATATTTTCGGCAGTCAATGTGAATAGATATATATGCTGTAATTGCGGGTTTACTGAGGAATGGATCGACAAAGGAGATATTGAAAAAGTGGCAAACAGTAAAAAGGCAAGGAGATAAAATTTTGATATGTCGAACAGTATAACCTCGCACCGTTTCAATTTTCTCACCTGTATCTACGCGCCGTTGTACTGTTCTTTCGCAGCCGAGAGGCTTGACACTCGGTCCGTTATAAAGTCTTATGCTAATCTTAAATCAACGGCTCGACCGTAAATCTTTATCAAAAACCCTACAGGAGTGTGTGGTATGAAGAAAATAAAAATTACCGTTATGCGAAAAGCGCGGTATGACGATTTAATTGAAAAGTATGAAAACCCTATTGAGCACCCCTGCGATTTAGAAGAGGGCGAGGTTTTTATTTGCAACGGGTGGCAAAAGCCTAACGGTTTTTGTGACAGCGCTTGGGAAAGTCTATCCCCCTTTGTTATGACCCTTGCTCACGGCGGGGAGGATATTTACGACGGCTGGATGAAAAACAGGAAATCCGTAATGATCTCCTGCAACGACGGCTTTCGTCCCGTAAGCTTTTTGGTAGAGGTTTGCGAATAAATTTTAAACTTTAGCGCGGCAGCGGGGTAAAACCACTGCCGTTTTTTGATAAAATAAAAATAAAGCTTTAACAAAAGACAAAATATGCCTTGATATTGTTGAAATTTACAATGTTTTTTTGCTATAATGAAAAAAAGTCTTGAAAAGAGGGAAACGTATGCCAGAAAAAGCAAAAAGCAAGATAATTGAAATAGACGGTTACTTGGCGCCCTTTGAAAAGGATATTGAACTTCGACGCGAACTTTTTAAAAAGAAAAAAAAGGAACTTTTAGGTAGAGGGAAAAGTCTGTCCGATTTTGCAAACGGACACAAATATTTTGGCATACACCGCACCCAAAACGGCTGGGTTTACAGAGAATGGGCCCCCGCCGCTGATGAAATGTATTTCACGGGCGATTTTAACGGTTGGGATACCCGCGCTCTTAAAATGCAGAAAAAGGAAAACGGAGTTTTTGAGGTATTTCTTGAAGGCGAAAATGCCCTTTTGGAAGGCGGGAAGGTGCAGGCTGTCGTTATAAGCGGCGGCAGGGAGCTTCGCCGCATACCGCTTTACGCGACCCGCGTTGTGCAGGACCCCGTGACGTATCTTTGGTGCGCCGAGGTTGAGGACACTATGTCCGATTTTGGCTGGACCGATGAAAATTTTGTGCCCGAAAAGACCCCATATATATACGAGTGCCACATAGGTATGGCGCAAGAAGAGGGTAAAATCGGAAGTTATGGCGAATTTACAAAGAACGTTCTGCCCAGAATTAAGGATTTAGGCTACAACACCATTCAGATAATGGCAGTAATGGAGCACCCCTATTATGGCTCGTTCGGATATCAGGTTTCGAACTTTTTTGCCCCATCCTCCCGCTACGGCAAAAGTGCCGAGCTTAAGGAGCTTATAAACACCGCGCACGAAATGGGTATTGCGGTACTGCTTGACGTGGTGCATTCCCACGCGGTTAAAAACACAAACGAGGGCCTTAACGAGTTTGACGGCACCGTTTACCAATTTTTCCACGAAGGCGCAAAGGGTGACCACAGTGCCTGGGGAACGAAGCTTTTTAATTACGGCAAGAACGAGGTTATTCATTTTCTGCTTTCAAACCTTAAATATTGGATGGAGGTATTCCATTTTGACGGCTTCCGTTTTGACGGTGTTACCTCTATGCTTTACTTAGACCACGGCCTTGGCAGCGCCTTTACCGATTACAGTATGTATTTTTCAATGAATACCGATACCGAGGCGGTGACCTATTTACAGCTTGCTAACGAGCTTATTCACGAAATCTTCCCGCAGGCTATTACCGTAGCCGAGGATATGTCGGGTATGCCGGGTATGTGTTTGCCTGTTTCGTGGGGCGGAATCGGGTTTGATTTCCGTCTTTCAATGGGCGTGCCTGACCTTTGGATAAAAACCATTAAGGAAAGCACCGACGAAAATTGGGATATTTATAAAATTTGGTATGAGCTTATAAGCCGCAGACCTAAAGAGAAAAATATTGGCTACTGCGAATCGCACGATCAGGCGCTTGTTGGGGATAAAACCATAATGTTCCGCCTTTGCGACGCTGAAATGTACACCGGTATGAGTAAGCAGTTCGGCAACAGTGTTGTTATTGACAGGGGAATTGCCCTGCACAAAATGATACGGCTTATCACATCATCGCTCGCGGGCGAAGGTTACCTCAACTTCATGGGCAACGAATTCGGTCACCCCGAATGGATAGATTTCCCGCGCGAGGGCAACGGCTGGAGTTATCACTACTGCAGACGGCAATGGAGCCTTGTAGACGATAAAAATCTTCGCTACACAGACCTCAACGAGTTTGACAAAGCAATGATAAAGCTTTTAAAGGAAGAAAAAGTGCTTAAAAATCCGCCGGTAAACCGTTGGATGCATCAGGACGATAAGGTTCTTATCTATACAAAGGGCGATTTGGTCTTTGTTTTCAATTTCCATCCGACAAAGTCGTTCGAGGGTTACTTTGTACCGGTTGGCAAAGAGGGCAAATACGAGGTGATTCTTTCTACCGACGAGGCAGTATTCGGCGGATTTTCCCGAGTAGACACTTCGGTAGAGTACAACGCCACTGTGACCCCTGCTAATTGGATAGGCTTTGGCTGTTATCTGCCCTCCAGAAGCGCCTTTGTGCTAAAACGCAAGAAAAAATAACTGTTTTGGAGAAAATATGGAAAACACAAATTTAAAAGTCCAGGCGGCAAGCGTCACCGCCGAAATAATTGAAAAGGCCTCTCTTAAAGCAGGGCAAGTGCTGGTTGTCGGCTGTTCTACAAGCGAAATACTGGGGGATAAAATCGGATCAAACTCTTCCCCCGAAGCCGCGAAAGAAGTTTTTGCCGGAATTTACGAAACGGCAAGCGAGAAGGGCGTATATGTTGCGGTACAGTGCTGTGAGCATTTAAACCGCGCAATTATATTGGAAAAAGCGGCAGCAGTCGGCAGGGACATTGTAAACGTTGTACCTAAAGTAAAGGCGGGCGGAAGCCTTGCAACCGCAGCTTACGCTGCCTTTAGAGAACCCGTAGCGGTTGAGGAAATCGCCGCTGACGCGGGAATAGACATAGGCTTTACCCTTATAGGTATGCATATTAAAAAGGTTGCGGTGCCCGTAAGACTTGAGAATAACAAAATTGGCAAAGCAACGGTTTTGGCCGCCCGTTCAAGACCTAAATTTATAGGCGGTTGCCGCGCGGTTTACGACGATAAGCTGTTATAATAAATTTAACCCCCGATAGAAAACTCTATCGGGGGGTTTAGGTTTAAATGCTTTGGCTAAAGAAATCGGCAAGGTAGGAAAGGTATTTTTGCTCATCCTTAAGGTAGGCCTCGCCGTGACCTGCGCCCTCAACGAAAATCACCCGTTTTGCCGAAGCGCAAGCGTCAAAGTTAATTTGACTCATATAAGCGGGGACGAAATTATCACTGTCACCGTGGATAAAAAGAACGGGGATTTTGCAGTTTTTAAGCGCCTCTTTAGCAGAGGTTTCTTCAAGGTCAAAGCGGCCGAAAATTTTAGCCGAAAGTTTTATTACGGGGTAAAGAAGGTCGGCGGGCAGCTTTAGCTTACGAATAACTTCCTTAATTATTTCCTTTGCGCTTGAAAAGCCGCAGTCGGCAAGCACACCCACAACGTTTTCGGGCAACTTGTTGCCTGCCGCAATACAAACGGTAGAAGCGCCCATTGAAATTCCTGTTAAAATAATTTTAGTGTCGGCTCCAAAGGTTTTGTTTATGTAATCTATCCAAGAAAGGCAGTCGCGGCTTTCGTTTATTCCAAAGGAAATTATATTTCCTTCGCTTTTTCCCGCGCCGCGTTGGTCAACAAGAAGAGCGCTTCTGCCAAGCGCAAAGCAACGCTGAACGGCACCGCACAGGTCACGTTCGGCATTACCGCGGTAGCCGTGAAACATAAGCTCCATAGGGGCGTCGGGCGAGTATTCGTAGTATTTACCGTAAAGGGTAAGCCCGTCAAACGAGGTAACGGAAACCTCGCGGTAGTCCATAGACCTGACCTCCTTCATCCAACCTTTAAGTCTTGGATAATAAGGAATATATATTTTTCCGGGCGGCATATCGTATTCGCTTTTAGGTCTGCGCTGTGATGGGGTAACGTAAAAAGTCATTCTAAAGCAACAGTACGTTATAAGAAAAAATACGGCCGCCAAACCCAATATTATATAAAGTAAAACCACCTTTACTACTCCTTTGTGAGTTTCTAAATTAGCCAATTAAATTATATGTCTTTTAATAAAAGAAATCAATTAAAAATGTAAAAGTGCGAGTTTTTAACCCGCACTTTTTGTCATAATCAGTTTTCATCTTTAAAGTTTACGGTTATTTCGCCTATGCCGCCGTTGATTTCAAGAAAATTTGCTCCGTTGCCAAAAATTTCGCTCTTTACGTTTTCGCCGTCAAGAGTAAAACCGCCAAGTCCTTTGGAAATATCAAGAAGGTAATCCTCTTTAGAACCTATAAGCGTAATATCAGAAGCCCCAACGCCGCAGTCTATATTGCATCTGCCCGTAAGCTTTGCTTCAAGGGTGAATTTGCCTACCCCCATATCAAAGTCGCAGTTGTTGAGGGTGGAATTTTTAACGGTTACACTGCCCGTACCTGCCTCAAGGCTTGCTGCGGATTTTACGATAAGGTTTGAAATTTCGACGTTTCCAACCCCTAAATTTATTTCAAGTTGTAGGCAGTCAAGGTCTTTTATATCGGCTTTGGCGGCGCCTGTTTCAATTTCTACCGTCTGAAACTCGGTGCCTTCTGGGATATAAAGCGTAACGGTGGCGGCTTTCTTTACAGAAACAGCGGATTTTTTAGTATCCTCAATATAAAGTGTGCCGTTTTTCTCGCTGACCTTAATATATTTATAATCGGTTTTAAGCAAAAACTCGTCGCCGTTTACGATTTCTAAATTTGCGGCGTTTATTTCTATGTCAAGGCTTGTAACGGTGCTGTAAGGCCCGTAAGTTGCGGTTTCACCCACGGTATCCTTTGTTATGCCGAGCATCAGCGAAAAGGTGGCGGCGGTTGAAACAATACCGCTTACAATGCCTACTATAAGTATAACCGCAAGGGCAAATGCCAGCGCTTTTATAAACTTTTGGTAGGTGGTCATTTTATTTCAGCACCTCCGAAAAGGCAGGTTGCGTTTATATAAACTGTGGGCGCGTTTTCTATTGCCCGTTTATGCCTTTTATCCGAAGCACCCCCGAAAACCGAGTTGGAAGTAATCTTAACGTTAATGCCGTCGGGCACAACGATATTTACACCGCCGAAAATTGCCGTAGCGTTTACAAGACAGTCGGTTTCAATTATAGCGCCTGTAAGGTCAAGCGAAACTGCGCCGAAAACTGCGTTGAGCTCAGCGCCGTCAAAGACCTGACCTTCAAAACTCATTTTTTGGCCCGAAAAAGCTGCAAAGCAGTTGGGCTTTTTAGAGGCGTTTTGTTGAAGTTCCTTTATCTTTTTGTTGTTTTTTGTGCCTAAAATCATCTTTAAACCGATAAGAATGATAATTACGGGGACAAGAAGTTCCCACAAAAGTTCAAAACTTAAAATATCCTGCGCGCAAAGAAGCAGGAGTATACCTATTATAAGTCCGAATATGTTGTTTTTGTCATTCACAAGGCCGACTGCGCAGGGAATTATTATAAACAGGGTCCACCAACCGTCAAAAAAGAGGTTGAAATTTGTAATATCAAGGGCATTAAGGGCGTAAACTATACCTACTGCGATTAAAACAATTCCCCAAATTATACGGTTTGCAACTTTCATATTCATACCTTCTTTCTAAAAAAATAATCGTTAAAGCGTTTGCCTTACAAGTCGGTTATAGCATTAAAATAAAATATTGTCAATAAAAAAGACAAAGTTGTAAAATTTACAATATGTTATTGAATAAGTAGAAATAGGGTGATATAATATCACCATACTCTTTAGGAGGCGTTAATTATGAAATATCAGCCTAAAAAGCAAAAAGGCGGGCTAAAGGCTTCGCTTATAAGCCTTGCCGTAACGCTTGTTTTTGGTGCGGTTTATTACTATTTCGCCCTGCCTGCGCTCAACCTTCACAGCGGCGATTTCTATACCTTTGTTATACTTCTTTGCGTGGTTTATGCCGTTTGCAAACTGATTTTAACCGTAGGTATCGGTATAAAGAAAAATGCAGAAATCGGTGCCTCAACCTTTAAAAATGTTTTTAAAGTGGCTACCGTACCGAGCGTTATAGTCATAGTAACAGTCGCTGTTGCTATCATCGGCTCGCTTACGGGGGCAAAGCTTTTCAGAGCTAACGACTATGCATCGCTTCTTACGGTAAGCGACGGTGATTTCGCTTCAGAGGTTGCCGAAATTGACTGGGACCAAATACCCATGCTTGACAGCACCTCGGCAAACAACCTTGCAAACCGCAAGCTTGGCGAACTAAGTGACCTTGTAAGCCAGTTTGTTGTAAGCGAATCTTCTTCGCAGATAAATTATAAGGGAAGCCCTGTAAGAGTGACGTATCTTGCATACACAAACTTCTTCAAGTGGCTTTCTAATCGCGATACGGGTATCCCCGCGTATATGACCATTGATATGCGCACGCAGGAGGTAACGGTTGTCCGTTTGGAAGAGGGTATTAAATACTCTCCGTCGGAATATTTTAACCGCAACCTTTACAGACACCTGCGCTTTAAGTACCCGACCTTAATGTTCGACAATATAAACTTTGAAATTGACGAAAACGGCACGCCCTATTGGCTGGCTTCTGTAGTGGAAAAGAAAATCGGACTTTTCGGCGGTACTGACGTTGTGGGCGGAGTTTTGGTAAACGCAATTACAGGAGAATGTCAGTATTTAGATCTTGATGAGGTTCCTGCTTGGGTAGACCGTCTTTACGCTGCCGACCTTATTGTTGAACAGTATGACTACCGCGGTCTTTACTCAAACGGCTTCTTTAATGCTCTGTTCAGTCAGTCAGGCTGTACCCAAACTACCTACGGCTACAACTATATAGTTCTTGGCGATGACGTTTGGATGTATACGGGCGTTACCTCTGTCACAAGCGACGAGGGTAATATCGGATTTATTCTTGTGAACCAGCGCACCAAGGAGGCTAAGTATTATTCCTGCGCCGGAGCGGAGGAATATTCTGCAATGTCCTCAGCAGAGGGTGCAGTTCAGCAGTACAGTTACCAGTCAACCTTCCCGCTTCTCCTTAACGTTTCGGACCAACCGACCTACTTTATGGCACTTAAGGACGGCGCGGGTCTTGTAAAAATGTACGCAATGGTAAACGTACGTCAGTATCAGTTGGTGGCAACAGGCTATACTCTTGAGGAGTGTAATAACAATTACCTCAACCTGCTTGCAAGCAATAATCTTGTAGACGGGGAGCTTCAAATTACGCCCGATACTCTAACCGTTTCGGGTGAAATTGCGGATATTCGCACCGCCAATATTGAGGGCAACACCTACTTCTATATCCGTCTTACAGAGAGTGACAGCTATTTTGCAGTTTCGGCAAAAGATTATCCCGAAGTAATACTTCTAAACGTGGGCGACACTGTGGCTGAAATTGAGTATGCCGTGTCGGAAGCGGTCATTAAAGACGTCGTAAGTCTTACAGTAGAATAAAGATAAAAACGGCCTGCGGGAATTTTTTTGCAAGCCGTTTTATTTTTGTTGCCGAAAGCCCCGACCTTGAGTATAATATAAGGGGTTATCCCTTAAAAATCTTTTCAGGTGACAAATATGAAAATTGTTTTACTCACGGCCATAGGCGTCGGTGCCGCCACGATGATAGGCTCGGTGATAGGATTTATTTTTAAAAAGCTTTCTCACAGGTTTTCTGATATTGTGCTTTCCTTTGCGGCGGGAATAATGCTTGCGGCGGCTATTTTGGGACTTATACTTCCGTCCCTTGAATACGGGGGCAGATACGGAATTTTAGTGACCGTTGCGGGTATTTTTGCGGGCGCGGTTGTCTTAAGCCTTTTGGATAGGGTTATGCACCATTTCGGCAGGTTAATCGGTTTTGAACCCGAAACTTTAAACGATACAAAGCTTTCAAAGGTTATGCTTTTTGTTTTGGCTATTGCCATACATAATCTGCCCGAAGGCATAGCCGCGGGCGTAGGCTTCGGGTCGGGAAACACGACCCAAGCTCTCATAATTGCGGGCGGTATTGCCCTGCAGAATATACCTGAGGGTATGGTAATAATCGGACCGATGTTAGCAGCCGGTGTGGGTCGGAAAAAGACCTTTGTTATTGCAATGGCAACGGGTTTGGTTGAGGTGGTAGGTACACTGCTGGGCTATTTTGCGGTAAGCATATCATCTATTGTATTGCCTTTTGCTCTTGCCTTTGCGGGCGGCACAATGCTTTACGTAATAAGCGATGAAATGATACCCGAAACCCACGCTCACGGCAGCGAGCGGGCCGCGACCTACACACTTATAGCTGGCTTTTGTATAATGCTTATAATGGATGTTTGCTTGGGATAAAATATAAAGACCGAATCTCTTAAAAAGAGGTTCGGTCTTTTGTTATAAATATTTATGACAATGCTTCGCATACTAAAACGGGTGATACTATGTCGGGACAAACTGCCGATTTTGATAAGGTATATTTATCTGGAAAGCTTGAAGAGGACGTTGCACTTTTTAGGAATATCTTTAAAAAAGATGCCGTAATGCGAATAAAACGGATTAAAATTAAGGCTTACAACAGCACGGGTGTTGCCATTATTTATTTTGACGGTATGATAGATTCCGACCAGCTTAACGAATCGGTGATAAAGCCGCTTGTCGAGGCGGATATAGCCTGCCGTCAGATAAGACTTGCCGAACATATTGAAACGCAGGTGCTTTTTGCAAAAGATGTGAAAAAGCAGACTTGTGTTGCCGAAATTATAAGGGGAATCCTCTACGGTGAGGCGGTAATTTTAATTGATGGTTCTAAAACAGCCCTTACGACCGACGTCAAGGGTTGGCGTACAAGGGGGATTTCCGAGCCCGACGACGAGCGGGTGCTGCAAGGCCCGCGCGAAGGCTTTGACGAAGCGGCAATGCTTAACCTTTCTATGATAAGGCGAAAGCTTTTAACTCCAGACCTTTGTATCGAGATGGAGCGCTTTGGCCGACGCACCGATACGATGGTCTTCATATGCTATTTGGGCAGTCTTGTTGATAAGAAAGTTCTGGCAGAGCTTAAAAAAAGGCTTTCGGGCATTGATATAGACGGCGTGCTTGATTCAAACTACCTTTCGGAGCAGATAAGGGACAAAAAGTATTCTTTTTTTAAAACGCTCGGCACTACCGAGCGGCCCGACGTAGTGGCGGCGCGCTTGCTTGAGGGAAGAATTGCCTTGGTGGTAGACGGCACCCCCGTTGTAGTTACGTTGCCTTATCTTTTTTCGGAAAATTTTCAGTCCGACGAGGATTATTACCTTAATTTTCTGGTTGCTACTGCGGGCAGGATATTCAGGTTTATCTGCTTTTTTATAGCAATAAGCGTGCCTGCAGTTTTTGTGGCGCTTTCTTCTTACCACAAGGCACTGTTGCCAACCTCACTTGCGATAACCGTAGCCGAGCTTCGCGCGGGAGTGCCCTTTTCACCCTTTGGCGAATGTATAATTCTTATATTTGTATTTGAAATTTTACGAGAAGCAGGTGTCAGAATGCCCCAAAGCCTCGGCCACGCATTAAGCGTTGTAGGAGGCTTGGTTGTGGGGCAGGCGGCGGTAGAATCGGGAATAATAAGCACCCCAATGCTTATAGTAATAGCCTTAAGCGGCATATCGGGTCTAATGGTGCCGCGGCTAAAAGCGGCGGTTTTTTATTTAAGGCTAATATTCGTGGTCGCAAGCGCCCTATTTGGCTTGCTTGGGTTTACGGTTTGCTTTTGTATTACGGTTATGCAGATTATTTCAAGCCATTCTTTCGGGGTGGATTATACCGCATCACTTCGCTTGGCTTCCTTTCAAAGCCTTAAGGATACCTTTTGGCGCGCACCTTGGAAATTTATGCGCCACCGACCTGATTTTAATAAAAATATAGTAAGGCAGGGTGAGAAGAGGTGAAAAGATTTTTTGCGGTAATTTGTGTTTTGTCTATTTTTTTAATGCTCTGCGGGTGCAATTTTTTAAACGCGGTAAGAGCCGGCTCTGCTGAGTACATTGTAACAAGTATGGCTTTTTGCGAGCAAGACGGGGAAATAAAGGTTTTTATTGAGGCAATAGTCGTAAATACCGAGAACGCTGAAACCCTTAAAACGCGAAAGGTTTTTGAAGGCAGCGGCAAAACCGTTACGGCGGCGGTAGAAAATGCCGCATATTCGCTTACGCAAGGACTTCAGTACGGGCATATGGCGGCAATAGTTTTTGAAGATTCGCTCTGCGGCGAAAATTTCAGCAAGGTCTGCGAATACTGCTACTCACTTGAAGAAATAACCCTTTCGGCACTTTGCTTTTCCAGTGATAACGTTGCGGCGCTTCTTGAGAGCGAACCGCTGTCTTCGGTGGCGGTGGGGTATGATATTTTAAGTGTGCTCGAACAAAGAACAAGTGAATACGGCACAAGCTTTGAAAATAAATTTTATGAGGTTTTAAGCCTTTTGGATGAAACTTCAAAAACGGTGGTTTTGCCCTATTTTACGGTAGAAAACGAACTAAAACTTCGGGGGCTTGCGGTATATTCGGCAGGGGAAAGTGTCGCTTTGCTTGAAAATGAGGAAATGAGCTGTTATTTTATTGCCGGCGACCTGCAGGATAAGGGGAAAATTTTTATAGACGGAGAAATTTATAAAATAGAAGCTTGTAGTACAAATCGCTTTTTTGAAGAGGGCAGGTTAAGGCTTTGCATAAACATAAAGGGTGAAAACCTACCGCAAGACAGTATACAAAAATATATTGAAGCTGTTTTTAAAAACTCAAAAGCGGGCGGATATGACCTTTTTGGAGTTACCGACATCCTTTATAAACAAAACCCAAATTTTGACAGTGCGGCGCTTAAAAAGAAATACAAGGATACTTCGCTTAAGGTGGTATTTAAATGAACGAAAAAGTAACTTTTTACAGTCACTCCTGCCGCCTTTTTGCCTTTTTCGTTTTGGGCAATGCAGTTACCGTTTTGCCTGTGTCCAATGCGGATTCATATACGTTTTTGGGATACGTTTTGTCGGCGGCGGTGCTTTTTTTGCTTTTTTTGGTCTTGTACCCGCTGTGTTTAAAGCTTTTTTGCGATGGTAATAAAAAGGGTATCGCAAAAATACTGCAGACGGCGGTGTATGCTGCTGCGATGGTATTTGCGGTATTTTGCTTGGGCGACGCTTTTTCGAGTTTTATTTACATTTCCGCAAGGCTTCTCTTGCCAGAGGCTTCGAACTTTGCTGTAATTGTAATATTACTTGCAGTCACAGCCTATTTTGGCAGTAAGCGCCAAGAAAACGTTTTAAAATTTGCTTTGGTGGCATTCCCGTTTTGCCTTGTAATAATCCTCTTTTTCTTCCTTGCATCCGCGGGAGAGTTTAACTGGAGAAGCGTATTTGTTTTTTCGCCGCCTTCCTTTAAAAATCTTTTGGAACAAACCTATGCCTATCTTAAAAATCCCGTAAGTTTTTGCTTGCTTTTGCCCGTATACGAGGTGTTGTTTTTTAAAAATAGAGACAAAAGGCCGCTTTTTGCAGGGACTCTTACAGGATTTTTACTGCTGGCGCTTTGCCTTTTAAATTCCTTACTGCTTTTTGGACCCAACCTTTCGGGAAAGCTCGATTTCGCATACTGTGAAGCGGTTTCATCCGTTTCGGTCGGCAGACTTTTCACAAGGCTTGACGGTTTTGCCTACCTTATTTTTTTTGTTTCAATACTGCTTAGAATAACGGTTTGTGTTTTTATTATAAAAACTCTTTTAAAAAGGCTTTATTTCGTTTTGCAGAAAAATAAAAAAAGACCTGTCGAATGACAGGTCTTTAAACTAAAACGTAAATAAAAATTGCTATAAACTGTAAAATAGAGCCCAGCACTACAAACAGATGGAAAACCGAGTGCATATACCGTACCTTTGTTTTTGCGGCAACGGCGTATAAAACCGCTCCTACGGTGTAGGCAATGCCGCCGGCTAAAAGCCATATAAAAGCCTTGATTCCCATAGCGGTGATAGCCGCTTTGCCGGTAAGAATTATGCACCAGCCCTGAACCAGATAACATATAACCGAAAAAACGTTATATTTTTTAAGGTCTATCGCATTAAGGGTAGCGCCAAGTGCCGTAACGCCCCAAACCACGCCGAAAACGGTCCATCCTATAGCGGCATTATACTCGCGAAGCGCGGTAAGGGCAATGGGTGTATAGGTGCCCGAAATCAGAAAAAATATCGAGCAGTGGTCAATTATTTGAAAAACCTTTTTTGAAGTGTTGGTTGTAAGCCCATGATAAATGCTTGACATTGTGTAAAGCGCTACCATAGAAAAGCCGTAAATAAACGCGCTTACAATTTGGTAAGGGTCGCGGTTTATAAAAGCTTTCACAACGCAAAGGGTCAGTATAACAACCCCAATGCCGCCACCCGCTATGTGCGAAACCATATTAAAAATTTCTTCGCCGCGGGTGTAATCGGGCAAGAGTCGGTCTTTTAATTTTGTTCTTTTCATAGGCCATCCTTTAGGAAAAAATAAAACTGTGAAATTGCCGAATTTTAATATTAAATTTCGGCGTAATAAACGAAAAAATAATTGATAGAATTTTGTCGAAAAACTTTACATAATTTTTCAAAAAAATAATTATGAAAGTCGGGTTATCCCACTTATCTACAGGGTTATCCACCGAAAAAAGCCCTAAAACCCGCATTTTATCGGGGACAGGCCCTTAAAAATGTGGATAACTTTGGGGATAGAGTGGAAAACTTTTTAGGTTGTTTCGGTTTACATAACTACATTTTTTCGAGTAGTTTTTTCATAATATCGGGTCCGTTTTCAACGAAAATTCCCCCTGCTTTTGCCGTATCTTCGGTAAAGGTGTCGGCTGTGCCGACTGCCTTTCTGCTGTCGTAAAGCATGTAGGGTACGGGCTCGCTTGAATGGGTTTTGGTTTCAAGCGGTGTCGGGTGGTCGGGCATGATAAGAATACGGTAATCGTCCCCGCAGGAGTCAAGGTATTCTAGCATAAGCTTTAAACAGCGGCTGTCAATAAGCTCGATGGCGCGCACCTTGTTTGCGCTTTCCCCTCTGTGACCGCATTCGTCGGGTGCTTCAAAATGAAGGTATACAAGGTCGCCGCCATTTTTAAAGAATTCGATACCCGCTAGGGTTTTGCCCTCAAAATTTGTGTCAAGGTATCCCGTAGCGCCCTCTACTTCGGGAGTTTCGGCGCCCGCGCAAATGCCGATGCCTTTAAGCAGGTCAACTGCGCTTACTACACAAAGCGAAACACCGTATTTTTCGCGGAAATTTTGAAGTATGGGTTTTCTGCCCTCGCCCCAAAGCCAAATAGAGTTGGCTTCGTTTAGACCTTTTTCTCGTCGCTTAAGGTTTATGGGATGGTCTTTGAGAATGTCGTAGCTCTTTTTCATAAGGGCGATAAGGGGCTTCGCGTTATCGCTGTTGCTAAGATATTCTTTTATCACGCGGCCGCTTATGTCGTGGGGAGGGGTAAGGTTGCCCAAATCGGTTGTGCCGTTTTCCACTACAAGACAGTGGCGGTAACTTACGCCGCCGTAGAATTTATAAATTTCGTTGCCAAGCTCTTGTTCTACGGTTTTTATAATTTCGTGGGCCTCTTCGGTAGAAATATCTCCCGCGCAATAGTCCACCATGGTTTTGTCCTCATAATTTTCTTCGCCGCTAAGTGTTACAATATTGCAACGCAGTGTTACGTCGGTATCCTTAAGGTCAATGCCTATTGAAGCGGCCTCTAAAGGAGAGCGGCCTGTGTAGCAAACGTAAGGGTCATAACCCATTACCGAAAGGTTTGCAACGTCACTTCCGGGCTTAAGACCGTGGCCTACCGTTTTGCAAAGACCGATTTCGGCGTTTTTGCAAAGTGAGTCTATATAAGGCTTATGGGCACACTCCATAGGAGTTTTGCCGCCTAAAAAATGTTCATTATGAGTGTCGGCCATACCGTCACAAAGTAAAACCAAATATTTCATTTTTATCCCTCAAAAAATTAAAATTTTAAACAATTATAGCACCTTGCGCTTTTAATGTAAAGTAATTTAAAAAACACTTTTAATTTAAGTTAAAATGAGTTATTATTAAATAAATATAACTAAAAGGAAATTTTTTATGTTTAAGGATGCAAAAGTGGAAGTTTTGGCACCTGTCGGAAATACCGAAATGCTTTATGCCGCTCTGCGAAGCGGTGCCGACGCGGTGTACCTAGGGGCTAAGGATTTTTCGGCCCGCAGAAATGCAGAAAACTTTGACATAAAGGCCTTGAAAGAGGCGGTGGAATATTGCCATATAAGAGGGGTAAGGGTTTATCTTGCCCTTAATATCGTTATAAAAAATTCCGAAATGAAAGAGGCTTTTTTACTTGCAAAGCAGGCTTATAACCTTGGGATAGACGGGGTTATCGTTGCTGATTTGGGCCTTGCAAGAGTGTTGCACGAAAAAATACCCGAGCTTGCGCTTCACGCTTCTACTCAGATGACCGTACACACGCCATCGGCATTGGTACCGCTCAAAAACTTAGGTATCAAGCAGGTTGTGGTTTCGCGCGAAATGTCAAAAGAGGATCTAAAAGCTATTTGCGAAAAGGCTTCGGCCCTTGGCATAAAAATAGAAGTTTTTGTTCACGGCGCGTTATGTATGAGTATGTCGGGCCAGTGCTTAATGTCAGCATATTTAGGCTCGCGCAGCGGCAACCGCGGACTTTGCGCAGGACCTTGCCGATTACCCTTTAAGGTGGCGGGGGGAACGGGGTATGACCTGAGCCTTAAAGACCTTTCTTTGCTTGATTATATAACCGAGCTTTGTAAGATGGGGGTTTCCTCCTTTAAAATTGAGGGCAGAATGAAGCGTCCCGAATACGTGGCCGCGGCTACGGCGGCGGTAAGGCAGGCGGTAGATAACGGAAAAACCGATGACGAACTGAAGAGAATGCTGCACGACGTTTTCTCCCGCCAAGGTTTTACCGACGGGTACTATAAAAATACCATCGGCCGCGGAATGTTCGGCACAAGAACTAAAGAGGATGTAACGGCGGCAAACCGCGCTTTCCCCCTAATTCACGAGCTTTACAGGGCTGAACGGCAGTCGGTACCGATAGATATTTATGCCGAGGTTTTAGAAGGAAAAGCCGTAAAGGTCAACTTTTCCGACGGTGAAAACGAAGCCGAAGTGACGGGCAATATACCGGCCGCGGCAAAAAATGCCGATGTTAGCAGCGAAGCCGTTTTATCAAGACTTTCAAAGCTTGGCGGCACGCCTTATTATGCCGAAAAAACCTCCGCCAAAGTGGATAAAGGCTTGTTTTTATCTGCGGGCGAGCTTAATTCCTTGAAACGAGAGGCGGTAGAGCTTTTAAGCCTTAAAAGAGCCGAAGTAAAGCATGGCAAAAGCGAAGCTTCGTATATTTTGCCTGACAAAAATGAACCAAAGACCGCAAAAACAAAAACGCTTATAAGGGTAGAAAAAATATCCCAAATTCCCGATGATTTAAGCGGCATTTCGGCGCTTATAATTCCTCTTGAAGAAGATATTGACAACCTTGAGTCTGGGGTAATTCCGCTTATTGCCGAAATTCCCCGTGCAATTATAAGCGAAAAAGCGGTTTTCGAACGCTTAAATCTTTTCAAAAACAGAGGCTTTTCGGCTGCCCTTTGCGGAAATCTTGCCGCAATAGAGCTTTGTAAAAAAGCAGGGCTTTCGCCTATTGCTGATACGGGTCTTAATATCGCGAACAGCGAAGCTGTAAGCACGGCAAAAGCATTTGGCGCAGTCGCGGCGGTAATTTCAACCGAGGAGCAGCTACAGGATATAAAAAATATTTCTTCGGATGTAGAAAAGGGAATAATAGCCTACGGTAATATTCCGCTTATGCTTTTTAAAAACTGTCCGCTTAAAAACGGAATTTCCTGCAAGGACTGTGATAAAAAGGGCAAAATTTCGGACCGAATGGGTGTAGAGTTCCCCGTTCGTTGCAGAATGGGCTACAGCGAGCTTTTGAACAGCCGTCCGATTTACCTTGCTGACAAAAAAGAAGAACTGTCTTCTCTTGATTTTATAATTCTTTATTTCACTTTCGAAACAAAAGAAGAAGTCCTGCGGGTTATAAAGGCTTATGAAAGCGGACTTGCGCCTAAGTGTGAATACACCCGCGGATTATACTACAGGGGCACTATTTAGTGTTGATATTTTCGGGCCCGTTCAGTATAATATTATTAAATAGTTTAACAGTTATGGAAAAATGGAGGGCATTACTTTGGATTGCAAAAAGTTTTTCGAGCAGATAAAGGGCAAAAAAATTGCTATGTGCGGAATTGGCATAAGCAATACCCCGCTTATTATGAATTTTTTAAGCAAGGGTGCAAAGGTTTATGCATGCGACCGCCGAAGCCGTGAAATGCTTGGCGAAACAGCAAACAAGCTTGAAGCCGCGGGCGCAGAGCTTCGCCTCGGGGAAGGATATCTCAACGACCTTGAGGTAGATATTATCTTCCGTACCCCCGGTATGAGCTTTAATTTGCCCGAGCTTGAGGCTGCTCGCAAAAAAGGCGTTCCCGTAACAAGCGAGATGGAGGTCTTTTTCGACCTTTGCTCTGCTACGATTTTTGCCGTTACCGGCTCTGATGGAAAGACGACCACCACCACCCTTATTGCCGAAATGCTTAAGGCGGAGGGTAAAAAGGTTTTCGTTGGCGGTAATATAGGCAAACCGTTGCTTCCCGAAATTGAAAATATCACTCCCGAGGATTACGTTGTGGTAGAGCTTTCCTCTTTCCAACTTATTTCTATGCGAAAAAGTCCCGATGTGGCGGTGGTTACAAACGTTGCCCCCAACCATCTTGACGTTCACAAGGATATGGACGAATACGTTGAAGCGAAAAAGAACATTCTTCTTCATCAAAATGCTTTTTCCCGCACTATACTAAACCGCGACAATGAAATAACCGAATCCTTCCGCAGTTACGTGCGCGGACAGTCCTTGGGCTTTAGTATGGAACGTCAGCTTCGCAACGGTGCTTGGCTTGACGTTAAGGGTAATTTGCATATGGCTTACAGGGGAATTGACGTGCCAATTCTTCACCGTAGTGAAATAGCACTCCTCGGCGACCACAACGTTGCAAATTATCTCACGGCTATTACAGCGGTTTGGGGATATGTCGGTCTTGATTCTATACGCAAGGTTGCGAGGGAATTCGGCGGTGTTGAGCACCGAATTGAATTTGTGCGTGAGGTAAAGGGTGTTAAATATTATAACGACTCTATTGCCTCCAGCCCGACGAGAACTATTGCGGCACTTAAGGCCTTCGAAAAGCCTATTCACCTCATCGCAGGCGGATATGATAAGCATATTCCCTTTGAACCGATGGTGCCCTATATAATTGAAAAGGTTAAAAAACTTTACCTTTGCGGTGACACTGCCGATAAAATTGAAAAAGCCGTGCGGGACAGCGATGATTATAAGGGAGTGCCCAAAATCGTAAGGGTTAAGGATATTGCAGAGGCTCTTGAAAAAGCCTATACCGACACAAACCCAGGTGATATTGTGTCGTTAAGCCCTGCTTGTGCAAGTTTTGACGCTTTTGCAAACTTCGCACAGCGCGGAAATTACTTTAAGGAATTGGTAAATAAACTGTAATGAATATTAAGGAAAAATTATTCGAACTTTCAAACTGTGACGGCGTAGGCTGTATAGAAGAAGCGTCTTTAAAGGCAGAAGAGATGCTTTCATCCTGCTGTGCAACCGAAAGGGCAGCAGGGCTTACGGTACTTGGTTACTTAAAGGGTGAAAGCGACTATACCGTCTTGCTTGACGCTCATATCGACCAAATTGCGATGATAGTTACCGCTATTGACGATAACGGCTTTATTACCGTTTCAAAATCAGGCGGGATTGATATTCGCTGTTTGCCTTCGCGCAGGGTAACTCTTCACGGCAAGCAAAAGATTACTGCCGTTTTCTGCGCAGTGCCGCCCCATCTTTCAAAGGGCAGCAGTGAATATAACGATATTTCGGAGATTAAATTGGATACAGGCCTTGGTGCCAAAGCAAAAGAAATTATATCGGTCGGTGATTACGCTACCTTTAATACAAAGCCTTACGAACTGCTTGGCGACTGCGTTGCAGGCAGGTCCTTCGATGACCGCGCCGCCGCAGCTTGCCTTGTAGAAATTGCCGAGCGGCTAAAGGACAAAAAGCTTCCCGTGAACGTGGTATTTTGCTTTAGCGACGGTGAGGAATTAGGCTGTCGCGGTGCCAGAACGGCTGCCTTTAAAGCCGACCCAGACGAAGCTCTTGTGCTGGACGTAAGCTTTGGCAACGGTATAGGCATTTCGCCCGAACACTGCGGAAAGCTCGGCGGCGGGGCTATGATAGGAATTTCCCCCTGCCTTGATAAAGCGGTAAGCCAAAAGCTTATAAAAATTGCAAAGGAAAAAGGTGTTTCACATCAGGCTGAGGTTATGGGAGAGCGTAGCGGCACCAATGCCGACGTTATTTCGATATCACGCGAGGGTGTTAAAACCGCTACGGTTTCAATACCGCTGAGAAATATGCATACCGACTGTGAAATTCTTGATATTCGCGACCTTGAGAGCGTTTGCGAGCTTATTTGTGAGTATATTCTTGACGGAGGTGTCTTGAATGCTTGACCTTCTTAAAAAATTAACCGTTTTGGACGGTGTTTCGGGTGACGAAACGGCTGTCAGCGATTACATCATCTCTCAAATAGACGGCCTTTGCGAGTGGAAAAGGGACAACCTTGGCAATATTATTGCCTTTAAAAAGGGTGAAAACCGCCCCGCTAAAAAGGTTATGGTTGACGCTCACACTGATGAGGTAGGACTTATTATCACCTCCTACGCAGAGGACGGATTTTTAAAATTTAAAACCGTAGGCGGTATTGATACTTCCGCGCTTATGTTCAGAAAGGTTAAAATAAACGGCAAAATAAACGGCGTTATAAGCGGTAAGCCGATACACTTGCTCTCGGGCGACGAAGGCAAAAAATTGCCCGATGCGGACGATTTGTATATTGATATCGGAGCCTCGTCAAAAGAAGAGGCCGAGGCGGCAGTTTGCCTTGGTGACCGCGCCGTAATTTGCGGTGAATTTGAAAGTATGGGTGAAAACTTCGTTTCAAAGGCGCTTGATGACAGGGCGGGTTGCGCCATGCTTATTGACCTTGTAAAAAATTATAATAAATACGATTTTTATGCCAACTTTTCCACTCAAGAGGAGGTTGGCCTTCGCGGTGCAAAAACTGCGGCTTTCGCTATTGATCCTGACTGCGCCATAGTGCTCGAGGGTACAACCGCCGCCGATATTGCGGGTGTGCCTTTTGAAAAGCGGGTTTGTGCTGTGGGCGAGGGGGCTGTTGTTTCCTTTATGGACGGCGGCACCGTTTACGACCGCGAGCTTTATAATATGGCGATGAACAGCGGTATTAAATGTCAGCCCAAGGCTGCCGCGACGGGCGGAAACAACGCGGGTACTATTCACCTTTCGCGCGAGGGTGTAAAAACCGTTTCGATTTCTCTGCCCTGCAGATATATACACTCCTCTTCAAGCATAGGGTGCGAGGAGGATCTTAAAAACTGCAGAGAATTGGCAGAATATATGTTAGACCGACTTTGCGGCGGTGAAATTTGATGATAACCTTGGTTAAGGCTTTGCCCGAAGCTCCCCTGAATACAGCCGAAATTATAAAAATCAAGTGCCTTTTCGACTGCTATAATACAGATGATACGGTGCTTTTTTGGTGCCAAAACGGTGACGGGGCGGTTATTTCTATGACCGACGGCAATATGATAATTCACAACAACAGTGCCGATTTGGAAGAACTGCGCGAATTTGTCGATATGCTTTCTCCCGCTTGCGTTTTCAGCGATACGAAAACCCTTTGCGGCATAGGCAGAAAACCGAAAGAGCCGATAAATATTATGTGGCGGCAGGCCGATATCGAGGGAGAGCCCTTGTCGGACGAAATGGATAGCCGCGAGCTTTACGCTCTTCTCGACGTGGAGGGGCTTAGTCTTCCCGAATACCCTTACTTTGCGGTCGATTACTGCCGAAGACTTAATATGGGCAGCGCAAAATATTTTGCTCTTAAGGATAAATGCGCGGTTATAACCTTTAACACGGGTGACACCGCAATAATAAACGGTCTTGCAAGCCGTGAAAAAGGCTACGGTTCGGTAGCACTTAAGGCGATTTTGCAAAAAAATTACGGCAAAAGCTTTTTTGTTTGCTGTCGTGACAAGGTGAAAGGCTTTTACGAAAAAAACGGATTTATAATGCTCTACACGGGCGGATATTGGGTGAAAGAAATTTGAACGTAACACAATTCTTTAATATTGACAAAAAGCTCCTCGAATATGATAAATCGGCTCTTGAAAAAAGCCGCAATCAGTTCGAAAGAATAGACGATATAACCGAATTTAATCAGCTTAAGGTGCTTTCGGCTTTTATTAAAAACGGCGTAAGCGAGTCCTATTTTACCGCCTCTACGGGATACGGATATGACGACAGAGGCCGCGAAATTCTCGAAAAGGTTATGGCTGACTGTATGGGCGCCGAAGATGCGCTTATGCGGCATAATTTTGTTTCGGGAACGCACACCTTAACGGTTGCACTCTTTGGTATTTTGCGCCCGGGCGACAAGGTTATTTGCCTTACGGGCAGACCTTATGATACCATTACGGGCGTTTTCGGCATTGACTCTGTGGCTGACGGCTCGCTTGCAGATTTTGGCGTTACCTACTCGCAAGTGGAGTTAAGGGATGACGGAATGCCTGATATTGAAGAAATAAAACGCGTTTTGGCAAAAGAAAAGCCAAAAATGGCCTATATCCAAAGGTCGCGCGGCTACAGCACAAGGCCAAGCTATAAAATTGAAAATATAAAGGCGGTTATAGACGCCGTGCGCGAGGTTTCGCCGCAGAGTGTTGTAATGGTTGATAACTGTTACGGCGAATTTGTCGAAAAGAAAGAACCTTGCGAGGTTGGCGCCGATATAGTGGCGGGCTCGCTTATTAAAAATCCCGGTGGGGCTATTGCTTCTACGGGCGGGTATATAGCCGGCAGAAAAGATTTGATTGAAAAGTGCGCAATGCGGCTTACCTGCCCCGGTGTCGGCAGAGAGGTCGGTGCAACTCTCGGCCACAGCCGCGAGCTTTATATGGGACTTTTTTCTGCTCCGCACGTTGTGGGCGAAGCTTTAAAAACCGCAATTTATACTGCGGCGCTTTTTGAAAATCTCGGTTTTGAGGTCACTCCCAAAAGCGACGAAACAAGGGGCGATATAATTCAGTGTATTGTGCTCAAAACGGCAGAAGGTCTTGTCTCTTTTTGCCAGGGTATGCAAAGCGGCGCTCCGGTTGACGCCTTTGTCGTGCCTGAACCGTGGGATATGCCCGGTTATGACGACCCCGTTATAATGGCGGCGGGCGCTTTTACACTCGGCGCTTCTATCGAGCTTTCGGCCGACGGTCCTTTAAGAGAACCCTATGCTGCTTGGATGCAGGGCGGCATAAATTTTCACAGTGCCAAGGCGGGCGTGCTTTTGGCGGCACAAAAAATGCTCTCAAAAGGGGCATTAAATCTTGATTTTGGAGAATAATATGAAACGGATTTTTGAAGGCGAGGTTTACGAGGTTTTACCCCTCGCAAACGGAATAATTTTTTCATACTGTAAGGAAGTTTTGGAAGAAAATGTCGTTGTGGCATATAAAATGCTTTCCTTTGAAACGGGACTCATTACCGACGTCGCCAAAAATATCTACCTTTTAACAAAATTCGGCAGTGGATATAAGGCTATCGTTAATTATTGCGACAACTACATAACCGTAAAAGCACTGACGTTGCTTGGCGGCAAGGTGTTTTTGCTTGCGACCGACGGATCTGCCCAGCTTCTTGACTATGATGCAACACCTATTTGGACAGGGGAACTCACCTACCGTTCCTCAACCCCGTCGGATATTGTTCTTTACAATAATGCGCTCTGGGCGGCATATTCCGAATGTAACGTGCTTGTGAGATATAATCTTGCTACCATGCGCGAGGAACTGCGGCTTGGCGGTAGCCGTTCACCCTTTAACAAACCCAAAAACCTTTTCCTTGAGGGCGAAGTGGTGACGGTTTGCAACGGTGGGTCAAACAATATTGTGAACGTAAATCTTAACTCTTACGCTGTAGAAGAGGTCGCAACCTTTGAAGAACCTGTTTGGCAGTATTTAAAAGTGAATGATTACCGTTTTGCAGTGCTTGAATCAGGCTTATACCTTATATAATAAATCGGAAAGCGGGGCGTCGGCCTCGCTTTTATTATACATATATAATATACGTGCCGAAAAACCGCCTTTAAAAATGTGTTTTTAAATAGGATTCTACCCAAGATATTGTGGTAAAAAACAGGCTTAAAAAAT
>CAZHYD010000011.1:0-18429 GCA_964536645.1 uncultured Ruminococcus sp.
GACGAGGGGGCTGGATTTTGCGAAGCAAAAGACTGGGGGAGAGAATATTTTTCTTCTTTTGTCTCTCCCTCCGAGCAAAATCAAAGATTTTGCCCACCTCCCTCGTCAGAGGGAGGCTTTCCGCTTCGGCGAGACTGTCCATAACTAAAGCTTTTTGGAACCACCGGCCAGACCGGTGGTTTTCGTTTCACAATCAGAAAACGGCGGAATCCCGCCGTTTTATTTTTTTGAAAAAAGTATTGACAAATCGGTCTACATAATGTAAACTATAATTAGTCTACAGGTTGTAGAATGATTGGAGGTAATACCGTGAACAGTTATCAGTTAGGAAATATAGAAGCCCGTTTTGCAGATATCATCTGGAAAAACGAGCCCGTTTCTTCGGCAAAGCTCGTTACAATGAGTGAAGAATTACTTGGATGGAAGAAATCAACAACCTATACCGTTTTGAAAAGACTTTGTGAAAAGGGTATTTTTCAAAACAATAAGGGGGTTGTAACCTCCCCCATATCAAAGAAAGAATTTTGCTCTTTACAGAGCGAGAAATTTGTTGAAGAAACTTTTGACGGCTCGCTTCCCTCATTCCTTGCCGCCTTTACAAGCCGCAAGGCGTTAACTGCAGACGAGGTGTCTATGCTTCGCCGTATGATTGACGAATACGAGGTGAAATAGATATGGAAGCTGTTTTTCTTAAATTACTTAATATGAGCATCTCTGCAGGTTGGATAGTGCTGATGCTTATCCTATTTCGGCTGATTTTCAAAAAAGCGCCGAAATGGATAACGGCACTTATGTGGACCCTTGTGGGAATCCGCCTTGTGTGCCCCTTTTCATTTGAGAGCATTTTAAGCCTTATGCCAAGTCCTGAAACGGTGCCGAGCGAGATAGTTTATGCCAAAAATCCCACTATTCAAAGCGGAATTTCTATTATAGACAATTCACTTAACCCCATTATTTCAACCTCCTTTGCGCCCGACCCAATGGCAAGCGCAAACCCGCTTCAAATACTTTTGCCTATAGCGGCAATTTTCTGGGTAGTGGGCATAGCGGCAATGCTTATTTATGCCGCCATAAGCGTTTTGCTTATACGCCGTAAGGTGCGCGAATCCATTTTGATAAAGGAAAATATCTACCTTTGTGACCGTGTAAACACACCCTTTATTTTCGGTGTTATACGTCCAAAAATTTATCTGCCCTCTAACATAAGCGAGCAGGACTGCGAATATGTAATCGCACACGAAAAAGCTCATCTTAAGCGGCGTGACCATATCTGGAAGCCGCTTGCATACCTTTTGCTTACGGTTTATTGGTTTAACCCGCTTGTGTGGGTGGCATATATTTTGCTTTGCCGCGATATTGAGTTTGCTTGCGACGAAAAGGTTATAAAGCAGTTTGGTGAGGAAACCAAAAAGCCCTATTCCAATGCCCTTGTAAACTGCAGTGTGCCCCGCAGAATGATAACCGCCTGCCCCTTGGCATTCGGAGAAGTAGGCGTAAAAAGCCGCATAAAATCGGTGCTTAACTACAAAAAACCTGCGTTTTGGGTTATTGTAGCGGCTGTTATCGCATGTATTTTGGCTTCGGTAAGTCTTTTGACCAACCCTGTATCCAAAAATTCCTTGGATGACGAGCTTATAAGCCTTATTGAAAGCGAAATAGATAAACAGCACGAAACCCAATACAGCGCCGAAAATTTTTGCTGTCACGATTTTATAGTGCTTGGCACCAAAAAATCGGGCGACGAAATTTCCGTATATATGTGGGTGCTGTACGAGGAATACAGTTTCGTCGGCGAGCTTAAAGAAGAAACAGGCGCACATACGCCGACCGTTGTAACAGCCAAAAAGGAAAACGGCGGCTACAGTTTGGTTGAGTATTGGACGCCACGTGACGGCTCGTATTATGCCGACGACATTCGCGCAAAATTCCCGATGAGGTTATGGTCAAAGGCGCTTGATTCTCAAAGATATATTGATTCGCAAGAGTCTGCCTGCCGAAACGCCGCGCTTAAGCATTTTTTACAAACTATAGAATCTTCAAACGACAGCACGGCTATGTACACGCCAAACACCGCGCTTTCTTTTGCCAACTGGACCGACGATTTTATCCCCTGCCTTAACAGCGATAAGCTTACCATAAGCTCGGCCCAACATTTGCCGATACTTAAATTTGAATCTTTAAAGGAACTTAACGAGTTTAAATCAAGCTACGGCAGCGTTTTATCAATGAACGCCACTTTGGATGAGGTGCCCTCTTTCGAGAGTGTGATAGCATCTATGGACGACGCTTTTTTCGAGAAAAACACCCTGCTTGTAATTTACGTTGCGGCCAATAACAGTACCCACCGCTTCGCGCTTGAGAGTATTTATGCAGGCGGCAGTTCCCTTTGCGCTTATATTAAAGAAACCACCAATGCCGAAACGGTTGATACCGCAATGGCAGGCTGGTTTGTAACTATAACTCTCGCCAAAGATACCACCCAGAGATACGACAGTTTTGACGCGGTTTTAAGGCAAGACAATACAACTCAAACGCCCGCAGTAACCGAACCGACTTACGTTTTTACAGCCGTAGAGGGTGGCGAATATTCGGACGTAGAGGGTGTTAGCGTTTCCTTTATAGAAGCTAACATTGACGCCGAAAAGCCCTATATTGTTGTGAATATTGATAACCAACGTGACTTCGAATTTGCTTTTGGAATGTCTTTTGATATTGAGTACCTGGAAAACGGCGAATATAAAAGCGCCGCCACCGAGGAGCTTTATTTTAACTCACTGGCGCAGGTGCTCGACGCGGGTGATTATTTCAAGAAAACCTATTATATTGACAAATTTGACCTCACAAAAGAGGGCACCTACCGTTTCTACGTAGACGCCTTTGGCTCAAGAAGCCTTTACTTCACTTTTGAGGTAACACGGGTTGACTAATACGCAAACAGCGACAGAGATTTTTCTCTGTCGCTGTTTTTTGCTGATTTTTATTTCCAAAAATCGCCCATATCCTTGCAGGAGGTATAGACATTTTCAAGCATTTCGCACCAGTATTCCGCCTTTTTGTTTATTCCCTCGTAATCGAACAAGGAATAATCTCCGCTTTTCTTAGCGTTAAACATTTCGGCAAAAACGACTGCGCGATCCTCTATCTCGCTTGAACGGCTGTAGGCCTCAATGAACCAAACGGGCGTTTTACCCTTGTCATCGGGTGTATATTCAACGGTGAGTGAAAGGTTGTTGTATGCGTTTTGCGCTTCTTGCGGCATAAGCTCGCACCAACCCGCTAAAATTTCACTGCTTATCCCCTGCTCAATAGCATGGGCAATTTCGTGGGCGGCAACGCTCAAGAAATAGTCATCATTTCCCGTTACCGATAAAAAGGTTACGTTGTAGCCCTCTAAAACTGTGTTTATTCCGCCGGCAGAAGGGGCAATTTCCTCACACAAATATATAACTACGGGGCGCTTTTGGTTCATTTCCTTAAGCAGTCCTTCGGGAAGAAATTCAAAAAGTTCCTCTAAAAGAATTGCCTTATTTCTTGCTTTATCCTCGCTTGTGAAGGTTACCGTAAAGCCTAAATTGTTGAAATTGAAAATATCCTCCTCGTAAACGATTCTTATTCCGTAATCGTTTTGTATGCGGTTAATAAGTTGTACTGTTTCACTGCTGCCCTGCGGGTCGGCAAGAGGCTCGGCGCCGTTTAAAATGCCATCATCATATGCGTGTGAATTTATAGATTCAAAATCTTTATCACTGAAATCGATATATTTAAATTTAAGTATTTCGCCGTAGTTTGCTCTTGTCACTGCGATAACACCCTTGCCGTAAACGGCGGCGTCAACCACCTGACCGTCGGCAGCAGCCTTTGACACAGTCATACTGTCGGTGCAATAGAAGTATATATCGTCCTTCATATCCATCGACTGCGAGTGGCTTAAAAGCGCCGCTCCGTCGGCTGCGCAAAAGATTTCCCCATCAGCTTTTTTGGGCGCCATAACGGGATTTCCACCTAATACAGAGAATAAGGTTATATAATCTCCCTTTACGCCTGCGGCGTATGCATTTCCCACAACCTGTGCAGATGAGGCCGCAAATAATTCGCTTGTTTTTCCGTCGTTGGTTATTGAAATAATGCCTTTTTCATAGGACTCAACTAAGAAATTACTGCCATAATCTCCGATAATTTGATAAGAATCGGCGGCCAGACCGGTGTCGGTAACGGTGTTTTTCGAAAGATTATAAACTGAAACGTTTCCCGACATAAGTATCAACAAAAGATTTTCTCCGTTATAACCTACATAGGCAATTTCACTTGCCGCTTCTACCGTTTTGGAGGACAGCTTTTCACAGGAAGAGCTATAAATACTAAAAGTGTTACCCGTCTTTGAAAAGACTGCAAATTCGCCTTTTTCGGTCGGGAATACGGTAACTTCCTCTTCACCGAAATTAAGGTTTCCAAGCAATTTATCACCTAAAAGGTCATAGGTTACAAGCTCGGTCGAGGAAACGTCCATACCCGCAACTACAAAGGTAAAAATTGCCACGTCGCCCGATATAAAAACCTCTGAGAAATCGGTAGTTTTTGCGGGCATTTCCAAAAACATACAGTCAAACTTCGTATCCGTAGGCTTACTGCTTGTAGACGAAGATGATAAGGAATTGTCGGCTGTCCCGTCGCCTTGACCGCAGCTTGAAAGACATAGTGCAACCATTAAAGCTGCCATAATTAAGCATAAAAACTTTTTCATACTTTTCCCTCCTGAAATATAGGTTTTTGTATCGAACGCACTGCCTTTTTAAAGTGCTTTTCCGATTTCGGTTACGAGTTCGGCCATCTTTTGACCTTTTTTAAGGCTTATAACGTAGGTCGGCTTTTCACTTGCCGTAAGCTTAAATCGGTTTCCAAAACAGCCCGCCAAGCGTGCCATAACCGCCGTATCAATAGAATTTATATGCAGTATTGCCGCCTGCGGTGTACCCGTTATCTCATAAATCTTTGCGGCAACCGCCTTGTTGCGAAGAATTGCAACGTCAATAAGTCCCATAACCGACCTCGGCGGCTCGCCGAAGCGGTCGCAAAGCTCGTCAATAACGTCATCTGTGTCGGCCTCGGTGCGAATGGCGGCAATGCGCTTGTAAATGCCGATTCTTGCCGAAAGCGATTCGATATAGCTTTCGGGAATATGTGCCGAAATATTAAGGTCAACCGTGCAGGGTAATTCTTCCTGCGGCTCGGCACCGTTTTCTTCGTTTACAGCTTCGGAAAGAAGTTTTAGGTACATATCGTAGCCCACCGACTCCATATTTCCGTGCTGGTCTCCGCCGAGAATACTGCCCGCGCCTCTAATTTCAAGGTCGCGCATGGCAATTTTAAAGCCCGAGCCGAATTCGGTATACTCGCGTATAGCTTCAAGCCGTTTTGCCGCAACGTCGGAAAGTTGCTTATTTTGACCGAAGCAGAAATAAGCATACGCGCGTCGACTGGACCTCCCCACGCGGCCGCGAAGCTGATGAAGTTGGCTTAATCCCATCCTATCGGCATCCTCAATTATAAGGGTGTTGGCATTAGGCACGTCTACACCCGTTTCAATAATGGTTGTACAAACAAGCAGGTCAATTTCGTGTTCCAAAAGGCTGTGCCATACCTTTGTAAGTTCGTCTTCACTCATCTTGCCGTGAGCAATACCTATTCTAAGGTTGGGTAGGCGCTGTTTCAGTCTTGCCGCACAGCGTTCAATACTTTCAACTCTGTTATGCAGATAATAAACCTGCCCTCCGCGGCGGATTTCCTTATTTATGGCATCGGTTATAACCCCTGCATTGTATTCAAGAACATAGGTTTGCACGGGGTGTCTGTCACCCGGCGCTTCATCTATCGAGGACATATCTCTAAGGCCCGACATCGCCATATTAAGCGTTCTGGGAATGGGGGTCGCGCTTAAAGTAAGAATATCCACTGCGGGATAAAGCTCCTTAAGGCGCTCCTTTTGGGCAACGCCGAAACGCTGCTCCTCGTCAATTATAACAAGTCCCAAATCCTTAAACTGCACGTCTTTAGATATTAGTCTGTGGGTGCCCACAACCATATCAAGTCTGCCGCATTTAAGGTCGGTTATAATTCTTCTTTGTTGTTTAGGCGTTATAAATCGGTTAAGCAACTTTACGGTTATAGGCATTTCACCAAAGCGACGCAAAATTGTGTTATAATGCTGCATTGAAAGAATGGTGGTAGGCACCATCATTGCGCACTGCTTGCCCTCGCTTATACACTTAAATGCCGCCCTTAAAGCCACCTCCGTCTTGCCGAAACCAACGTCACCGCAAAGCAGACGGTCCATCGGCACAGCGCGCTCCATATCATGCTTGATTTCGTCAATACAGCGCAGCTGGTCCTCGGTTTCTTCGTATTCAAACCTGCGTTCAAAATCGTTTTGAAGGTCGGTATCGGGTCCAAAAGCGTAACCCTTTACCGACATACGCTTGGCGTAAAGTGCGGTAAGCTGTTTTGCCATATCGCGAACGGCCGCCTTAACTTTTCGCCTTGTTTTTTGCCATTCGGTACCGCCAAGACGGTTAATCTTAATGCTGCCGTCCTCGCTTGCGGCGCCGATATATCTTGAAACAAGGTCAAGCTGTGTTACCGGCACGTACAAAACGTCGCTTTTAGCGTACTTGATTTTTATATAATCTTTTATTACACCTTGATTTGAAATTTGGTTAATGCCGTCAAAAATTCCTATGCCGTGCACCTCGTGAACGACGTAGTCACCCTTGTGAAGCTCGTCTAGCGAGCCGATTTCCTTTGCATTTTTTGGACGCTTACGACGGGGTTTTGCATCCGAAGGCAAGTAGCGGTGGGTTATAAGCAAAAATTTTTGCGACGGTATTTCAAATCCTGCCGAAATTCCACCAACGGCCACCGTAACACCGCCGTCACTTAGCGCATTTTGCGAAAAGACCGCATTTATACCCTTTTCCCGAAGCTCTTGCGCGAGCAACTTTGCCGCCCTTTCCTCACCCGCAAGGATTATAACCTTGCCGTTTTGCTCTAAAACGTAGGAAATATCTTCAAGCAGCACCTTAATATCGCCGCTCCAAGCAGACGAGCGCTTGTAATTAAAGTTTATAACGTCCTTTGCCCTTGTGCCGTAAGAAGCACGCGGAAAATTTTCAAGAATTACGGCATTTTCGACGCGATGTGCAAACTCATCCTTAGTAAGCCAAAGTGATGCCGTACCGCCCGAAAGAAAACCTTCGCCTAAAAAGTTTTCAAGGTCGGCAGAATTTTGAATTTCAATGCTTTTCAGCCGCTCGGCAATATTGCCGCTCTCACTTAAAGTAAGCAGAGTATCGCCGATATAATCGAAAATTGTTTCGCCGTCGGGGTATATAAGCGGAATGTACCTGTCAGGCAAAACCGAAATGCCGTTGTCAAGGGAGTTTATATCCTGATTTATTCTAAGCGTTTGCTCCTTGGTCAGTTTTTTGGCCGAAGTTAAATATTTTTTCAATATACTTTTGAGCTGGTCTAAAGAGGTTTGTACCTCGCAAGCGGGGATAATTTCGGCCTCTTTTACGTTTTCGCCGCGACGCTGGGTTTCAGGGTCGAAGACGGCTATTGAATCGATTTCGTCACCCCAAAGCTCTATTCTGAAAGGCTGCTTCGCATTTACGGGGAAAATATCGAAAATACCGCCGCGAAGGGAAAACTGTCCCGCGCCTTCGCAAAGCTCACTTCGGGTATATCCGCATAAAATTGCCCGCTCTACAAGGCTTTCAAGCGAAATTTCTTGGCCGATTTCAAGCTTAAACCTTGCTTCTTTAAGTTTATCGGGCGGCAGGGTGTACTGCAAAGCCGCGTCTACAGATAATACAAGCAGCTGAAAATCCCCATCCAAAAGTTTGGATAGGGTGTCTATTCTTTTATGTTCATATTCTTTTGAATAACCGCTTATGTTTCCTATGCAGTAATCTCTTGCAGGGAAAGTAAGGCTTTTTAGCCCCAGCGACTTTGCATCCTCAGCTAAAGAAAGTGCCGAAGCCTCATCCTCGGTAATAACGGTTATTTTTTGTGAAGTGTGGCGTGAAAGACCTGCTAAAACTACCGCCTTGTGAATGGCCGACAGCCCCGTACAGATAAGGGGTATTCTGCCCTTTTTGACGTCGCCCAAAAGTGTAGCATAGTCACTGTCACGCAGGAGTATTTCATCAATAAACTGCATAAAATCCTCAACTGTTAAATTTGTTCATAGCAGAATCTATGCCCCGCGCAATTATTTCTTCTACGGCTGATACCGCCTTTGTCAGCGCTTCTTTAAGGCTTTTCTCCTGTGCTTTGGGGAATTTGCCCAAAACCCAGTCGGCAAGGTCGTAATCAGGATGAGGTTTTGCGCCCACACCGATTTTAATTCGCATAATATCCTCATGGCCCAGAAGTTCAATAATGTCCCTCATTCCGTTGTGGCCGCCGTGACTTCCCTTGCGGCGCATACGGATATTTCCTACATCCAACGAAACATCGTCAAACATTATTATCATTTTATCGGCAGGGATTTTGTAAAAGGCGGATATTTTTTGCACCGCTCTGCCCGAATTGTTCATATAGGTCTGCGGCTTTACAAGAAGTATTCGCTTATTACCCATACGGTATTCGCAAGTCAGCGCTTCATTTTTAAGTTTCCAGTTTGCGCACCCGTTATTCTCTGCCAACAAATCAACCGCCATAAAACCAACGTTGTGGCGGGTGGCTTCGTACTGGATACCGGGGTTGCCGAGGCCTACTACCATCCAATCATAAGTGGATTTTGTTTTGAATATCATAACCTTCCCCTTTGAACATTTTAGCTAACTAAAAATATTTTAACATACAAAAAACCTTCGGTCAAGTGACATCTTTATTTGAAAAGTTATTGTAAAATTGAAAGATTAGTGTTAAAATATATGTGCAAATTCCTTGAAAAGAGGTATTTTTATGAAAATTATTGTTATTGGTTGCGGTAAGATAGGTACTACCCTTCTTGCAAGTCTTGTTGCCGAAGGCCATGACGTTGTAGCCCTTGACAGTAACCCTGACGTAATAAATTACGTTACCAATACTTATGACGTTATGGGTATAAACGGCAACGGTACCGACAGTGTTATCCTTGCAGAAGCGGGCGTAAACGAGGCTGAACTTGTTATTTCTACTACCGGTTCGGACGAATTTAATATGCTTGCCTGCTTTATTGCAAAGCGTATGGGTGCCGCTCACACTATTGCAAGAATAAGAACCCCTGAATATAACGAGCGCGGACTCAATTTCTTAAAAGAGCAGCTTGAGCTTTCCCACTCAATAAACCCCGAACTTTTAACCGCAAAGGAAATTTTTAACATTTTAAGACTTCCTTCTGCTGTGAAAATTGAAACCTTTGCCGCAAAAAAATTCGAGATACTTGAAATTCGTCTTAAAGAGGGCTCGCCCTTTGTCGACCAAGCACTCTCCTCCCTTCGTTCAAAATACACGGCAAGATTTCTTATCTGTACGGTATTAAGGGACGATATGGCATATATTCCCGACGGTAATTTCGTACTTAAAAGCGGAGATAAAATCGGTATACTTGCTTCACATTCTGAAATTCACAAGCTTTTCCGTGAAATAGGCAGTAATAAAAATAAAATCAAAAACGTTATGATTTTGGGTGGTAACCGCACAAGCCGTTATCTTGCCAAAATGCTTGAAGCTACGGGAACAAACGTTACCATTATCGAAAATGATAAGAATATTTGCAACGAACTTTGCGAATCTTTGCAAAAAACCGTTGTAATCAATGCCGACGGCTTAAATCAGGACGTTCTTCTTGAAGAGGGGCTTTTATCTCAAGATGCTTTTATTGCCGTTTCGGGCAGTGACGAAAAGAATATTTTGCTTTCCTCCTTTGCGGCGGGCAAAAACATTCCCAAGGTTATTACAAAGGTTAATAACGATGACCTCGTTACCCTTTCGGAGCACTGGGGACTTGACTGTGTTATAAATCCGAAACAGCTTGTTTCCGACCTTTTGATGCAGTACGCGCGCGCTCTGCACAATTCGGAGGGCAGCAGTATGGAAACCCTTTACAAGCTTATGGACGGCAAGGTTGAAGCCTTAGGCTTCCTTGTGAAGAGCGATTTTTCAAAGCTGGGTGTTCCATTTAAGGACTTGCAAATCAAACCAAACGTTCTTATTGCAGGTATTGTTCGTAACCGAAAGCCCATTATTCCCTCGGGCGACAGTATGCTATTTGCAGGTGACAAGGTTGTTATTCTTGCCGCAAATCAGCGTATTTCCAACCTTTCGGAAATACTTAAATAGGTGGCGGGTATGAACAGAAAAATGGTATTTTATATGCTCGGACGCATAATTTTACTTGAGGGCATTATACTCGTTCTGCCTGCACTTTGCTCGCTTATATACGGCGAAATGAGAGGCTTTTTTTCCTTTTTAATATCAATGGCAATAGCCATTGTGTTTGGCGGGCTTTTGCAACTTTTAAACAAACCCGCCAACAAAACCATCTTTGCAAAGGAAGGTTTTGTTATCGTATCTCTTGCCTGGGTAGCCTTTTCGGTTATAGGCGCACTTCCGTATGTGATAAGCGGTGAAATCCCCTCCTTTGCAGACGCGTTTTTCGAATCGGTAAGCGGTATTACAACTACGGGTGCTTCGATTCTTCCGAACGTTGAGCTTTGTTCAAAGGGTATTAATTTCTGGCGTTGCTTCACCAACTGGATAGGCGGTATGGGTGTGCTTGTGCTGTTTATGGCGATTTTCCCGACCGAAAGCGGCCACACAATGCACATTATGCGCGCCGAGATGCCGGGTCCTATCGTGGGCAAGTTGGTTCCTAAAATTAAGTCCACCGCAAAGATTTTGTATTTTATTTATATCGCTCTTACCGTTCTTGAAGCAATACTTTTGCTTGCAAGCGGTTTTTCTTTCTATGAAAGTCTAACGCTGGCTTTCAGTAACGCAGGCACAGGCGGTTTTGTGATTTATGCTGACAGTCTTGCCTCGATTACCGCGCTTCAGCAGTGGATAATTGCCGTCTTTATGATGCTTTTCGGCATTAACTTTAACATATATTATCTTATTCTTATCAAAAAGATACGCACCGCTGTTAAGAGTGAGGAAATTTGGGCATACGTTGGTATAGTTTTTGCCGCCTCGCTGCTTATAGCTGTAAATATTTACAAAACAGTAGGCAATTTTGCCGACGCTATCCGCCATTCCGTATTCCAGGTGGCTTCTATTATTTCAACAACGGGCGTTTCTTCTACCGACTATAATTTGTGGCCCGCATTTTCAAAGTCGATTTTGTTCGTGCTTTTGTTTATGGGCGCCTGCGCGGGCTCAACCGCGGGCGGATTTAAGATTTCACGTGTTTTGATTTTGTTTAAATCAATAAAAGCAAACCTTAAAAAACTCGTGCACACCCGCTCGGTTTCCTCGATTAGTTTCGAGGGCAAGACCTTAGAATCCAGTATGATGATTAACGTGTTCGCCTACCTTGCAATTTACTGTCTTTGTTTTTTTGCGATATTCCTTCTTATCGGTTTTGAGCCTTTTGGTCTTGAAACTAACCTTTCGGCAGTTGCCGCCTGCTTTAACAACGTAGGACCGGGTTTTGATTCCGTAGGCCCTGCCGGCAACTACGCCGCTTATACCGATTTTTCAAAATACGTTCTTTCCTTTGCTATGTTGCTTGGCAGACTTGAAATCTACCCCCTCTTACTCCTTTTTGCACCTACAGCTTGGATGAAGACCCGCGCGGTTAAAAGGAGTTGATTTTATGAGCAGTAATTGCGAAAATTGCACTAACTATGTTTTTGACGATGAGGACGACTGCTACTACTGCAACGCTTCTCTAGATGAGGACGATATGTCGCGCTTTTTAACGGGGCGCACCGGCAGTTGCCCCTACTTTAATTTTTACGATGAATATGCCATCGTAAGAAAGCAAAACTGAGGTGAAATATGCATTATTTTTATTATATTTATATTATTGCTTCAGCGGTGCTTGTGCTGATTTTTGATAATTTTTTTGAGGTTTTTTCACAAAGCTACTCTTTTTGGCTTGTGCCGCTTCTCTTAATTTTGTTGTTTGTGGCATTCGTCATACTGCAGGTGCTGTTACTTGTGGTTATGGTCTACTCTACAAGCCTTAAAAAAGAAGCAAAAAAGTGTTCGAAATTCTTTCGCGAGCTTACCGCCGCCACCATTCAGCTGTTTGTGTTTTTAACGGGAATTAAGATTAACACTGCAGGCACAGAGGCAAAGCTTGACGAAAGCAAGCATTACCTTTTTGTCTGCAACCATCAGCACGACCTTGACCCCGTAATCATATATAACACATTCCCAAACAGTGAAATCGGCTTTATAGGCAAGAAGGAAATTTACAAAAAAATGCCCTTTATTGCCCGCGGTATGCACAAAATCAATTCCTTGCCCATTGACCGTGAAAACGACCGCGCCGCCGCAAAAACTATTGTGAAAGCAATCAAACTGCTTAAAAGCGAAACCGCCTCAATAGCCCTTTTCCCCGAAGGCTACACAAGCCGTACCGGCGAGTTGCTGCCATTTAGAAACGGCTCTTTAAAGGTCGCTATAAAGGCGCAGGCTCCGATAGCGGTATGCGTACTTAACAACACCCGCTCAATAGTGAAAAACCTTTTCCGCCGAAAAACCGTTGTGGAGTTTAGATTGCTTGACGTAATAACACCCGATCAATACGAAAATTTAACCTCTACCCAACTTGGCGATATGATATACGAGCAAATGAAAAAAGCGTTAGCTGAAATAAGCTAACGCTTTTTTTGCGAAGATTTGATTAAAATCACATAAAAGTATTTACAATCGGCTTAAAATTTGGTAAAATTAATGTAAATATTACAGGAGGAAACAGTATTATGAAAAGAAACATTTTCAGCAAAATCATAGCGATAGTGCTCTGTTTATCAGTTCTCTTCGCAAATATGATTTTTGCCGTTTCGGCTTCGGCTGAAACGAACGACCCTGTTATTGTTGTTTCGGGCTCTGACTTCCAGTCTGACAGCAGTAACGAAAACGACCTTACCTATCCTACCGCAGTACCCGAAGCGATTTTTACACAAGTAAAAGCCGCTTACGATGAGATAGACGGTTATCTCTTCGCGGGTGACTATTCGGCAAAGAACAGTGTTACCGGTTCGACAAACGGTCTTAACGTTTTTAAGGATTTGCTTGAAAGCTACTATCCTAACATTGAAGCTGACGACCAGATTTGGACTCAGGGCAACCACGAGCCTACCAGCATGGTTACAGACGGCACCCTTACCCCCAGCGGTGCAAACGACACCGAAAACTACGGTGTTTTCGTAATCAATGAGGATGATTATCCCGGTTATGGCGACGCTGTAAACGTTGTAAGCAACACAGCGGCTTCACTTAAGGCATACCTTAACGAAAAGGTACAGACTGAGTACACCAAGCCCATCTTCGTTGTATCTCACGTTTCGCTTCACTACTCTTACCGTACATATACACAGGGCTGCTCACTTTATGCGAACTTGCTTTTAGACCTTCTTAACGAGGCTTCCGAAGCAGGTCTTAACATTATCTATATGTTCGGTCATACTCATAACAACGGTTATGACGATTATATCGGCGGTGACGAAGTGTTCTTTACCGCAGGCGATAGAATCAACGTTCCTACCAGCACTAAGACCTGGGAAGAAAGAGAAATCAAGTTCACCTACCTTAACGCAGGCTATACCGCTGTTTATTGGGCAGGTCACGGAAGTACTTCTCAGTGGGATACCTCAATGGTGGTTTATGAGATTACTGACGATACAGTAACCTTTAACCGCTACGGAAAAACCGGCCTTCTTAAGCTTAAGGACGTAGGTCAGTCGGCTAATCCTTCCGAAGAAAGCGGACTTGCTCCCTATGAGCCCGAAATAAACACCGTAGTTTACGACTCGGGTTATGTGCTTAACCTTTCGAAAAATGTAAATACCGACGTTATCGTTGGCGAAGACCTTCACTTGCAGGTTGACTTCCTTGTAAGCGATAAACTCGGTTACCGTTTCTACGCTTACGGTGACGATTTGTCACTATATTCAAGCTATGAGATTATAGTAGAATTCGGCCGCTATGATATGGTTGATGGCGAAGCTTACGCTAAAACCACCCGCACCGTTACATATACTTCAGAAGACGCTGCTTCTAAGGCTTTCACCTATAAAGAAGTTGCGGCTTACGAGATGATGCTTGGCACAACGTTTACTCTTAAATGCTATGATGAAGAAGGCAACTTGGCTCGTCAAAAGCAGGGCACCATTACCTATGCCTCATTGGTAGCAATGACCTTGTCTAACGCTACATTCAATCAAGCGGTTTACGTTGATATGCTTAACTACGGCGCTGCAGTTCAGTCTTATTTTGCAGCCCAAAACAAAGGCAGTGACCTTGCAAACAACACCGCATCGGTCGGACTCCCCACCGATATTGCAGGCGTAAGCGAATTCCAGCAGTACGCCACAGCTGACGACGTTGCTTCGGCTGAACTTGCAAGTGCTGCAGCAAACACAATTATTGTTACCGAAGGCTACGACGTAAACCTCGGTACAGCTATGCAGATACTTTCTTCCAACCGCGTTGTATTTGTAGTTGATGCAGGTTCTCAGAACGCAGAAGACCTCACACTTAAATTCACCTACGGCAACGTTGTTGTAGAAAGCCAGGTTTGTGACCTTGAAAAAGTTGGTCAGTACTATTACTACTATCCTGAAGAGGAAGCGGCAATAGCTCTTTATGACGTTACAGATACTGTAACAGCCGAACTTTACAAGGGTGATACCCTTCTTGCTACCAAGAACTACAGCATTGAAGCCTTCGTTGCACTTAATATGGCAAATAACGACTCCCTTAATGCTGTCGGCAACACCCTTATGAAGTTTGCATATTCTCTTTCGGATTATATTGCAAATCAGCCTAAGCTTGAGCTTGCAACCGAAATCGTAAGCGGCAACCGTTATGTAATTGTTAACGCAGTTACAGGTACCGTTATGACCAAAACCTTCTCAAGCTATTCATTGTTGATGGGTGGAACACCTTCAACCTCGTCTGACTATTGGAAGATTAAACTTGCTTCAAACGGCAAATACGTTCTTCCCCTTACACATGAAGGCGAAACCGTTTACGTTCAAGCTAACGACGGTAATATGACCTACATCACCGATTTGGAAGGTAAAATCGTATTTGAATACGACGAAGCTACAGGCTTATGGACCATTTCCAGACAGCAGGACGGTTCATCTTCCATCTACTACTTCACCCTTAATAGTGATATGAGCGCCGTTACAGGCTTGAAGAATACTCAGGATGACAACGCTTACTGGATTATCTATGAAATCGTAGGCGGATACTTCGACGATGCCGATGACGATGAAGATAATGAAGGAACCGGAGATGGCGGATCTTCCGACGGAGAAGAGGAAGAACCCGTAGTTAACGGCACGTTAGTTCCTGTAACGTCGGTTGAGGCCGGCAAGGAATATGTATTCGTTAACGCAGATACAAATACAGTTCTTACCAATACTCATCAGACCACATATTGCTGGTTCTCTGAACAGCCTAACTATTTAACCAAAGGCGAGCCCACTGCAGGTTCTGATACTTGGAGAGTGGTTTATTCCTATAGCGGCACACCCGGTCTTAAGCTATACAACCCCGAAACCTCTAAGTATATGTGGATAACCACAGTCGGCGCACTTGCTCAAAGTGATTATTACGCTTTACCCGTTGTATTTGAATATGACGAAGAAACCGAAACCTTTACACTTTACTCTACTGACGGTGAAGACGTTCGCTATTTGACTACTACCAACGATGCAGACGGCGAATACACCTGCACCATCGGTATAAGTATGACCGAGCATCCCGACGGTGACGCAACAAACTACCGTCGTTGGAAGATTTATGAGGTTGTTTTGGATGACGAAGGCAATGAGGGCGGCGATGATAGCGATGTAGATACACCTACTGATATCGTTGTTCCCGACGGTCTTGAATTAGTAACCGAAATCGAGGACAATACCTCTTATATCCTTGTAAACAAGGCTACCGGTAAGGTTTGGGAAACCGCTTATGACAGCACAAACGCCGTATTCCCCCTCGGCGATGAGCCCACAGCCGAAACCACTGATTTCTGGCAGTTTGCTTCGGGCGCTACAGGTCTTTCAGTTGTTAATGCCGACGGCACAACCACAGGTTATTACCAGCCTAACGGCCTTTTGTCTGACGGTAGAAACCCCATTACAGCAAATTCATCAGGTCTTCTTATAAGTGCAACCTACGCTTCTGCAGAAGGCGCTTGGCTTATCGGCAGATACTCTAACGGCGGCACCTATTACTTCTGCGCAGACACCGAAAATGACGTTGTTTTCAGTACTGCAAAGATAACAGACTCAACCCTTATTACCGAAGAATGCTTCTGGCTTATTTTCAAGGTAACAGGCAATGACGATGCTGAAACTCCCGTTGATCCCGAAAACCCCGACGACAATGAAGACGGCGGTGACGACAATAACGGCGGCGATGACAATAACGACGGCGACGACAACGATAGCAACGTACCCGTAACAATTCCTGAAGGTTGGGTGGCTATTTCTCAGTTGGTAGACGGCACAAACTATATGCTCGTAAACAAGGCTACCGGTCAGGTTTGGGAAACCGCTTATGACAGCGCAAATGCCGTATTCCCCCTCGGTGACGATACCTCGTCCTTGTGGCAGTTCGCAGGCGGCGGAACAGGTTTGTCCAAGGTTAATTCCGACGGTTCCACCACAGGCTACTATCAGCCTAACGGCCTTAAGTCTGACGGCAGAAACCCCATCACTTTAAACGCTTCAGGTCTTCTTTTGACCTCGCTTTACAGCTCATCTGAAGAAGCTTGGCTCATCGGTAGATACTCTAACGGCGGCACATATTACTTCTGTGCTGACACTGCAAACGACGTTGTTTTCAGTACCGCAAAGCTTTCTACACCTACTGATGAATGCTATTGGATTATTTACGGATTAGAGTCTGACCTGCCCACTGACGATGATGAAGATGAAGATGAAGAGGTATATGACGATCCCGATACAGGCGCTAACTTCACATTCGCATTTGCTACCGACATTCACGTTGGTAACGGCACTGATGCTATTGCAAACGTAAGAACTATGTATCAGGATTTCTCCGCTCTTATCGAGGAAGGCGTAGAGCTTGATACCGTGTTTATTTCGGGCGACCTTACACAAGACTCATACGAAGGCGAATGGAATTTGTTGCTTAATGCAATTCAGACATATTCACCCAAAAACATTGTTACCTATACCACTTTAGGTAACCACGATGCTCGTTCTTACGACTATAGCGACGGCGGCAGATCTCAGGAAGAGCGTTGGGCAGAAATTTGGCCGAGATATCAGAGCTTTATGGCCAATACAACAGCTCTTGAGTTGGAAGTTCCCTACTACCACGTAGAAATCGAAGGTCACAACGGCACAACCTACGACTTGGTAGTTCTTTGTACCGAAACCGCTGAAAAAGACTCTGCATATATTTCGGACACCCAGCTTGAGTGGTTTGAAACCACTCTTGAAGAAATCGAAGCCAAGAGAGGCACAACCCAGAACATTATCGTTATGTGCCACCAGCCCATTTCCGGCACTGTTACCAGTGCAAGTGGTGCTAATTGCATAGGTGATGCTAACAATGATGTTAAAGCAGTAATTGCTGAACATCCTCAAGTAATTTACATTTCGGGCCATATTCATACTCCGTATGCCAGTGGCAAAATTGTAAATAACGGCGAAGGCATTTACGTTGACGGTATTGCCCTTTACAGTCAGCCCTACTACCGTGTAATTGAAATTTACGACGATTATATTCAGTTTAGAATTCGCGGTATTGACGGCACTTGGCTTGATAGCTATACAACTGTTATTAACTTTTAATCTACAGTTTTAATTCAATTTTTAAAGAGCAGGCTAACGGCACCGCCGTTAGCCTGCTCTTTTTATTAATACTTGAAAAAACGTATAAGAAATGATATAATATTACAAACGTTCAAAAAGGGGAAATTTTATGCAAAAGAAGTTTGCTAAAAGCAAGTACGGCGCAGTTAAAAATTTAGCTTTACTGCTTGTTTTGTCAATTATAATGTGTGTTTCTTTGGGCGGTTGCAGGTCGAATAATACTGCTTCGGATTTGTCCGATGAGCCCACTTCTTCCACAGTTTCAAGCAGTGATGCGGCCTCTTCTGACGTATCTTCCGACGCGTCCTCTGAAGAAACTTCTTCTGAAACCCAAAGCACCGTCTCTTCTAAAGTGGAAACCTCATCTGTTACTTCCAGTGAAGAAAGCAATCTTCAAAGCTCGCAAGAAACTTCC
>CAZHYD010000011.1:18529-23647 GCA_964536645.1 uncultured Ruminococcus sp.
AAGAAACTTCCGGCGATACCGCAAGTGAGGAAGAGGAAGTGCCTAAAACGGTTTTCGGCCAAACCGTGCCTAATTTTTCCCTTGCTTTTTCAACCGACGTTCATATAGGTCAGAAGAGTTCAAACATTTCTAACCTTAACGTAATGTATCAGGATTTTTCACGGCTTATACAAGAAGGTAATAGTCTACACACCGTATTGATTTCGGGCGACTTAACTCAGGACTCTTATAAAGACCAATACGATACCTTGCTTTCTTCAATTAGGAGATATTCACCAGAAGGTATTACCACCTACTCGACTATGGGCAACCACGACGCTCGTTCGTGGGACTATTCAGGCGGCAGAAGTATGGAGGATCGCTGGGCAGAGGTTTGGCCTTATTTCCAAAGCTACCTTAAAGATTCCTCAGATGTTGATACCGATACCCCCTACTACCACGTTGAGATAGAGGGAAACAACGGTAAGAAATACGACATAATCGTGCTTTGCACCGAGTTCGCCTTTAAGGACGAGGCCCATATTTCAAACAAGCAGATAGTTTGGTTTGGCCAAAAGCTAAAGGAAATCAGTGAACAAAAGGGCGACCAAAATATAATCGTTATGTGCCATCAGCCGATAGCGGGCACCCACTCAAATGCGACAAACAACAACATCGGCGACCAAAATGATTTGATTAAGTACATGATTTCGCAGTACCCACAGGTAATTTACCTTTCAGGACATATACATTCGGGCCTTAGCAACAATATGGTTTACGACCAGGGCGAAGGCACTTATATTGACGGTCTTGCTCTTGCTAACTACAATTATTATCATTATATTGAAATTTATGATGACTGTATCAGAGTGAGAGTACGCAGTATAAACAGTCAGTGGCTTAACAATTACGAAACTGTTATTTGGACAAAATGATTTTGGAGGAAATGAAAATGAAATTTGAAACCGCAGCCCTCGAGATACTTGAAATAAATATTGTTGACGTTGTTACAACCAGCGACTTTGAATGCCGCGTGTATCTACCCGGCACCGACATAATGTAAAAGAATCAAATAGCAAAGAACTTTTACTTTAAAAAGGAGAAGTTATGCAAACACTACAACCGCAAGCAAAAATCGTGCCACTTGTGTTGGGAACTCAAAAGCTTAACAACGGCAAAAAATATCGCCTTTTAAGATTTTGTATAAGGGTTAAATACGAGCAGGACGAGCTTATATTTAATAATCTTACAAAAGAACTTGTGTTTCTTGAAGATACCGAAGCAAAGCTTCTTGACGGTCAAAATTTAAACGTTGAAGAAGAGCCGCTTAAAGTCTTGGCAGAAAAGTGGTTTTTGGTGCCCGAAGAAAACGATGATATGAAGCTTTGCGACCAGCTGCGCGCAGTGGCCTCGTCTTTAAAAGATAAAACCAGTGTTCACAATTTCAACCTTGTTACTACCACCGCATGCAACGCTAGGTGTTTTTACTGCTTTGAAGCGGGGGCAAAGGTATCCTCGATGTCAAAGCAGACTGCTTTAGATGCGGCCAAATTTATGCACGATATGGCAAAGGGCAAAAAAATCCGCGTGCATTGGTTTGGCGGCGAGCCGCTTTGCAACGTTGGCGCTATAAACGAGGTTGTTAAATTTTTCAAAGAAAACAAGGTTGAATTTATTTCAAACATTACAACAAACGGCTATCTTTTTGATGAAAAGAACGTAGCCGCCGCAAAGGAATGGAATTTGCAGTACGCGCAAATTACCCTTGACGGTTTGGCAGATACCTATAACAAAATTAAAAGCTACGTTGTAAAGGATGAAAACCACTTTAACACCGTAATAAAAAATATTGAAAACCTTTTAAAAGCCGACATTACCGTTGTGGTAAGACTTAATATGGACTCCTCAAATTCGGATGAGCTGTATTCCTTGGTGGACTTTTTGAAGGAAAGGTTTGGTCAATATAAAAACTTTGCGGTTTATGCTCATTTGATTTATGAAAAATTCGGCTTCGTAAAGTCAGAGCGGTCGCAAGAAGAACGGCAAAGCCTTGAAGAGAAGTTTTTCGCCCTTCGCGAGTATATTGAAGAAAGACTTAATTACGCTTCAAAAACTACCTTGCCTGATGACGTTAAAACAAGTCACTGCATGGCTGACAGCCACAACAGTATGCTTATTTCGCCCGACGGTAAAATCGGAAACTGCGAAGGCTTTGTAGATTCGAAATTTTACGGTGATATAAGCACCACTCGGGCTGTAACAGTTTGGGACGAATATCTTAAATACACCGACTGCGAAACCTGCCCCTGCTATCCGTCCTGTATCAGACTTAAAGGCTGCCCGAATTATGACAGTGTTTGTCACAGCCACGAAAGACGGGAAAACCTATTAAATCTTAAAAAGCAAATTATCACCGCGGCAAATATATTTTTCGTGAAAAATATATAATTTTTATTTACAAACGGCTTTTATTTTGATAAAATTATAAGTAGACTCCGTCAGAAAAAGTTATCTTTTTCTGCGCTTTCGAACTTAGTAAACTTTTCACAATATGGAAGGAGGATTTTCATCAACCGCGCCTTAAAAATTTAAATAAAAATTAGGAGGAAAAAATGAAAGGCAAACATTTTAACAGAATTGTTGCAATACTTCTTTGTTTATCAGTTGTATTTGCAAATCTGGTCTTTACTGTTTCAGCTGAAGAAGCCAGCGACCCTATAATTGTCGTTTCGGGTTCTGACTTCCAGATTGACAGTAGTGAGACAGACGACATTGACGAAACCGTTATACAAGGGCTCCTTACTCAAGTGAACGCGAATTACTCCGAAATTGACGGTTTTCTTTTTGCGGGTGACTACACCTCGCAAAGCACCAGCGTTGACGGAGCGGCGTTAGCAGGTCTTACTCAACTTCAAGACATACTTGCTGACTATTATTCCGATGTGAATAATACGATTTGGGTTCAGGGTAACCACGAGCCTGTCAGTTTGGTTACAGACGGAACCCTTACCGCCTCAGGCGCAAACGATACTGAAAACTATGGCGTTTACGTACTCAACGAGTCTAATTATCCGTCATACGGCGATAACAGCGTAGTTTATAAAACCACTGCGCCCGACCTTGCTGCGTATCTTAACGAAAAGATACAGGATGAGTACACAAAACCCATTTTCATTGTATCGCATATTCCGTTGCACTACACCTATCGTACATATAAGCAGAGATGTGCTCTTCAGTCAGGTCTTCTTGTAGACATTATGAACGAGGCTTCTGAAGCGGGTCTTAACATTATCTTTATGTACGGCCATAACCACAACAACGGTTATGACGACTATCTTGGTGGTGACCAAGTGTTCTTAACCAAAGGTGATACCATAAACGTTCCTGTTCCTGCAACTGCAGAAAACTGGGCAACTGCCATTGAGAACTCAACGTATGATAACACAACCTGGAAAGAACAGGAAATTCAGTTCACCTACCTTAATGCAGGTTATACTGCCGTTTACTACTCGGGCTATGGAAGTAAGTCAGGTACGTGGGATACTTCAATGGTAGTTTATGAGATTACTGATGATACCGTAACCTTCTACCGCTATGGTCAAAGCGGCCTTATTAAGCTTAAGGACCAAGGTAAGTCGGCTGCACCCACTGATGCAACCCTACTTGCTACCTATGAATCTGAAGTTGCCGCCTACGACCCTGAAGTAAACACCATTACTTACAATTCCGGCTACGCGCTTACCCTTTCCAAAACCGTAGATACCGAAGCTGTCGTTGGCGAAGACCTTCATTTAAGGGTTGACTTAATTGTAGAAGATAAGCTTGGTTATAGCTTCTATGCTTACGGTGACGATTTAGCCGATTATGCAAGCTATGAAATCGTAGTAAATTACGGTCATTACGGCGTGGTTGACGATGTTTATTATCAAGCAACGTCAGACACCGTAACCTATACTCCTTCCTCAAACACAAAGCAAACATTCATTTATAAAGAGGTTGCCGCCTATGAAATGATGTGCGATACAACCTTTACGCTTAACTGCTACGACGAAGACGGCAATTTAGCCCGTCAAAAGCAGGCAACCATATCCTACGCTTCATTATTGGCAAAAACCTTGTCAGAAGCAAGCCAGTATCAGTCCGTATATATTGACCTTATTAATTACGGTGCTGCAGCTCAGGCTTATTTTGCAAAACAAAATCCTGACACTGACCTTGCTGCCGACACTGAAGCTAACGGCCTGCCTACCGAAATTACAGGCGTATATAAATATCAGAAATACGCTACAAGTGATGACGTAGCATCCATCAACACCGCTGACGGAACCGGTTTTGACGGAACTGTTGACGAAGCTACACAAGCTACCATTTACGCTTCGTTGCAGATTCAGTCTTCTAACCGTATAGTTTTCGCGGTTGACCCCGGCACTTTAACCGACGACGGTGACGACGGTGACGACAATACCGACGACGGTGAGGACGACACTACTACCACTGTTACTAAAGAACTTGTAGAAGTAACCTATGATAATATCATTACATCAGGTTCTGCTGAATATATTATTGTAAATAAAAGCACAAACAAAGTTCTTACCTCCACAAAGAGTGGCAACTATCTCGCATTAGGCGATAAACCTACCGTAGATTCAACTGACTTGTGGACTTTAGAATTCTATAAAACACAAGATACTACTACCCTTAGGTATTATTTGCCTACATCAGATGGAAGCTATTATACTCTTGGTAACGGTTCAGTTACTACTCAGACAAGCTCAGTAGGACTTTATTTCATCTATGATGAAACAAACGGCTGGCTGATAGGCAGATCCTCATCAAACGCTTCAAACGGTTCATATTACTACCTCACAGCTTCTGATGGCTCTGCTTACGGTTACGGCGGTGACATAAGTGATGCTTCTTACTGGACGATTTATCAGGTGGTAGAAACAGAAACAGCAGCAGAAGAAGCTTCCGTTTTAACCACTCGCAGCACTACTACCGTTGTTACTAAAGAGCTTAAAGAAGTAACTGCCATTACAGAAGCAGGAAGCTACATCTTTGTAAACAACTCAACAGGTTGGGTGCTTGACACAACAACCACTTCGGTTTCAGCCGGCACAGTTGTTAATGCAGTTACTA
>CAZHYD010000012.1:0-23578 GCA_964536645.1 uncultured Ruminococcus sp.
TATGCGAAAACACCCCTTCGGCTGTAAGGGAATTTGCCCAGTCACTCACGTTCATATCTATTCCGTATTCATTGAAATAGTCTGCAGCATCTTCGGGCAGAGCCGACGGTAAATCTTCGGCACCGATAATTTCTAACTGGCTTTGGAAAAAATCCTCCTCTTCTTCGGCAAAACACGGGAAAGAAAACAGCCAGAAAAGCAAAAAAATCACAAAAATCTTTTTAATCATTGTAAAAATCCTATCGCGGTTTTAAAAACCGAAATCATAAGCGGAAGGGCTAATAAAAATACCGCGCATTTTCCCGCAAGCTCTGCCTTGGAAGCCAAGGCGGTTTGTCCTGCGTCGCGGCAGATATCAGAAATAAACGAGGTCACGTACCCTATTCCCACCGCCTTTGCCGCAACGGTAAAATACTCGGTTTCGACCCCGTTTTCTTGTAGCAGTGTGCCAAGCATTTTAATGGGAGCGGCAACGTTTTTAAAAAGCAAAAGAGCTATTACCACCCCCGCTGCAACGGTTACGAAAAAGCCGCTCTCCCCTTTGCCTTTTAAAACGGTAACAACCGCGGCGGTAACAAGGCAAACACCTAAAATCTTAAAAAGCTCTTCGTTCATAGTCCAAAAAGAGATTTAACGGTTGTAAAAAGCTCTGCCACAGCCTTTACCACCATTAAAAGCACCACAACAAGACCCGCAAGGGTGGTGAGCATTGCCTGCTCCTCCCTGCCGGACCGCACTAAAACCTGATTTAAAACAGTTACGATTATGCCTATAGCGGCAATTTTAAATATAAAATCAACATCCATCTGCTTCACCTATAAAAAGAAAATACAAACACCCGCACCGCCAAGCAAACCTATGCTTACGTACATTTTAGAGTTTTCGCGGCAGTTTTTTTCTGCCTGTAAATATCTGCGCTCGACATTTGACGCAAATGAAAGCGCTTTTTCATATTCGGTTTTCCTATCACTCATTCCGCAGAGCGAAAAAAACTCCGAAAAGGAATTTATATCCTCTTTTTCGAAAAAATCTTCGCTAAAGGTAAGGATATCGCCTTCGCAGCGCGCACCCTCAAAATTAAAAAATTTCGGGTAAAGAACTTTAAGTTCGCTATGCTCTACCCGTATGGTTTCGGCAAAGTTTTTAAGCGCTACGCTCATAATATAAAGTGCCCTTGTTCGCCGTTTCAAAAGGGCGGCCTTGTGCCACCCCATAAAAAACGACGCTAAAAACAAAAACACCAGCCCTAAAAACTTAAACAGCGGCACCAAGCTTTAACTCCTTTGTGTCAAAAACTTCGATTTTTCCCCCGCGTATTCTCGGCATTAGTGCCACCTGAGAAATAACCCCGCTATCTAAAAGCGCGGCGGTAACGGCACGTTCTTTTAGTTCGACCTTACTGCCGATATGGGCAGTTGTGACTACCTTAATCCCTGAATGAAAGCTTTGCTCCACCCCGCGAAGCTCCTCCTCGGTGCCGATTTCGTCAAAGGCCACCATTTCGGGAAACATTGTGCGAAGGGCAATTTCAATACCTTGCGCCTTGTCCTTGGTTATGAGAATATCGGTATCTACACCCAGATCATTACCGCAGGACATACCTACCCCGCCCGAAAGTTCAAGGCGGCTGTCTATCACGCAAACCCTTGTCGGCTTACCGCAAGCCCCGCTTGAAATTTGGCGTATAAAATCACGCAAAACGGTCGTTTTTCCGCAACCGGCAGGCCCCGCTATTAAAAGTCCGCCGCCTTTGTAATGTTTAACAAGCTCATTTGCCGCACCGAAAATCTCACGTGCAATTCTTATATTGACCGAGGTTACGTCACTCATAAATCCGCTTTCGCAAATTCTGCCGCAGATACCTGCTCGACAGCCGTTTTTCATAATGACGTACCCGTCCTTTAGTTCGCTTTCGTGCGCAAATGCCGAGCCACCGCAAAGAAGTCTGAAGCTTTCGGCAACGTCGGCGGCAGTGACCTTTGGCAAATCGGCACAAAGGCTAAAGCAAACCTGTCCGTTCTTCTTAACGAAGGCGGTCTCGCCCGATACGGTTAAGGCTATCGGCAAACCCTTACGGAGCCGTATTTCTTCGCAATTTGTTTTTACCGTATCCGAAAGTTTTACAAGGTACTGACCGATATTTTCTCCTACCGCATAAAGCGCGCCGTTAAATCTTTCACCGTTATTCATATTTTCACCCCTGGATTTACAACTCTTTGATGAATTATATGAATCTACTTGTCCTCTTTAGAACTTTTTTACCGCTTAAAAGAAAATGTTGACAATTCAACAAGTGTGTGTTATACTCTCAAATGTTGAATTTTCAACAATGGAGGATTTCTATGACCGATAGATTTGAAAAATTTTCTTTATCAATGTTTAAAATTACACGTTATTGGAACAAAATTGCCACGGAAGAGATGAAGGAATACGGTCTTAAAGGACCTTATGCTTTTTATCTTGCCACCATTCTTCGCCTTGACGGGCAGATAACGGGCGCAAAGCTTTGCGAAATGTGTGCTAAAGACAAGGCCGACGTTTCGCGTGCCCTTAACACAATGCAAGAAAAAGGCCTTATTGAAAGGATGGGCAAAAACTACCGCTCTAAAATAAAACTTACCGAAGCGGGCTCTGCCGCCGCCCTTTCCGTTAAAGAAAAGGTAATGGGAATAGTGGAGTTTGTGGGCAAAGACCTTGATGAAACAAACCGCGAAAACTTTTATTTGGCCCTTGAAAATATTTCAAATAATCTTGAAACCCTTTTTAAAGCGGGCGAAATCGCATAAAATAAACTAAAAACCTTAAGGAGAAATATATGAAGGTTAACATAGTAGTAGATTCCACCGCAGATTTAAGAGAAAACATTAAAAGCGAAGTCAACGTAATTCCTCTAACGGTAACTTTCGGCGAAGAAGAATTCATTGACGGCGTTACCATTACCCACGAAGAATTTTACAAAAAGCTTATTTCCAGTGACGTTTTGCCCCACACAAGTCAAGCAACCCCTGCCGATTTTGAAAATATTTTCGGCGAAATTGCGGCAAGGGGCGAGTCGGCCGTTGTAATTACCCTTGCTTCAAAGCTTTCGGGCACATATCAAAGTGCCTGCATTGCCGCCGCAGAATATGACAATATTTACGTTTTAGACAGCGGCAGTGCTGCCATCGGCTCAGGACTGCTTGTGGAAATGGCGCTAAACCTTGTAAAAGAGGGCAAGTCAGCCAAAGAAATTTTTGAAATTCTGGAAGAAAAGAAGAAAAACTTATACGTTGTTGCGGTGCTTGACACCCTCCAATACCTTAAAAAAGGCGGGCGTATTTCAAGCACGGTTGCCTTTGTGGGCGGTATGCTTTCAATTAAACCCGTAATCTGCGTTAAGGACGGCGAAATTGAAATCATCGGCAAGGCGAGAGGTCTTAAAGCAGGCAACAATATGATTATAAGTCAGGCCCAAAATTTAGGCGGCTTTGACGGTGACTGCCCCTTTATTTACGGCTACACAGGTCTTGATGACCAACCCGTTAAGTCGTTTATGGAGGAAAGCCGCTCGCTATGGCAGGATTTTTGCGATGCTGCCGAGTTTTCTATTGTAGGCAGCGTTATCGGTACCCACGCCGGCCCCGGCGCTATAGCACTTGCTTTTTTTAAAAAATAATTTTACGAGATGATAAAAGATGGAAAATAAATTAATTCACACTATGCGCCTGCCCGCAAGCCTTTGCGGCGAAACTGCAAAGCTTAGTTTTGCGGGACTTGTTTCTCTTTTTATGGATATCGCAAGTGAGCACGGCGACGAATTAGGTCTTGGCCGTGAGGTACTGCTTGAAAAAGGGCTTTTTTGGATAGTTTCCAAAACAAAAGTTAAAATTCACTCCCTGCCGGATATGCTCACCCCCGTAACCCTTACCACCTGGCCCGAGGCACCCGGCAGAATTCGTTGCAACCGATATTACACCATTTTGGCAGGAGAAAAAATTCTTGCCGAAGGTAAAAACGAATGGGTTATGCTTGAAGCCGCAACCGGCCGTCCCCACAAAATTGACGACTTATATCCCCAAGGCTTTTCTCACTGTGAAGACATTGTCTGCGATACACCGTTTGCTAAAATTTCGGACGATTTTTCCGACTGTGAGGAAGTAAAACAACATACCGTTACCTCGGCCGATATTGACGGCAGTCACCATATGAACAACGTAGCTTACCTGCGTGCCGCATTTAGCATATATTCCTGCAAAAATTTAAGCGAAATGAATGTGGACGAGATAGAAATTTCCTACCGCGCACAGTGTTATGAGGGTGAAACTCTTTCTATAAAAGAGCGGCACCTTGAAAACGGCCGTCAAATAGGCATAATTAAGGCCGACGGCAAAACCGCAGTTGTTATAAATATTACCTTTAAATAAAAAAAGACCTTGTAAGCGTTGCTTACAAGGTCTTAATTTTTTACCAGGGTCTAAAGTTGCCGCCCGAGCCACCCGAACTGCCTGAGCCACTGTAAACCAGACTGCTCATTTTTATGCTTGCCGAAGTGGAGCCGTAGGTCAGCGTATAGGTGCTGCCCTTTGTAATTTTAGAGGAGCTTATGATAATGCAAGAGAAGGCTCTTTCTGCGGTGTAGGAAACTATTTCATTTCCGCTACTGTCCTTAAGGGTGATTTTGGTGCCTGTCTGCTGACTTGAAACCTTAAGCATTATAACGCCCTGTGTAGAAGAAGAGCTAAAGTTTTGCGACATACTTGAAGCACCCGTACCGATAAACGTGCCGCCCGAAATAGTGCCGGTTGAATCGAAGTCAAGTATTGCGGTGTCGCCGCTGTTGGCACCCGAAACTGTCACGTTCCCACCTGTTATGGAAAGCGTACCGTTAGCGTCAATACCGTCACCGTTTTGGGATATGTGAATGTCACCACCCGAAATCACAATACTTCCTTTTGAGGAGTTAAAGCCGCCCTGACCGGGACGCATTCCGCCGCCCGAAGTAGTATTGTTTCCGCCTGCGGCATTGATGCCGTCATCCGAAGCGGTTATATCAATAGTTCCGCCAAAAATCTTAATATTGGTAGCTTCAATGCCCTCATAACTCTTGGTTACCGTAAGACTTGTGCTGCTTCCCGAAATGGCAAGGTCGGTATCGGCATGAACGCCGTCATCCCCCGAAGCAATAACGTAATTACCTCCCGAAATGGTTATTGTGCCATTGGAATGAATACAGTCATCCTTGGAGTTTATGGTAAACTTGCCGCCCGAAATATAAATATCCGAAACAGCTTTAATGCCTTTGTAGGATTCAGTTGAAGAGGTAATCGAGCCACCGCTACCGCCGCCTGCGGTTATAGAAAGGTTAACGTCCTCTATGTTTACAACAGTTTCTGCCTGAATACCGTCGTTCCCTGAATTGATTTGAATGGTACCGCCGTAAAGGTAAATGTAACCCTTTGCGGTATCCTCGGCATTGTCCGAGCAAATGCCGTCTGTTCCGGCGAAAATGCTTATATTACCGTTATTTATTTTAACACAATCTTTACCGCAAATACCTCTATCCTTAGCGGTTACGGTAATTGTTCCCGAAGAAATTACAAGGTCGTCCTTTGATACGATACCGTTAAGATAATTACCTTTAACGGTAAGGCTGCCCTCACCCTTAATTGTAAGGTCTGCCTTTGAGAAAACCGTAGCGTCAAGAGTAGAACCGTTTTCGGTGAGAGAATAAGAAGCGCCGTCTGCAAGGACGTTTTCGCTGCCGCCTGCAAGGCTCAAATATACCTTTTTAGCGCTGCGAATGTAAATTGCAGGGCCTTTTGAGTTATTTATCGAAACGCCGTTTAAAATAAGCGTTACTTCCTTTTCGCTGCCGACGTCGACAATTATCATCATATCGTCGCGACTGCCTGTAAGGGTAAAGTCACCCGCCGCGTCTATGGTATACGTATTAATTCCCGAGCCGGTTTGTGTAAGCTTTACCGTAGAAATATTTATATTCTTGCCGTCCTCGGGTAAAACTTCGGTAGTGTCCTCCTCCTCGAAGGTGAAATCCATATCCGAAGTGTCGGCAATATCAACCGAGGAAGATACCATTTCTTTAAGGTCCTCTTCGTCTTCAGAAGAGGTGGTAGAACTATTGCCTGTTGAAGAGTTGGACGTAGTTGTTGAGGAAGAACCGCTATGTGAGGATGAATTTTCCGCAGTTGTTCCCGATGAGGTATTATTAGACGAAGACCCGCTTGTGCTCAAGGCAGAAGAAGTCGAGTTATTGCTCGTAGTCGAAGACTCTCCACCCGTTTGGGAAGAGGAACCATCATAAGATTCATTATTATCAACCGAGCTCGACGATGAGGTTTGCATATCTCCCTGAACGCCGCTTTCGGTATAGTTAGGCTCAGCGCAACCCGTAAAGGTCATAGCCACTATAACAACCAAGGAAATCATTAAAACAACTGATTTTTTCATAATATCTCCTTAAAAAGTTTAATTTTTCAATTACCACCGACAATATTATAGCAAAAAATCACCCGCAGGTCAACACGAAGTGATTTTCGCTTATTGACTTAGAGCGGTAAAAGGGGTAAAATGTTTTTCGGTGATTAAAATTGTCAAAAAACTTTACTGCTTATAAACAGGGGTTGCGCGACGGTGTGCCGATAGCGCTGGGTTATTTTGCAGTTGCCTTTTCTTTAGGTATTATTGCAAAAAAGGCCGGACTAACCGCTTTCCAAGCACTGCTTGCAACAGGCCTTACAAATGCTTCTGCGGGCGCTTATGCCGCATTTACGCTTATAGCGGCAGACTGTACATATCTTGAAATGGCGCTCGCCCAATTTGTTGTTAATGCGCGGTATTTGCTAATGTCCTGCGCTTTAAGTCAGCGGCTTTCGCCTAAAACTTCCACCGCCCACCGCCTAGCCGTCGCTTTTGAGGTAACTGACGAGGTTTTCGGCATTTCGGTTTCAGCACCTTACCCGCTTAATCCCTTTTATAACTACGGTGCGACGACCGTTGCCGTTCCCGGTTGGGCGCTCGGCACGTTTTTCGGGGTTATTATGGGTAACGTTTTACCCTCAAGCCTTGTAAGCGCTTTGAGCGTTGGTCTTTACGGAATGTTTTTAGCTATTATAATTCCCCCGTCAAAGAAAAACCCCGTAATATCAGGCGTTGTTATTATTTCAATGGCACTAAGCCTTGCCTTTTCGGTTTTGCCCGTGCTCTCGGCGCTGACCGAAGGTATGCGGGTAATTATTTTAACGGTTGTAATTTCCCTTGCGGCCGCCGTTCTTTTTCCCGTAAAGGAGGATGACGATGCAGCATAATATATACATTTACATAGCAATTATGGCGGCGGTTACCTATCTTATACGAATGTTGCCGCTTGCTCTTATTCGCAAAAAAATAACAAACAAAACTTTGCGGTCCTTTTTGTTCTACGTACCCTACGTCACCCTTGCGGTTATGACCTTCCCCGCAATAGTCACCGCGACCGACAGTATTATTTCAGGTGTTTTGGCACTTGTTACGGGTGTGATTTTAGCCTATCTCGGTGTGGGACTTTTCGGTGTTGCGGTTTGTTCGTGCATAGCAGTTTTTATTTGCGAACTTATAATTAAATTTCTGTAATATAAAAATTTGTTAAAACAAAAACCGTCAGGATACTGAGTATCCTGACGGTTTTTGTTTTTGCTGTTACTTAAAGAACCATTCGCCTGCTTTAACAGTTGTGCCGTCCTCAGTGGTGGCATCAGCTGTGCCGCGATTCATAAGTAAAACCTTGCCGTTGCTGTATTCAATAGTAACAAGGCCGTTTACATTGGAGTGAGAAACAATAGTACAACCCACAACTTCTTTTGCAAAACTGCTATATGCGGTCAATACCTTTAAAGTATCGTCCTTAATATAGTCGTAGCAGGTGTTAATAAGGTCGTCAAGTGAGGTTTCTCTGAGCTCGCGGTTGGGCTCAGCAGTGAGCTGGAAGGTCGGTGCAATACCGTACTCAATGCACTCAAGAAGGGCATCTTCCAAATCGGTTTGAGCATTCAAAGCTTCGCCGCTCATCTTAACGTAACCGGTGAATACTAAAGAATAGAAAGGAATGGTTTCGGAAACGCAGTCATACATAGCGCCGCTGTTTTCAACGCCAACAAGTACGTCTGCACAAAGCACGGCGTAAAGGTTGCCGCCTGTAAGCAAGAGGTCTTGCTCAACAGCTGCCAAAGCCTCATTCCAATAGCCAAGCGCAGTCTGGCGTTCAACGTATCTTGAATCATTAAAGTCACCGTAGAGATAAGCGCCCATCATATCAAGGCTAAGACCGCAGTCTGCCTTCAAGGACTTTGTAAGGGTTTTAACGTTCTTGAGAACCAGCGAAGGCGCTGTGTACCACCAGAACTGACCGTTAATATCTCTCGTAAGGGTGGAGGGCAGATATTCTGCAACCTCAATTTCAATATGGTTAAGTCCGTCAACCGCTTTTGTCTTCTTGAAGAGGTTTATATCATAAAGCGAAACTACGTCTTGATTCCAGTAAAGGTCATAAGTTTCGTCAAGGTTTGCTATAACCGACTTGAGAGCCTTTAGGCCGCCAAGACTGCCATCAACCTTAACCTTATTAAGAAGCTTTCTCTGATAACTTTCTTTGCCGAAAGCCGTAAGCTTAACGGTGAGATTATCTATGCCTGCGTCGGAATATTCTTTAAGAATTTCCTCAACGTCGGAAAGCTCGGTTGCCTCAACGTTTTTCTTTATCGGGATGCCGAGGAACGTGGTATCTTCCCAGCCCTGACCGTAGAAATCAAGTGTGCCGTTAAGAGCCTCCGTCAAGGGCTCCAGCCCGTTTTCCTCAACGAGCATTTCGCGGTAAGCTGCTGCTACGTCGGAATAATCGTCCGCACCTGACAAAGAGTAATATGTTACAGAACAGTCGTAAGCAGTTCTATCCTCTGCAAGTACGGTATATTCGTTATACTGCCAAGACATACCCGTAATAATGGCTGTATCCATCTGATGTATGGTGAATACGGGAGCGGCATAAGCCCTATCGGAATACTTAGCCGTGGGAATGGCTGTAATAGCAGCGTTAGATTCGTTGCCGTCAATAACGGCGAGCAAAGAATTGCCGTTTCTTACCGATGCCAATACGGGAATGCGAATAACCGACTCGTCACCCATTTTATAAAGCTGGGAAAGCGCGTTATCCTTGCCGTAAACATACTGTTTGAAAACGGTTGCATCAGGCATTTCGTCCTCAAATCTAATAAGCGAGCCGCTGCCGTTGGGAATTATAAGGTAGCCTTCGTCATTCTTGGTGCCCGAAACCATATAGGGCAACAAGGTAATCTGATAGATTACTGAAGTACCGTTTTCCGTGATTCCGTCAGCCGGGATAGTCACCTTAAAGCCGTCGTCAGTAAGCTGATACAAAAGTGTAACAGAAAACTGCTGTGAATCTTTGGTGAAACTGTAAACCGACTTAAAACCGTTTTCGGCATAAGCGATAGAAAGCGAACTGTCGGTAATACACTGATAGGAGTTGATGGTTCTCAAAACGTCGTTCTCATCATAGTAGCTGAGAATGAACTGCGACATCATTTCCTTAAGCGTAACGCTTGCATCGGGATTTTCGGATTCAGGATCAACAGGGTTAGTCCACCAGGTTGTACCCGTTTCTTTTTCTACCAAGCAAAGTGCAGCGGTTGAAAGGTCTATCCACAAGGAATACTTGTCGTTATCGGCCTGTGCTTCAACCATATTCTGATTTGCGGCAAATCCCGCTAAAACTTCTTCTGCAGCAGTGGAAGTGGCGGCTTCGGTATTAACCTCGTCGGCCGATACCGCAGGAGCAAAACACATACCGCATAAGATTACTACTGTTAAAACAGAACAAATTATTTTGCGAAAATTCATGTTTTACACCTCCACCGTCAACGTCTCAACTCAGTAATAACTGTTGTTATGAAGGTTGACATCTGCTGGAAGATACTAAAGAACAACAGGATAAGGAATACAACTGCCAGCATCAAAAGCACTGTGATCAGTGTAGAAGCAATAGCGCGTGATACTGTGAACTGTTGCATTGTCATCATTCCCAAGAAGAGAAGAATAAGCATCCAAATCTGACCTACCGCTAAGAAGGTGCTGAACATAGTAGCTTCTGACAATATGAGAATCGGAGAAATTGCATTTGCAACACCTTGAATAAGTATGTAGGGAACGGTTGCATAGCAGGTTGCTATCCAAATTTCTCTAAAGGTGCCTTCGCCTTCAAGAAGGGTACCTGATACCCAGTTACATATAGCCCAAAGGAACAAAATTCCCAAGGACGATACAATTGTGGTGGCAAGACTAAAGTCCGAAGCCTCGTTATTGGAGAACAGATAGCCCTTTACAAAGTAAATAAATACCTGCGCTACAAAATAGAGAACTGCCAACACGTTTGCAATAATAAGAGAGCCTTGATTTTCATATTTTATGTCACCAAATACTCTAATCGGGTGACCGAAAAGCTGACCCACAAGAGAAAGCTTTTCCTTTGAAAAATCGGGCGGTCTTTTTTCAACCAACTCAGGATAGCGGTAACGGTTATATGCTAATTGAAAAAACTTTTTAATATTATGCATTACGCTTTCCTCCTATCCTTTTTTGACGGTTTGTTAATCCACTTCTTGTAAGTGCGTATTACAAACCAAATTGCCGCAACTAATACTGCCAAAACAGGCAAAGCCCACTGCCAGTTATCACGAATAAAGTCTCTTCTGAAATTCGACATGGCGAGTGAGTAGTAATAACGGTCATCGCCTTCGCGCAAATACTCGAGAGCCTTTATGGTATCACCCTGCTGCAAATATGCACGGCCGATACTTCTGTAAGCTATTGTGAAGCTGGGGTTTAGTTCGAGAATTGCTTCCCAACCTTCAACCGATTCTTCATAGAGACCTTGCTTGTAAATCGCGAGAGATTCACGGATTTGCTCTATGTAAGAAGTGGGTTCCATAATAGTTATGGTGTTTTTTTCTTCGTCGGCAATAAGGTAATCTGTGCCGCGCTTTTCAAGCGCTACTGCAGAGGTAAAGTAACCAACCTGGTCACCCTTGCCGCCAAAGATTACTAAGGGGTTCATTTCGATATCGTAAAGGAAAACCTTTCCTCTCTGCTTATCGAGTACGGCGATGATATCCTCATCGTCGATATGAACATCAACTATATTACTGGTTACGGCAGCGCCCTTTGTATAGTCACTTTCCTGGTCACCGAAGATATTAAAGTTATAGCCCGAGGTGAAGATGGTAACATCGTCATAACCGGGGAACTTAAGGATGTTTGCGCCGGCCGCATTAAGACGGCGAACCTGACCTTCGCTGGCAGCAGCGGTAACTGTAAATACAAAGTCCTCACTGTCAATATAAATATTGTTAAGTTCGCTGGAAATAGTACGGGTCATGCTTTCTCGCTGCGATTCTGTAAAGAGACTTTTCCAAACGTTTTGAATAACAACTTCGGTTGTTACTTCAATTTCCGTAGCACCGAAGAAGTTAATGAAGTTACATTCGGGACCGTACTGTACAAGACCTTGGTATATACCGTTTGCCTGAACAAATATACTTCCTGCTGAATTTACAACAACCTTTGAAGGTTTATAGGTGGTGTCTTCGGGAAGAGATGCCGAATCGGGTCTTCCGCAAACGCGAAGTACGTTATTGTTGTCATCAAGAATAAGGATTTCTTGTTTTCCGGTGTCGCAGACATACAATTCTCCATCACGGAAGAAAACACCTTCGGGTGCGGCAAGTTCCCTTGTCGTGCCTTCGTAATTAACCTCTGTTATTACTTTCTTAAGGGTGTTATCGGAATTAACTACTACAATACGGTTATTACCCGTATCTGCAATATAAAGAGTTCCGTCTTCTGCAACATATAAATCGTTGATGTCATCAAAGGTACCTATTCCTAAAGTAACACCATCAATTATGCCGCCAGCAATATAGGCGTCGGGACAAACTACAGAGTCGCCCTTGCGGTTATAATAATATCCTTGCGCGCCAACGGTTATTGAGCCGATGGTACATACGGCAAGTATTAATGCTATTATACGCCGAAACATACGCTGTTTCTCCTTTCTTTAAGCTGACGACTACTTCAAACCTGAGTGAGCCATAGTTTCTACAACAGACTTCTGGCTGAACAGGAAGAAAACAATCGGGGGAATCATCAAAACTACCGTTGCCGCAGCAGAAATACCTGCACGCGCAATACCTGCGCCGCTCAACTGCGTGAGCATGGTGGGCAACATCTTCAGTTCTTCACTGTATATAAACGTTGTACCGGTGGTACTCCAAATACTTGAGAAGGTAAAGATACCAAGTGTCAGCCAAGCGGGCTTAACCATGGGCAATACCATTGTGAAGAAAAGCTTGATTTCTTTCGCACCGTCAATACGCGCGGATTCCAAAGTTTCGTCCGGAACACCTTCCATAAACTGCACCATAAGGAATACACCGAAGGATGTACCCATCGCGGGCAATATGAGGGCTGCATATGTATCGATAAGACCTGCTTTAACCATCAAAATGTACTGAGGAACAGCAGTAACTTCGGTACGGAAGAGAATTGCAAATACGATTAACTGCATAAGAATTGCCTTAAAGGGAAACTTATGCTTGGCGAGCGGATAAGCCGCCATTGAAGCTATTAAAATGTATCCCATTGTACAGGTAACGGCAACGAATACCGAGTTGAAAATATATCTCGACATAGGAACGATTGCCTGACCCTGTACTCTTATAAGACCCAAGAAGTTATCAAACGTGGGGTCGGTAACGTAAAATCTGGGCGGGAAGAGGAACAATTCATGAATAGGCTTCAAAGAGTTTATAATTGAGTAATACATAGGTAACAGCATAAACGCGCCCAAAATGGTAAGGAACAATATTACCAATATATTACCGCCTGCCGAACGCGTTAAACGGCGCTGGCCTGCTTCTTTAATTCTTTTCTTTTTAGTCATAAATCGTCACCCCCTTAATCCTGTCCTATTTTGCGTAGCATATTGTTTAGAACTACCCAGGTTACAATCATGATTACAAAGAGTGCTACGGCTACCGTACACGCGTAACCCATTTCAAGACGGGTGTAACCGTAGTCCTGAATGTGAAGTACAACCGTGTGCGTTGAATAGTCGGTACTGGGGTTACCTGTCAAAGCGGCGTTCTGATAACCAACTGCAAACGAGCTTGAAATCGAAAGAACGGCACTGATCAACAACTGCGGAATCATTTGCGGTAAAGTGATGTACCACAATTCTTGCCAACGGTTTCTAAGACCGTCAATAGCGCCCGCTTCATAAAGGCTGCGATCCAACTGTTTAAAACCGGCTACGAAGGAAAGGAAGCCGGCGCCCATACTCATCCAGAGAATAACCACAATTACAACTATACTGTTGTAATCGGCATCGGTAAGCCACTGTATCGGCTCACTTATAATACCGAGGTTCATAAGGAGTGAGTTAAGAATACCGTATGTATCGCCGCTGAAAATGTACTGCCATGTTAGAAATACGTTACCCGCCAACGACGGTGAGTAGAAAACGAGTGTCAGGAAGGAACGGGCAGTATTATTGGTTTCGTTAATCATCCAAGCAACAACGTAGCTGAGTATGTATCCGGCAGGACCGGTAATCAAAGCGTAGAACAGGGTGTTTCCTAAGGATTTAACGAAAATATCATCATCAAGGAAAAGGCGCATATAGTTATCTACGCCAACAAAATTAAATTTGTTTACCATATCGAAATCGGTAAAACTGAAGAATACCGAAATCAAGATGGGGATAAGGGTGAAGAAGGTGAAAAGTATTACCCAGAAAGAAAGTAGGAAATAACTGGATCCATATTTTTCAAAGAACTTACCTATCTTTGACTGCTTTTTCATTCTGCGTTCACCTTCCTTTTCTGTTCTTCGAGTTGTTCGTTTTTACGCTCAATTTCGCGATCGATTTCTTCAGCATATCTGCCGATAACGTCACGCGGACTTTCATAATCGTAAACAACACGACGGAAAGCGTTAACGATGTTACGGTCATAGTAATATGAAGCCGGTGTCTTGGGAGTATCCCACATATCGTCAAGAGCGGTCAACAAAGAGTTCAACTCGCTATCTGTCCAGTTAAGGTTGTTAAGAGCATATAAGTTTGCTGTGTTATAACGGGCAGATGTACCGAGAATGATTTCACTTTGATAACCGAACTTCTGCTGAACTGCATTGGAGGTCCACCAATCACAGTAGGCGAAGGCTTCGTCCTTAAGCTTACTGCTTTCAACTACGATACAGCTGTTAACGGTACAGGGCTGTGCTCGGCTAATGCTTCCGTCTGCCTGCTCGGTTCCCGGAATGGGAGCCATTTCCCACAAACCTGTAAGTTCGGGAGCGGCAACAACAAGCTGGTTATACAGTGTATAGTCGGTAATACCGATGGGCATTTCACCTGTACGGAAACGGTTATAGAAATCGTAAGTCAACGGTGTTGAATGCTTGATAAAGAAGTCAGTCCAGGCTTCAAATGCATTAACCGAAACCGTTTCGGTCATACGAGTTGCGGTGAAATCGTCGTTATAAACCGCACCGCCCGACTGCAAAAGAATTGTTTCATAAACACGCGGATCAGTAGGAACACCAACCATAAGGTTGCTCTGTCTTAATACCTGAAGCACGTAAAGAAGTTCGGTCCAGGTTTCAGGAACCTCAACCTCATTCTCTGATAGAATATCGGTACGGCAGAACATCATAAACCATGTTTGTGTTTCGGGCAAGCCGTAAAGACCGCCGTCCCAAGTAGCCGCAACCATAGAAGATTCGTGGAATCTTGCAGTGATTTCGTCAATGTTTTCCATCTCATTAAAGTCTGCCAAAGCGCCACGGGCGGCAAGGTTAAGGATGTTCTGTTCGGGAACGAACATTACAACATCGGGACCCTTACCCGAAATAATAGCCTGTGTAATAACTTCGGTAGCGTTAACGAGTGAAAGCTCTACAGGATAGTCAAAAGATTCCGAGCAAAGCTGTTTTACAATCTGCAACTGTTCACGGCCTGCAGCAGAACCGCTCTGCTGGAGCTGTGATACGCCCAACCAAACCTTAAGAGGTGACTGGCCGCTTTCCTGAAGAGTTGTAGCGTTGTAATCTTCAACGAAGGAGTTTACAAAAACTTCTACGTGATAAACAAGCTTCTGGAAGAAGTTGAGTGACTGGTGTGAACTTTCGCTTTCAACTGCCAAAAGTTCAATGGTGTCAAGTTCGAGAGGCTGCTCGTTAAGAGCGGCATTCTGGCTTGCAACCGAGTCAATTTGTGACTTATAGCTTGAGAAATAATTAGGAATACGGAAAGGCTTCTTAATCATTTTTCTCATAACGCGGACAGCTTCTGTAAAGGAAGCTGTTGCACTACCGTTGCTCTTGCCGCCGCAAAGTTCTTCAATAGTTTCGGTAGCGGCTTCAAGCATAGCACAGCAGGTTTCCAGATTTTCAATAAGGTCGGGAATTTCGTCATCAAGATAATAGTCGCGGTATATATCGGGGTCGGCACCTGTGATGGCCAAAATATCGCGATAAACCTCGTTCATGAGTTCCAACGCTTCAGAAATCTGATTAAGGGGCTCGTAAAGAGCACCGAGTGTTACGCTAAGGCGTAAGGTGTGGGGGCCTTCGCTCAAATAAATGAGATAGGGGTCGCCGTTTTCATCCTCGGGAATATATTCCTGGAAACCTTCGCCGTAACCGAAAACGATTTCGTCTAATTCGTCGTAAAGATGCTCGCCGTCAATGGTGAGGAATCTACGAACACCAAGTCCTCTCAAAGAGTTTTGGCGGTAATTGAAATTAATTTTATACCAACCTGCAGACTCAACGTCTATATTCCATTCAACCCACTGACCGACCTGATATCCTGCCGAAACAAGACCCAAAAAGGTATCTGTTGAGGATGAGGGCGAAATGTCGGGGTCACTGGTGTCATAAGTAGGGATAATACCTGCTGAGGATTTATAGGCTGTGATTTCAGCTTCTATAAAAATATCCTTAGCGCCATTGTCAACATTATCCTTATTGTCCGCAAGGTAGCTTTCATAAGAATATTCTTCAACACTTAACAATGTTACGGAATAAACCTTGATAGCACAAGAGGTCATATTAAATGTAACCTCATAATCGCCTGCTTCGAGAGCAACAGGAGTATCGCCACCGAGCATAGAAATATCTCTAATCTGCTTGGTCGCTACTTCCACCTGGTCGGGAACGAGCTCGTTGCCGAGTTCGTCGGTTATAAATCTATCGGTAACGCGGTCATCATACCAAACGCGAGAAAGATTTATAACCTGTGAATACTCAGTTTCGCCGACATTCATTTCAACTATCATTTTGGGGTTGATAGTCTTGCCGGTAACGGCTTCGTATTCAAATCTTATAAGGTACTCACCAGCTTGTTCTGCGGTGAGGTGTACGGTATATTTGCCGCCGTCCTCTAAAAGAACGTAAGCATCCGTTACGGCTTCTGCTTCGTCAGCCGAAGCGAAAGGCATAGCTACAACCAGTAATCCGATTGCCAAAGCCAGAGCAGCTACGCGTTTAAAAATATTTTTACACATATTGCACGCTCCTTTATCAATCATCCTACGAGACCGGTTGTTTCAATACTGCGTGCAAAAGATTTTTGCATGCAGGCAAACAATATCAGCAGCGGTACCAAGCTTACAAAGCAGGCGGCTTCTTCAATTGTTATCATAAAGTATCTGTTATTAACTAACGTGGGGAAGAACATTTGAAGTTCGCCCTTAATGTTACTAAGCACCTTGGATACGGTACGTACAGAAGGCATATAGTTTGTAACGGTGTAGAAGTCACTCCAATACCAAACTAACGAGAAAAGAACCGTTATACGTATAGGACCCATAGCGTTAGGCAGCATAATTCTAAAATATGTAGACATATAGCCGCAACCGTCAATCTGGGCAGCCTGCTCAAGTTCAAGCGGGATACCGTTAAAGTACTGACGGAAAATATAAATTACAAGGCCTGAACGAATACCCTGTCCCAAAGCAGCTAACGCAATAAACATCGGAATATTATCCAAAAGGTTAACGTTAGTGGGTTGACCGGTAATCGCTTTTACAAGACCGAAAAAGTCAAAAGAACTGAAAAGCACGTAGTTAGGCATCAAAACCAACTGCGGCGGAATAAGAATTGTAAGAATTACAATGCCGAAGAGAAGTTTTTTGCCTTTAAAATTAAAACGTGAAAAACCGTAAGCGGTAAAAGCACCGATAAATACGGTAAGGAAGGTACAAATAACTGCGATATATGCCGATCTGAACATTGCATCGCCGAAATTAAGTTCGTTGAATACAACCTTAATACTGTCCAGAGTGAAGTGTTTAGGAACCCAAACAACCGACATATCGTAAATATCTTCACTGGCACGAATGCCCAACGACAACATATATATAATAGGATTAAATACTATGTACGTCATTGCGAAGAAGAAAAGGAAGCGAACCACTTTCCAAAGCGCCGCGCCCAAATAAGGCCACGGTGAAGCGGTTGAAGGAAGGCCGTGTTGCTGTTTTATATTCTTTTTCATTACAAAGCCCTCTCTTTCTTTTCCTTTTTCTTAGAAACGATCGTAACCACAGCTAAAACAAGGCCTATAGCCGCAACGATAATCATAAAGTATGACAACGCCATGGCAGAGGCAAAAGAAATCTTTGTTTTGGACTGCAGTTCAATAATCCACTGCATTACCTGGTTTTCATAGTTAACAAAAATATCAATCGTAGTATAAACAAAGTTAAGGACTATGTAAGGCGTAACCGAGGGGAAAACAACCTTACAGAAGGTTTCCCATCCGCCTGCACCTTCGGCCTTAGCAACGTCATAATAAGACTCCGGAATAGCGAGAATACCCATAAGGAAAACAAGTATTTGCACGCCGCTGTTCCAAATAAGGTCAGTAACGTTTTCAACGGCCGTACCCAACAGGTCAACCACGCTTTGCGGCAGACCGAAGCTTACCAAAGAATTTGTAAGAATGGTTGCATCAAAGAAGCTGGTGGTTTCCGAGCCGCCGCCCAAAACAACAAGCAACTGGTTGTTGTTAATTATGGAAGCTATAAGACCGGAAGTAATAAGAATCGGTATAAAGAATACCGAACGCATAAATCCACGTCCGCGGAAATTTTGATTCAAAAGAATTGCTACGAACAAAGAAAGAATGATAATTACAGGAATTTGATAAAGCATTGAGGTTAAAGAGTTAACCAAAAGCTGCGGATACTGTGCATCCTCTCTGAATGCATATATGTAGTTCCAGAACAAGTTGTCAAGAGGCTCGATTACCATGCCGAGCTCGGTATCGAATCTAACCTCGGTGAAGGAGTATCTAACAACCTGCACCAACGCCTGTAAAAAGAAGAATATAGTACCTACAAGCCAAGGAGAAATGAATATCCAACCCATCATAGCTCTTCTCTTTTCCTGTAGACCCAAAGGTTTTTTCTTCATTTTTTCACCTCCGAATAATCTCCTAAAAATGCACCAAGGAAAAATTTTCCTTGATTTGTTATCTTAACCTTGCACCAACAGTATCCATTAAGCTGTGTAACGGCAATTAATTTCATTCCGAAAATAACTCTCCGTCTACACACAACCTGCATACTGTCTGAAGGTTACTTTTCGAAATTCAAAGCTCATACATTTTAATAAAATGCTTGGCGCCAATCGGTTTTAAAGGATTACTTTATACCGACGGGATTTCGAGCTTAATTTTGATTACCTCATTAATTGAGCTAAAGCTTTTCCGCGTTTTTGACGGTTAAAACCTTATTTTCAATTAAAAAAGCATCCGTTGGTGAAATTGCCCTAAAAGCCTTTTCTCTTGCTTATAGAGCAAACCAAAGACTTGCCGTTTTTGTGAAAAACGGCAAATCTTTGCTTATTTTGTATTCAATATTAAACTAAAGGATACCTCCTTCGTAGAGGAGCTTATATCCAATGCGCTTATGTGAGAATACGGCCTAAAGACCACGTTTTAAGGGTGATCCTTAGTCTTTATTGCTGAATCGCACAAGGCTTAAATCAGCACTGCTCTTCGCGCTTTTTCATAGTGAAAGCTACAAGAACAAGAACGAATGAAAGGAGAGCAACAACTGCAAAACCTACTGCATTAGAACTATCGCCGGTTGCGGGAATTTCAGAAGAGCCTGAATTTGAACCCGAGTTGGTGCCAGCGTTTGAACCCGAGTTGGTGCCAGCGTTTGAACCCGAGTTGGTGCCTGTGTTAGAATCGGATTCTTCCTCTTCTTCAGGAGCGTCTTCGGTCTGGAACTGATAATAGTCATAAACTGCAAGGGTTCTGCCTGATGCGTTCTTAGAAGTAACAACTGCAAAGTACCAAGTAAGAGGCTCAAGTCCTTCAAGTGTAGCTTCGTTGGTTTCAACCTCTGTTTCAGTTATAAGCAAGTACTTAAGAGTTGCGTCGGTGTAAACGCTCTTATAGATAGAAACGTTGTAGCTTGCTGCGCCGGGATATTCGTCCCAAGTGAACTTAGCAGTGTTGCCTGTGATATCCTCATAAGCGGGATCGTTAATGAAGTATTCTTCAGTAGAAACTTCGGGAAGTTCGTCAATATAGTCAGGCTCGTAGGGGAAGGTTCCAACTTTATCAAGGTCAGCGGTAACGGCTTCTTCGCCTGTAAGCAAGCTATAGGTTTCAGCGCCGTTATAAGACATAAGGAAGAGGTTGGACAATTCATAGTCCACAACGTTCCAGATACCATCTACAGTAACAGCACCGTACTCTTCACCGAATTCGGAACAAATGATGGTAGAATTCTGGATGTAACGTCCTTCGAGGTTGCCTGCAAGGCCGTTCTTGAAGGATTCGATGGGGCAGAGGAAGTAACCGCTGCTGCCGTGCAACATACTAACGCTACCTGTGCCGGATACACCCTTAACCCATTCTTCAGTACCGTCTTCAAGGAAGTAGTAGGTGTAACCTGTATCCATATCAGAATAGATACGTTCGCCTTCTAAATTATAGGTATCCAAAGTGAACTTAAAGCTGAACATACCGCTGCTGTTGCCTTCTTCGTTAGCATAATCAGCTGCATCTACGTAGAACATAATGGCCTGACAGTCATCCAAGAAGTAGTATTCGGGGTAATAGAATATGTTATACGAAATTTCCATTACGCAATCCGAACCATCCCAGAAGCTATAGGTGTTACCGTCTGCAGAAAGAACAATTGCGTTGCCCTTTGCAACCGAGTTAATGCTTTCGCTTATGGTCAAGGTAATGGTCTGATCAAGAGGATCTTTAGTGTAGTTGTAGGTAATGAGACCGAGGTTATTTTCTAAAATGCTTGTGCCTACTTCATAGCCGGAGAACGAAGTGATAGTTTCTGCCTTGATAGCAGCATTGTAGATGTTCATATATTCTTCGGTCTTAACCTTGCCGTTAACAATGAACTTTTCAGCGCCGCCGATATTAGCAGTTGCACCTATGGTATTTTCCTGAATAGAGTAGATACCGCCGATAACAACCTTTGCATCGCCGCCGAACTGTTCGCTTGTAACCTTAACTGCTGCTGCTGCAGAAGCATCGGTACCCTCTGCGAAGACAACCTTGATGTAGCCTTCAAAGCCTGCAGGATAGTAACCAACAGTAACGGGAGTCTTCCAGGTTTGCTGGGTAACGTCATAATAAGTAATGGTTGCATCTGTTGTGTCAACTGCGTTGCCGTCTGCATCAACAAGTGAAACTGCAAGACTGGACTTAAGGTTAGAGCCTACGCCGGGAAGCTTAGCATAAACCATATAGCCCTCGTCGTCTGCCTTAATAGCAGTGCTGAGCGGAATGGTATAAACAGCAGCGCTGTCTTTTGCGGTTGTAGAAGCAAGAATCAAAGCGCCCTGTGAATCAACGCCGTATGCAACTTCGGAAAGGGTTGCGGAAGCGTTTGTAGAACCGCTAACAACTCCTGCAGTGCTCAAAGAAGCATAATCCTGAAGGATTGTAAGGGTCATAGCGTCGTAAGAAACTGCAGTCTTGATAGTCTTTCTTGTCAAGCCCTTAACGCCTGCGAGCAATGCACTGTATGCATCGTCAACCTCTTGCTGAGTTGCATTGTAATTATCAAGAACTGCGCGTGCTTGTGCAACGGCTGCGGTGTATACAGCATAAGATTCTTCTGAATACTTAAGACCGCTGTAGTTGTAGTTTTCCCAATAAGCTATTCTGAGCTGATACTTATCAACCGTTGTGGTCTTATATGCGGGAACGAGGTAATCCTTACCTTCTACCCAAGTCTTTGGTGTTGATGAGAAATCACGAGCTCTTACGCGTACGTATTCGTCGTAAATTTCAACATACCAGCATTCGTTATAGTTCTGAATAGCTAAACCGTCAATAAATATACCCTTACCGTCGTTAATTACTTCAACCTTTTCGGAATTGGTATGAATATGACCGGAAAGGTAGATAACCTGAGGATACTTAGCGATAATAGCTTCAAGAGTATCGTTAGCAACGCCTACGTTGTTAGAAGCAGCGGAACCTGCAGCAACGTGTGTGCTGGCAAGAGGCTGGTGAAGCATAACGATAATGTTCTGCTTGCCCTTTGCAGCAGCAATTTCTGCCAATTTTGCTTCAAACCAAGCTATCTGGGTGTCAGAAATGTATGCAGAATCTCTTTCGGGACCTTCTGTACAAAGAGAGATAAGGTCATAACCGTCAATTTCTACATGATAGTAAGGAACTGCAAGTTTCATACCGGTAACGTCATACATATGTTGCTGATAATAGCCCCATACTTCTGCCCAACGCTCTTCGTCGGTTCTTTCGCTATCGTCGTAGTCGTAAGAACGGGCGTCGTGGTTACCCATGGTGGTATAGGTTGTTACACCTGAAGGTGAGTAAGCGTCAATGTACCTTCTGAGAAGCTCCCATTCATTCGCGAGAGAGTCCTGGGTCAAGTCACCGGAAATAAAAATGGCGTTAATGTCAACACCGGTATTCTTTACGTCCTGGTACATCTTCTTAAAGTCATTAAGATTGCTTGAACTAGCTTGGAAGTGAATGTCGGTAGAGAACAAGAACGAGAATTTAGCCTCGCCGAGTTGTTCAACATTAACTTCGTTGCTTGTTGCGTCTTCAGCGCCGATTATCAGAGTGGAAATCGGTAAAGCGGCTGCTAAAACCACAACTGCCAGCAATAAAGCCAGCATCTTTTTAAAGTTTTTCATTTGCTTTATCTCCTTTCATTTTTTGCAAATAAAAAATTATTTTATCAAATTCAAAAACAGAATTTGTAAAATGCACGACAAAGATCGCAACATGTTGTTAAATTTGTTCAACATTTGCGCAACATTTTGTGATTTTTATTCCTTTTTTTGACAAAAAGGTGCTATTTTTTAAAAATTTCCGTGAAAATTAGACAAAAACTCATTGTTTTTCTTGACTTTATTTTATCAAAAAGTTATAATCATTAACATAGCATAATGAAAGATAATTATGTTATTTTGTTTCGAAAAGGTGTATTTTATGAACTCTTATTCTTACACTCTTCCTTTAGAGAGGGTTCACGTGCCCTCATTATATCTAAAGGGCTGTGAAATATCGATATTTTCCCCGCGGCAAACGGTTCCTGTGGAGCCTTGCGAACTACACCGTTTATACTGTGTTGTATCGGGCAACTGTACGATTTCCGTCCAAAAAGGAGTCTATTCCCTGCTTTGCGGCGACGTATTTTTACTCCCTCCGTTAGAGCCGGCGATTATCTCCTGTGACGCTTCGCATTGCAGACATATAACTTTCACTTTGTCGGGTCCGTCGGTTGATCTGTTTTTCCGTCGCGCAGGTTTTAGCGACTCTAATCTTGCGAATTCTTTGTCAGGCGGCGAAAATTTCTTTAAAGAACTTGAAATAGAAATCAATTCTTTTCCTGACGATTCCGACTACGCGCAGGCCGTTTTTTTGACAGGCAAGATATACGAACTTACCTCTCGCATTACAAACCTTCAAAACAACACGGCGCATTATTCCCTTTCCGAACGGGTTATTGCTTATTTTTCGGCAAATCTCAGCAATAATATATCAATTTCCAACCTTGCTACCGCCTACGGCTTTTCGCGCACCCATTTTACCCTGCTTTTTAAAAACGAAACAGGCCTTTCGCCCAAACAATATCTTTTAGATTTGCGAATGAAGCGGGCAAATTCGCTTTTGCAGGAAACCGACCTTGATATTAAAACTATTTCCCGTCAGGTAGGGTACGAAGACCCTTTGCTTTTTTCAAAACAGTTTAAAAGCAAAATGGGAATAAGTCCGAGTAATCTTCGCAAAACATTTTCGGAGTAGTCTTTTACATACATAAAAACTTTTTTACATAATCATAACTACCATCCGAGCCTATAGTCTCATCGAACGCTCTTTCGATTGCATAACCTGCCCTACTGCCGTAACTGCGGTTATATGCAGTCTTTGGCCCCCTCTGACGAAGGGGCTGGATTTTGCGAAGCAAAAGACTGGGGGAGAGAATATTTTTCTTCTTTT